>JAUCGD010000039.1 GCA_030377945.1 Desulfobacterales bacterium HSG17 | reverse complement strand
AATTTTTATAGTTTTTTTCATAGCCTGTGCAGGCTGGTGGATTCTTGGAACTACAACCGGTTTTCGTTCAAATGAATACTATTATAAACTTGGACCCCAGGTTGAAAATCTTTGGGGCAGTTCCCTGATACAGCAGGCACCAGCTTTTGCAGTTGAGATTCCAGGGAGTAAACAGGTGCGCTGGCTTATGCCTTCCAAAAATGATATTCAGGTTATCCTTACACCTGATTACCGGAAAAAAGGTTTGATCTGGTATTCAACATATATATGCAGTTTTAATGGTAAATATACAATTACAGGCAATGAATCCGTAACCCAGAAAGTCCGCCTTTATTACAACTTTCCTGCAAAAGGTGCAACCTATGATGATTTTGGTATCTTTCTGGATGATAACCCCCTTGGGGTTTCAGTAAATACCAGTGAAGGCATCGGCTATATTATTGAACTTAAGCCTGGAGAAAGCAAAACATTCAGGGTTAAATATAAAACACGGGGCCTTGATTTATGGGTATATAAGACAGACCAAAATGTGGGAAGGGTGCAGAATCTGAACCTGACTGCAAAAACAGGTTTTAGAAATGTAGATTATACCCGGACAAGCCTTTCGCCAATGTCTGCTGAGCAAAGTGTTGAAGGAATGGTTCTTACATGGCAGGCTAAAGATCTTATAACCAATGCAGATATGGGAATTGTTATTCCTGAAAAAATCAATCCAGGACCTTTGACATCAAGGATTACTTATTTTGCACCTGTATGCCTGCTTTTTTTCTTTGTTCTTATTGCCACAATTAATATAATGTACAAGATTGATATTCATCCCATGCACTACCTTTTTGTTGCAGCAGGATTTTTTGCATTTCATCTGCTGCTTTCATATCTGGCAGGTCTTGTGCATATCCATATATCATTTATACTTTCTGCAATCATTTCACTGGGACTTGTTACAGGCTATTTACGCGCTGCACTGGGAAAAGAGTTTCCATGGAAAGCAGCACTGGCCGGACAGGTCTTTTTCCTGATCTTGTTTTCATACAGTTTTTTTCTTAAAGGCATGACCGGTCTTGCAGTTGCCATAGGCTCGGTAGTAACACTGGCTGTTCTTATGAAAGTAACTGCTCATGTGAACTGGGACGAGGTTTTTTCAAAACAGATTAATTTAAAAAAAGCAGATCAGGCAGCTAAAATATAATCACAACATTACCCACATATCCCCTTCCTTAACATCCCTTTTTGCTGGAAAAAACTATATTCCAATTTCTTCTTAATTGATTATCATATAAAAATTGAATGATCTTAAAAAAAGTGATATGATAAATCATTTTTAATTTCTAATTTATAAAACCCAGGAGGTGGGATGATGAAAAAAGTAATATTAGGACTGCTTGCACCTTTGTTATTACTCATATGGCATCCTGGTCTGTCTGCTGACGGTGAAAATCTTTTTAACATGAAGTGCGGCAAATGCCATACTCAGGAAGGCAGTGCCCCTGTTTTTGCTCCTGTTAAATATGCCTCAAGCCAGTGGGACCGTTTTTTTGCCAGAGATAAACATAAAAGGAAAAAAGACATAAGTGACATTGTATCAAAACAGGAAATTGAATTGATAAAAGAATATCTGGTAAGTCATGCAGCAGACTCTGACCGGCCTATTGCAGCAGGTCTCAGGTAAATTCAGGTAAATTCAGGTAAAAAAGGAGGAATTAATGATAAGATATATATTGGTACTGATGATAACAGCAATTTTTTGTTTTCAGATTGTTAATGCAGGAGCTGAAACCATAAGTATTGAAAAGGATTTGTTGGAAAAGATTCTAAAACGCCAGGATGAACTTGAAAAAAAAATTGAAACTTTGCAGCAGAAATTAAACACCCGGGATTCAGAAAAAAGTAAAACCCTTGATGTTGATATTAAACCGGATTCTGATATAAGCCCGGATTCAGGCATAACAGAGGATGTCAAATATCTTAAATCAGATGTAGAAGAAATTTCAGACAGGCTGGATAAGGTGGAAACCAAATCAATTCTTGATAAAATCCAGATTGGCGGTGAGTTCCGTACCCAGGTGAATTTTTTGAATTTTGATGATATTAAAGCTGACGGCCAGAATTTTTCTTCACAAAAAGAAGATGCTAATATAGATGAACTATGGTGGACACGACTTCGTTTAAATCTGCGCTCAAATATTACAAAAGATCTTATATTTCATGGCAGGTTAAGTTATCTTAAGTATTGGGGAACAACAAATTATGAAAATGATACATGGGATGCCCGGTTTTTTATGACACCTGAGCAGGAAGGCAATCTTCATGTGGAAAGAGCATATATTGATTATTTTATACCGGAAACCCCGCTTTCATTTACATTGGGCCGCCTTCCCACAAGCAATGCACCTCCCTATGAGTTTAAAAATTACACAACCCGGAAAGCAACCTGGGCGCAATTATTTGTTGACGGAGAGTTTGACGGAATTATGGGTAACCTGTCTCTTGAAAAATGGACAGGCTTAAAAAATTCCATGACAAGGCTTGCTTATGTTAAGGTAAGCCAGAATTATTCTCAATACCAGGCTCTTGATCTTGATTCAGCCAGGGTGATCGGTGCAAATTTTGATATGGAAATACCAGGCGTTAATGATTCTCTTTTCTGGCTTGGCTATTACAAGGTTTTTGATTTAACACCCTTAAAAGTTGAAGGCGCAGTCTCTCCAGAAGACTCAGGTGAAGCTGATACATACACAATCCATGTACAATTTGATAATTTAATGGACAGCGGACTGGGCTGGTTTGCTTCTTTTGCCTATCAGAATATTCAACCCTCATCACAAGGTACTGTACTGGCTCCAGGTTATGAAGTGGGTTTGGTTGGTGACAGCCTGCACGGAGACCTTGGAGAAACACAGGAAGGATATTCATTTTACACAGGTTTGAAATATATTCTGCCCATTGAAAGCCTTAAATATCCCAATATCGGTTTTGAATATAATTATGGTTCCCAATACTGGCTGCCACTGTCAACTCATACATCAGGAGAATTTACAAATAAACTTGGAGTAAACGGAAGTGCATATGAACTTTATTATATCCAGCCCATAATTAAAAATAACATGTTTTGCAGGCTTGGAGCTGTATATCAGGATTATAAATATTTTCCGCTTATGTATCTTTACGGGTCCAGGGATGGACAAGAAACTGAAAGCAATATGTCTGTTCTTCACACTTATTTTCTTGTGGATGTAAGATTTTAGAAAGGTAATCTGTGCTAAAAATCAGCCTTAAGATAAAGTGGTTTGGAGGTTATTTTATTGTCATTCTGCTGATATTAACTGCCGGTTTCATATCTTATTATCATTTAAGGGATGTTGATAATCAGGTTGAGTATCTTGTAAGCAATGTTGCTGTAAAGGTTCGTCTGGCAGATGAATTTGAAACCTTAATAACCTCCATGAGAGCGTCTGTTGAAAAATTTATTTATCTGAATAAGGAAGAAGATAATAAATTGGCAGAGAAAAAGATTAAACAGGTTTTAGCCGGCCTTAAAAGAGCCGAATCAATCAAATTATCAAAAAAAGAATCTGATTTATTTAAAAATATTGAAGTTCTTACCCAGGATTATATAGAAAAATATCGAAATATTGTAATTCGCTATAAATCAATAAATAAATCCCAGGATGATTTGCGCAGTCTGGGAAATGATATTCAAAAAGAGCTTGAAAACCAAACAGATACCAATATTACTTTATGGCCCTTATTGTATAAATTCATGAATGTTAAGTTATCTTTTGAGCAGTATTTATTGAAAAAGGATATGGAGTATTATCAGAGTGCTGTAAAGGATGTTGATTATATCCTGGATCAATTTGAAGGTATTGTAGATGATAATGCAAAAGAGACTGCCTATTTAATTGAAGATTTCAGGGATGATTTTGAAGGTTTGACACTGGTAAATCAAAAAATTAACAGGGAGGTAGAAGATACCATTATCCCTCTTGCACCTGAAATATCTTTACTGGCAAGGAAAATAAGCAGGCATGGCCATATTGAAATGGTTAATGCACATGATAAAGTTAAATCCCGTGTTAAGCTGATGATTAACTGGATTGTAATAATCATCGGCATTAGTATTTTTTTCAGCATTGGAGTCAGTATTTTTTCGGCAAACAAAATTCTAACTCCTATTTATGAAACCATAAAAGGAATTGTAAAAATTTCAAAAGGAGATCTGACTACTCACCTGAGTGTCAAAACCGGGGATGAGATTGATACTCTTGTTAAGGCAGTCAATAACATGAGCAACAGCATGGGAAAAATTATAGGTAAATCAGTTCATATCTCGGCTGAGCTGTCAAAATCCGTTTCTGTTCAGGCTGCCAATATACAGGAAACATCAGCATCTTTGGAGGAAATATCATCAATGATAAGGCAAAATGCTGACAATGCTTCTCAAACTGACGCACTCATGATGCAGGTAAACCAGGCTGTTGAAACATCAGATAATTCCATGACTGAGCTTATGGATTCCATGAATCTCATAAACGTTGCCAGTAAAGAGACATCAAAGATTGTTAAAAATATTGATGACATTGCCTTCCAGACCAATCTTCTTGCATTAAATGCAAGTATTGAAGCAGCCAGAGCAGGTGAAGCAGGAGCCGGTTTTGCAGTAGTAGCCGGTGAAGTCAGAAATCTTGCTTTGGGTTCAGCCGAGGCTGCAAAGACCACAACAGAACTTATTGAAGACACGGTTGTAAAGATTAGCCAGATAGACAACCTTGTGAGCAAGACCAATAAAGCATTGCATGAGGTCATTGACATTTCCGTTATTGCAGGAAAAAAACTGGCTGAAATATCAATTGCTTCCAATGAACAGACCAGGGGTATTGAACAGATTAACAATGCTGTTCATGAAATGGAAAAAATCAGTCAGATAAATGCGGGTCTTGCTTATGAATTCAATAATCTAATGGATATGTTTAAAACCGGAAAATAATGCACCTGAAAACTCAGTTATTTTTTAAATCAATGTCTATTGTCTTGATTGTAATGCTTTCCACCGGCTTTGTTCTTAGCCTTCTTCTGCTGAATCATAATCAAAATGAATCTGAAAGTGACATTAAAAAATCACTTTCAGTTATCCTTGAAGAATTAAGTCATCAACAGGATGAAATTTTGAAAGATTCGCACAAGACATCTCAATGGCCTTTGATGAAAAATCATATAAAATCTATTTATAATTATAAAAACTATGATGCCAACCCCATATTGCTGGATGCCTATATTCAGGTTGTAAAAACATTTTACCAGATATGCACTATTGCTGATCTCAGTATGATAGCGCTTTACGATTCTGACGGAGATGTGAGAGTATTTGTCATTCAGGAACAGGATGAGAATTACTCTGTTGGTTATTGTCACTATTCTCCAGATTTCCAAATGCGTCATATCAATCTGAAAAAAGGAGAAAAATTATCCTCATCATCAATGGACAAAACAAATGATCCTGTTTTAAAACCTGTTTTTCTGCCCTTTAAACATGCACCTGATTTTGAAAAAGCTGTTTTCATTACTGAAATTAATGAATTTATAAGCATGGCTGCCTGTACATCAATATTTGTAAAATCTCTTGATCTGGATACAATGGAACAGGTTGAAAAAAATGGGGGCGGTATAATTACTGCAAAATATATTGAAGAATCCTTTGTTCAAAAGCTTGCCAGGCTGAGCCAGATGGAGATTAATTTTTTTGGGATTGATAACAAACTGCATCAGGGAACCCTGAAACCATATGAAACTCTGAATGCTGTAAGCTCAAATAAAAACAGTTTTACGCAGATGCAATTTAAGAATCAAAGAATTGCTGTTAATGACATAAATATTAACAATATTAATTATAAACAGGGAATTGCTCAACTTAAAGGGCTTGATAAAACAGCGGGAAATATCGCTGTTTTATATTCAAAAGAAGCAGCTAAAAAACAGGTCTGGCAGATGATATCTGCATTATGCATAGTTTTTATAGTTTGCCTGATTGCTATAATACCGCTTGTTTTTGCAATGGAAAGATCAATTTCCAAACCAATTCAATTGATAACAGACCGCTTGTCAGCCATTGCCGGAACTGTTTCCGAAAAAACAATAATGGTGGCATGTGCTGGAGATGATCTGGCTGATACAACATCTCAAAATGCAATATCTCTTGAAAATACAAGTGTTGCCATTGAAGAGATGAGCGCCATGATGAAAAAAACAAAAGAAAGTACAGAAAAGGCCAACCACCGGATGCTGAGAATATTGAACACTTCCGAAAGAGTTCATAGCTCTGTTAAAGAACTTTATGCATCGGTTCAGGAAGTAATTGAAGCAGGTCAAAAATCATCTGATACTATTAAATCAATTGAAGATATAGCTTTTCAAACCGGTCTGCTTGCACTTAATGCAGCAATTGAAGCTGCACGGGCAGGTGAAGCCGGAGCGGGCTTTGGTGTTGTGGCTGATGAAGTCAGAAAACTGTCAGTTAATTCTTCAAAAGGAGCAGGGGATATAAGCAGGCTTGTGAACACAATTGGAGAAAAAATAATGGCAATAAATACCCATGTTTCCGATTCCGGCAAAGCTTTTTCTGAAACCCGTGATAATACAATAGCAGTAAGCGCCCTGGTAAAAGATATTGCAGCAGCCTCAAATGAACAGGCCCGAGGAATTGAAGATATTAGCCTTGCAGCAGATAAAATGGAAAAGATAGTTGAGCATAATTTTTCAGATTCTCGTGAATTTGTGACAGCAGCAAAAGAATTGAATCATCAGGTCAAAAAAATGCACAAAATTATTTATGAGATGCAGAAATTTTTTGGATGAAAAAGATTAAACCAAAGCTGCATCAACTCTAATCATAAATGACCATATTGGGCCTTGATCATCATCTGGTCCAGCAAGCACGGGAATAAATTCCCGCGCTATTTTCTATTGTCCCTACGGGACTTAAATAGTTGATATAGAAGTATCTAAAGTCCCAGAGGGACGACAGAAAATAGCCCGGCAGTTTACTGCCGGGTGAAACGATGATCATAGCCCCATATTGTGTTAACCCATACAGTAGAATCAATGATTCTCAGATACTTATAGCAAAATGGCGGGGAAAATTCCCCGCCATTTTTTATGTGTACGAAATAATAATTCTTATTCTGTATTATTAATAATTAAATATTCCTGATAGAGAATTAATAAAACATCCGCCGCCTCCACCGCCTCCTGAGGAGTCTGCATCCGTATCCCCGGTGTCAGAATCATCTTTATCATCTTTATCGTCTGTACTTCCCTGGTCTGATTTATCACCAAGCCCTGAAAGAAATATAACATAACCGTTTGCTGTCCCGTCTTCGTCTTCTGTTCCTCCGTCTGTGATTGTAACAGTCACAAGTTTTCTATCTTCACTAAAAACAACATTTTCACTGAAATCAAACCATCCTAAAGCTGATGTGTATGCATACCACAAAGCCCCTTCAATAGCAGGCTCTTCAAGGTAATAATTAATACATGCTTTTTTACCGGTACCAGATGCAAGAACATCTGTATCAATTCTTCCATAAGCCAGATTTTCAGGTCTGTTTTCAGAAGAAATATTCTCCGGTGTAACGCTGTTTAATGCGGTCAAGCCGCTCATACACCCAGGTTCTATACCGATATTTTTGTTTGCATTTGTTTTAATGGCAATAATATCTGAAGGAAAGCCTTCAATGCCGTTATCAATAACTCCAAACTCAATCTTTTGGGAAGCTCTTAATCCGTCTGTATTTTCTATAACAAGTTCAAATCCCAGGTTCATTTTTTGATCTGAACTCACAGCAGGGACAACAAAACCGGGACGAGCAGACCTGACATCTGAAAGGCTTACCGGATATCCGCTGATTTGATGCCACCTGTAACTGATTGCTCCTGAAGATGCACTTGAATTAGAAGCGTCCAGGATATAGGTCTGGCCTTCAGTTAATTTATCTAAAGAAGATTTTATCTTTGCCTTTGGCGGCAGATTATCCTTACGGATATTCACAATATAATCTGAATCTGACTGCAAACCTTCAGGATCAGTCACAGTAAGCATGAAGGATATGGATTCTCCTCTATTTACTGTAAGCGGTGCCCTGAAGGTCGGGCGCATTGTATCTGGGTCAGAAAGCAATACTTCAGGCCCGCTTATCTGTATCCACTGGTATGACATAAGGCTGTTATCAGGGTCAGTTGATTCGGAAGCGTTGAGTATAACCAGGGTTCCTGGCTCCACAGTCTGATCCTGTCCTGTCTCAGCCCTGGGAGGATTATTCATAAAGCTTATGTTAACAATACTTGAATCTGTATGTTTTAGTCCGCATTCATTAACTATTGTAAGCTGAAAACGGAGAGATTCACCATTTGCGTCAGCTTCATGGGCTGTAAAAGTCGGCATTGCATCAGATGGATCAGAAAGCATTACTTCAGTTCCTGATATTTGTTCCCAGATATACTCCTTGATATCTTTGCCCAAACCTGTTGAATTAAGACCACTTAACTTGACTTTTTCTCCAGGTACAACAAGCTGATCCGGTCCTGCATCAGCTATTGGCATTTCAGGACTGGAATCTTTATCATTGGGAAATGTTCCGCACAGATATTCATCCAAATTGCTGAATTCGTCTCCGTCCGGGTCTTCATTTGCATCATTTTCAAAATAATTCAGACCAAATTCCCATTCCCAGCTGTCAGGCAGGCCGTCTGCATCCTTATCAGGCAGGCTTCTGACTATTACACTCAGATTGAAAATTTCACTTGTATCAGTTCCGTCATTAACCGTAACAGGAACTGCAAGTGTACCTGAGAATCCCGGGGCAGGTGTAATTGAATTGCCTTCACGGGTGTAATTAATTCCGTCAGATACTGAAAGTGTGAAATCTTTTGGATAATCATTATCCGAGTCACTAACTCTCAGGTCATTTAGAGTAATGGTTAAAGTATTAACATTTGCTGTCAAAGATAATGAAAGTTGTTCTGTAATAACAGGTATGTCATTTAAATTTGCAACTGTTGTTTTAAGCATAAATACTTTACTGTCGGAAATACCGTCATTTACAATTAGCGGAACTTCAAGGCTGCCGATAAACCCTGAATTTGGAGTTATTGTATTACCTTCAAAAGTATAATTTTCTCCTTCCCTGATTTTAAGGGTAAAATCCTTTGGATATTCATTATCCGGGTCTGTTACATTTAAATCTTCAAGTGTAACGGTTACAGATGTATCTTCATTTGTATTAACAGGATTCTGGCTGTCAATAACAGGCCGTATATTAATTGTCACTTTAAGATTAAAAGTATTACTTTCTCCGCTTCGGCTGCTTACCTTAACCGGAACTGTAAGTGTTCCTGAAAAATCTTTAACAGGGGTTATTACATTTCCATCTGCTGTAAAGTTTTCTCCTTCCAGTATTGCAAGGGAGTAACCGCTTGGATAGTTAGGGTCATTCACCTTAATATCATCAAAGGTAATGGTTAAAGATGTCCCGGTTATGTTTAACGGAGCCTGATTTGTTATTTCTGGAGGTGTATCCTGTTCAGGATATACCGGATCAGGAGTCGGCGTTGGAGGAGTTACAGGCTGACCGTCACTATCAGTTATTGTACCCGTAGCTTCGCTCTTGTCCCCGATTTCAGCATTGACCGGATTGCTCAAAGTTATTGTAAATGTTTCTGTTGATTCTTCAGCAGAGTCATTTACAAGATCAATTTCAATTTCAGCAGAGTCGCTTCCTGCCGGTATGGTAAGTGTTTCTGATTTTGCTTCAAAGTCGCTTGTTTCTTTAGCATTACCTTCAGTTGTTTCATAATCAACATTAATCTTTTCAGTACTTGTTTCAGACAGGTTGACCTGAAACTTTAAAACCCCTGCATTTTCCGATGCAGTTGCATCTGATACGGAAACAGTAAGAACAGTGGGTGTTGCAGTTTTGTTTTCATTTCCTGGTGTATTTTCAGCTTCTCCTGTTTCAGGAGTACCGGTTAATTCGGGAAGCCCCTTTCCATCAAAATCATTGGGCATCCATTCACTGATACCGTCCGTATCAGTTCCTTCAGGAATACGGGAAGCTCCGGAGATTGATGTCAGAACAGGAGCATCTCCATAGTTTTTATCTCCTTCACCTCCGTCAGTAACTGCTATGGAATCAGCTATAAAATCCCAGGGAAGGGCGGCTTCATCTAAAACAGTATCAATTATTCCTGTAAAACCTGAAACAAGAAGCAGGGTAGATGTACCGTTTGCAAGCTTATCAGTCAGAAAACCAGTAACATAATAAGCATTGTTTTCTGTGAAAGTATCATTGTTTACAGGCATAACACTTGTGATTAGTCCCTGGTTTTCAAGGTTTCCGTCTATCTGCAATAATGTATATTTGGTATAGTCGGTTCCTGAAACTCCTTTAAGTTCAATAAACTCATGGGTATCATCTCCTGCATGATCTATCACAAATTCGTTAATCAGTATATCGGACTGGTCATTATCCGTGATGCTGATTGTGATATTTTCAACAGCTAAATTGTTATAGCTGTCATCTGAACTCAGCACTGCATGACTTATTATTCCCTGATGAATTCCTTCAAAAAGTTCGTCATCAAATGCTGTGATTGTTATTTCTTTTATAGAATTATCATCTTTTGGAAATACAATGGTTTTAGCAGTTCCAGGGCCGTCTCCCAGGTCAATCTGTGCATCAGGAGTAAGGGTAATGTCAACTTGAGCCGAAGGAATTGTATTCAGGCTGACTTCGTATGAAAGAGTATTTCCTTCAATTACACTGTTACCGGAAGTCTTAACAGTAATTCCGGGAGTATCGTCATCTTCAATAGTGGCTGTTACGGAATTAATAAACACTCCGTTGTATGCTGCATCATCGCTGACAGATGTATGTCCAATAATACCTGAATGAATTCCTTCAGCTTTGTCATCTTGCTCTGCTGTCACCTCAATACTCATTTCAGAAGTTGTTTCATTCAGCACTATATCAGTTATTGGCTTAATCTGATCTCCGCTATAAAATTTTATTGTCACCGGATTTGCAGGAACTGTATTAAGTTTTAAAATATATATTGCAGTTTTTATCCCGTCTTCGCTGATTTCAATATTTCCGGTTGAGACGGTAATTCCTGTTCCGTCATTGTCAGCAATTTTAACATTCACATCATTTGAAAAAACTGCTGTCATAAACTCAGGAGCGCTTCCCGAAGCTATTTTATGGGTTATAGTAGATGCATGGGGTGAGTCTTCTTCTGTGCTGTCATCAACTGCTGTAACAATTATGCTTCTTTCCTGCAATGCAGATGAATCTGGCGGAAATGTTATGTTATTGATTGCCTGCAACTGACTGTCAGTTACTGCCTGAATAACAACATGTGACGAAGGAATGCTTGATAGTTTTACTGTATATGTTGCTGTTGCCCCGCCTTCTCCTACATTTATTTCAGCAGGAGATATAATAACACTTGCTGCATCATTATCTGTTATGCTTACATTGACACTGCTTACAGCAACACTCATATATTCTGATGCACTTGTGTCTTCTACGGTATGGCTGATTGTACTTGTATGATTACCTTCAACAAAATTATCATCTATTACCACAATTTTAACTGTCTGCTCAATTAATGCTGTATCATCAGCAGCAAATGTCAGATTTGCAATTGGATTAACCTGAGAATCAGTTATAAATTTCAGAATAACCGGGGCACTGGGTACGCTTGCAAGTTTAATGCTGTATTCGGATGTCAATGTTCCTGCTTCATCTGCATTAACGGAAACAGGTGTTACAACAACTCCGGCTGCTTCGTTATCAGTTATTGAAATACTGACATTGTTAACCGCAATATCATTATAATTTGCATCGTCACTTGTCAGTTTGTGGTTAATGATACTTGCATGAAGTCCTTCTGCCAGGGAATCATCAACTGCCGTTACTGTTATTGTCTGTGAATCCATTGCTGTTGCATCTGCTGCAAAGGTGATCTCAGCAATAGCTTCAAGCTGGGCATCTGTTGTAAAACTCAAAGTAACAGGATTTGCAGGTCGAGTATTTAGCTTAACAGTGTAGGTAACTGCATCTCCGCCTTCAGCAGTATTAAGGCTTACAGCAGAAATATTGACACCTGGAGAGTCATTATCTGTAATATTTGCTCCAACACTGTCAATAGATGCAAGAGCAGTATATTCATCTGCACTGCCAGCTTCAACAGCATGAGTTATGGTGTCAGTATGAGGTGATACCTCAACTGAATCATCATCTTTTGCAGTTATGGTGACGGTTACCGGTTCAAGCGCGCTAGCATCAGGAACAAAAGAAATTGTTTCAGGGCTTGCGGTTATCTGATCTCCTGCTGTGAGTTTCAGTGTTACCTGGCCTGTGGGAATGGTGTTCAGGTTCACCAAGTATGTATCGGTTGCACCGCCTTCAATAACATTAACCTCTGTTTTTGAAAAAGTGATGCCTGCAATATCATTTTCAGTAATATTTACCGAAACATCCTTGTCTGCAAGATCAAGGATCTTATAATTGTCATCTGCTGTGTTAACATCGTCAATTATATGGGAGATTATTCCCTGGTGCGGACTTGCTTCCACTACAAAATCATCAACTGCCGTTACCTTTATTTCTTTAGGTTCTGAAGCATTTAACGGTGTAAATGTCAGCAGAGCAGGCTCAACAATGGTTTGTCCATCATCTGTATTAAGGATAATTGTAACAGTATCAGAAGGAATGCTGTTAATTGATACTGAATAAGTATCTGAAGTACCGCCTCCCACAGCTTCTTCAACATCTGTACTTCCGTCTGTTGGAACAATTGTTATTCCTGCAAAATCATTGTCTGTAATTGCTGCTGTTACAGTGTCAATTGTTAGCATTCCTGTTGCATAGGCAGGATCAGCACTTGCAGTGCTGTGAGATATTATGCTTTTATGAACTGCTTCAATTTCAATAATCTTGTCATCGTTTGCTGTTATAGTGAAGGTTTCAGGAGTCAGAGCTGCATCCGGTGTAAATGTAAATTCGGAAGGCTCAACAATTATCTGTGCATCAGCATTTATTGTAATTGTGACATCGGAGGTAGGGATTGTTTCAAGTACTATTGTATATGTATCTGTGGTTTCTCCTTCTTCATTAACTGCGGCATCAGTTTTTGATATGATTACACCTGCTTCATCATTCTCTGCTATATTAACTGTAACATCATTAATGGTAACAGTATCATACCCTCCACCGGAAGCAGCATGGGATATTGTTGTCGTATGCGGATTTTCTTCAATAATTTCATCATCGTCTGCAACAATATTTACATCCTGGTCCTGGCTCCAGTTAGCTGAATTAAAGGTCAGGCTAACAGGGGTTCCAGGACCATTACCAAGATCAACCTGAGTATCAGCCGGTGTAATTGTAATGGTGACATCTTCAGCAGGAACAGGCATTGTGTTAAGCCTGATAGAGTACATATCTCCTGTTGTATCACCTTCAGGAGCGTCTGTTGAACCGTCTGTCTGGGTTATGGTAACACCGGGGACTGCCAGCACATTTGCAATGCCTGGAGTATTAAGTGCTTCTTCAGGAGTCGGGGTTCCAAGTTCAATTGTTCCGTCATCGTCAAGATCAAGTCCTGCTCCTTCAAAATCATTTACAGCCCAGTCCCCTGCATTATCCGTATCTGTTTCGTCAGGTATTCTGGAAGCTCCTCCTACTAAATCAAGAACAGGTGTTCCGTATGTCTCTTCACTGTTATCTGAAACTACAATGGCATCCTTAATAAATGACCAGGGTGTGATATTAAAAGAGCCGCTGTCATCAGTATCAAGATCCTCTCCTATGGTTGTTCCGGCTATTAAATCTTTAACCAGCAGCAGTGTCAAAGTATTGTCAGTGAATTGGGCAATTTGAAAGCCTGTCCACCAGAAACCTTCAGAATTTGTTGTTTCTGCTCCCGGAGTTAGAGGTATCAGGTTTTCAATTACTCCGGTTCCGTTAATTGTAAGCAGGGTATAATCAAAATAAGATTCTCCCGGTTTACCTTTAATTTCAATATATTCTTTTGTATCGTCTGTTCCGGCATGATTTAAAACAAATTCATTGATAACAAGAAATTCGGTTATGGTTGTTGTTACTGATGCTGTTAGAAGGTCAGCTGTTCCAGAAGCAGTGGCATTAGATAATGTAACAATAATAGTCTCGTCATTTTCATCTTCCGAATCTTCCAAAACATCAAGACTAATGGTTTTTTGAGTTTCATCTGCTGCAAAATTAATGGTTGTTCCTGTTGGAATAACATTATTATAGTCAGCATCTATGCTTGCTGTTCCGGTCAAAGCAAAATCAACAGAGCTTGCCTCTTTAACTGCACCGCTTCGGGTAATAGTAAAGCTGATTGCTGTGACAGACCCGACAGGTTCAGGTACAGCAGTCTTTTCTGCTGTTATATCATATGAAATATCATTGTCTGTTATGGTTCCTGTGCCGATTGTTTTGCCAGGATCAAGGCTTGCATTGCTCGGGTTGCTCAAAGTAAGAATAATATTTTCATCTCCTTCAGCCAGGGGGTCATCCATAATTGGAAACTCTATAACTCCAGATGTATTTCCCGGATCAATAGCAAAGGGGCTTGTTATGTTTTCTGTATAATCATCAGTTAATGCTGCACTGCCTGATACTGCATATTCTACACTTACAGTCAGGTTGCTTGAAACAGGATCTCCATTAGAATCAGTAAGATTTACATTAAATGCCAGAGTCCCGCCATTTTCAACTATGCTGGGGTTGTCTATTGAAATTACAGGAATGTCATTAATATCTTTATTAATGGTTGTTGTTACTGATGCTGTTGCTGTTGGAATGATAGCTGTTCCAGTAGTAGCTGTTGGATTAGATAATGTTACAATAATAGTTTCATCATTTTCATCTTCCTGATCTTCCAGAATATCCAGAGTAATTGTTTTTTGAGTATCACCAGCTGCAAAATTAATGGTTGTTCCTGCTGGAAGGACATTATTATAATCAGTGCCGCTGACTGCGGTCCCAGTCAAAGCAAAGTCAACAGAACTTGTTTCATTAACTGCTCCGCTTCGGGTTACAGTAAAGCTGATTGTTGCGGCAGATTCAGGGACAGCAACAGCAGCATCTGCTGTTATGGCATAAGATATATCATTGTCTGTTATGGTTCCTGTGCCGATTGTTGGGATAGGATCAAGGCTTGCATTGCTCGGATTGCTCAAAGTAAGGATGATATTTTCTTCTCCTTCAGCCTGAGCATCATCAATAATTGAAAACTCAATAACTCCTGATGTATTTCCCGGAGCAATAGTAAGAGGATTAGTTGAACTTGTTGTATAGTCGGCAGATGCGGCACTGCCTGATACTGCGTAGTCTACACTCACAGTAAGGGGGCTTGGACCAGTTAGAATTACATTAAATGTCATGGTCCCGCCATTTTCAATTATGCTGGGGTTGTTTATGGAAATTGCAGGAATATCATTAAGATCCCTGTTAATTGTTCCGGTTGCTGATACTGGTGTTCCAAGACTGGCAAAATCTGCCCCAGTCAGATCAACTGTCAGGCTTTCCGCATTTTCATCCAGGAGATCATCTGTGATATTTAATGTTATATTCCCTGTGGTACTTCCCGCAATTATTGTAAGTGTTCCGTCAGGTGTAGCTTTGGTTGTATCTGTATAGTCAGTAGATGCTGTTGTAACGTCTGTTATTGTATAATCTATTGTAACATCCCGGCCGCTTGCAGCGTCCAATGTAACTGTAAATGTCATATCACTGCCTTCATCAGCACTGGAAGTAGGCGTCGTTATAGATATTACAGGAAGCGGGTCATCATCAGTGATAGTTCCTGTGCCTTGAGGAGTATCAATAGTTGCTGTTACTGGGGTACTTAGATCAACAAAAAAAGTTTCAGTAGTGGATTCATTAAGTGAATCTGGGCTTATATTTACCACAATCGTTTTAGATGTTGTTGTACCGTCTCCGCCGCCAGTGCCGTTGTCAGATATAATAAGGGTAGAGGCTGGAATTGCAGTATAATCACTTTCGGCCAATGCAGTGTTATCACTTGTTTCATAGTTTACACTTGTCTTAACATCACTTGGAAGTAGTTTTGTTATATCACCCGGTTCATGCTGAGTTACAGTGAAAGATATTGTGCCGTCACTTTCTGAAACGGCAACTGGATTATTAATACTAAGAGCTGGAACCGGTTCATCATCAGTGATATTCACTGTAAAAGAAGTAACAGGAGAACCATTATATGTTGCATCAAATCCATCATATGCTGAGTCACCTGTTACTGTATGCGTTATATATCCCTTGTGTGCCTTTTCGTAAATACCGTCATCATAAGCTATAACAGTCACAAGTTGAACAGCGGTGTCAGTAAACGAAAGTGAAAGAGAAATACCCTGACCGTTTCCCAGATCAACTTCTGAATCAGGTTGAAGCGTTACTGTCACGGCACTAGCAGGTGTTGTATTGAGATTGATAGTATAAGTTCCATTAGTACCGCCTTCAGTTGCACTGACACTATTGGCTGACAAAATAACACTTGCAATTTCAATACTTATTATATCAGTAGCACTGCCTGGACCGCCTATTTCTGATGTTGTCTGGTCATCAGTAACAATGGTCAATGTTGCAGCAGCAGTAGAATTTGACTGGGGTGTAAAAATCAATCCGTCAAGAGTTGTATTAATATTGGCAATGGATCCTGTAAAAGTCATAGTACTATCGGCTGTGCCGGTACCGTCTGTTAAAGTAATAAGTGAAATATCAGGCAGGGTTAAAGAACCGCTGTCAACAGTTAATGTTATTTTCAGATCGTCGGAAATATTGTTTGTATCGTCTATGCTAATTAAATTGCCTGTACTAAAAACTAAATCTGTGCCAATGGGTGTAACCTGTGAAGCAGTGAAAGTGTTAACCGGAGCCTGATTTTTGTCTGAAAACACGGATGTATTTAAACTTGCTGTGGTGTTGGTGGCTGTGGCAGTCAGAATAAATGTACCAGAGGCAGGAAGAGTTTGTGTTAATTGATACGTAAAAGAAATTATTCCTCCTGTACCGTCAGTTGTTATATCAGTTGACTCAACAAAAACTTCGCCTTCACAAGTTCCAGTAACACAGTCTGTATTGGTAAAAAAATCAAGCTGAATATTTTCAGAAACAGTGCCTGAATCCAGAATCCATCCGCTGACTGTTTTGGTTATTTCATCATATGAAGTCAGTACAGGAGTAGGTGTATTTGCACTGGCAGCAGAATTAATACCAGTACTGGTGTTATCGTATATATTATTTGCAAGAATCTTGTTGCCGGTACTTGCGGCTCCAACAATACTGACACCATATCTGCCATTTCCCGAAATTTTAGAATTCTGTATTATATTGTTTGTACTGATTGTACCAAAGCCTATCTGAATACCGTCAGAAGCATTTGAAGTGATTATATTGCTGTCAATTGTATTATCATTTCCATCAATAATAACAATTCCATATGTATTGTTAGTGATAGTACAATTACTGACTGCTACAAAAGATGAGCTTGCTATCACAATTCCGCTGTATATAAATTTTTGAATGGTCAAGTTATCAATTGTGACTATATCAGGAGCAGAACCGTCAAAACTGCTTATTCTAAGACCATCTCCATATACATTACTGCCGTCAAGTATTATTTGAGTATCTCCAGTAATATCAAGCCCATTAACAGTTACCGGGCCGGTAATTGCTGGAAGTGCTGATTTAAGTTTTATTGTATATGTATCAGGAGAAACAGGGGCAGGGGTAATATCAAAATTAATAGTATCTGTTGTTGTCGTGTCAGCATTTGCCAGAGTTATTGCTTCACGCAATGAACCTGTGTAGTTAGCTGCTTCATCGCTTAGATGACTCACAGTTGCCGCATCAGCGGCCAGAGGTATCACACCCCCCGAAAACAAAATCAGCACCAAAGCTGAAATAAAAAACAAGCTTTTTGATTTAAAAAATAAACGATTAGACATAAAGCCTCCTTCAAATATTTATTTTATTACAAAAAAATATGGAGTGCTGAAATTATTTTCAGCACTCCAAAAAAATTATACGTTACTTATTAAAATGTAATTAATATTACAATGTTCCGATAAAACAAAATCCGCTGCTGCCGCCGTCTGAACCGGTGTCTTTGATATCATCTTTATCATCTTTATCATCTGGTTTATCTTGTAAGTCTTTGTCATCATTGTCAATATTTATATTATCATCTGGTTTATCCAAATCTTCTTTAACTTCAGGGCCTGATAAAAAGTTAATTATTCCATCTGCACTGCTGTTTTCATCTTCCCGGCCTCCGTCTGTTATGGTCAAAGTCAATTGGGTTCTGTCTTCATTTAAAACAGCATTTTCGTTATATTTATACCATCCAATCGTTGATGTAAAGGCATACCATGAAAAATTGTCAGGCACAGGCTCTTTCATAAATATAACTGCTGTTGCAGTATCACCAGGTTTTGAAACTTTTATTTTCAGATCAATCCTGCTGCCAGTGCTTGTCAAAGAAACAACGCCGCTGGATTCATCTGTTTTAATGCCCATTTGAGTATCTGATTCAGTCAAAAAAGTAATTGCATCTGATGGAAACCCGGCAATGCCGTTATTCTTTACCCTCATTTTTACAAGTTCAGAATTTTGAAGCCCGGCTGAATTTTTTGCAATAAGCTCAAATTCAAGAACTGCTCCTGCATCAACAGGGGGCAGGACAAAAGTCGGCTGGATGGCTGTTATATCCGAAAGTGTTACCGGGGGGCCGTTCAATTGCCGCCATCTGTAAATAATTGTCTCACCCGGTTCACCTGACTTCTTGCCTTCAAGCCTGTATGTATTGCCTTCTGTTAACTCATCAGAAGGAGAATCTGCCCTTGCTGCGGGAGCAAGATCATTTTTTAAGATGTTAATAATATGTTCGGAATCAGATTGCAAGCCCTGGTTGTCAGTTACAGTCAGGAGGAATTTAAGGGATTCACCGTCATCTTTTACATCAGGGGCTAAAAAGCTTGCCTGTGCAGAATTTGGATTTAAAAGGTTTACAATTTTTCCCTTTGTTTGTTCCCATTTATATGTCAAAAATCCGTCATCAGGCTCACTTGACAGGGATGCATCCAAAATAACTTCAGAACCGGGCTGTACAGACTGCCCCTGTCCTGTTTTAGCTTTGGGAGGACCGTTAGACCAGGTAATATTTACAATACATGTATCTGAAACCTTAAGACCGCAGTCATCTGTAACAATCAAATCAAATCTTAAAGATTCACCTCCAGGCCAAACATTATGTGCGGTAAAACAGGGATTTGGGATTAATGGATCAAAGGATACCGGAGTTCCTGTTTTTTGAACCCATTCATAGGATTTAATGGTTCCGTCACTGTCAAAGGAATGTACACCATTTAAACATGCAGTCATCCCAGGGCTTACAGTCTGATCCGGGCCTGCATAAACTTCAGGTGAATTGGGTGTGAAATCTGCACTTGTCGGGTCTGTATTGCAGTTATACTCTTCAATATTGCTGTATCCGTCACCGTCAGGATCTTCATTTGCATCATTTGCAAGAAAGTTCAGGCCGATTTCCCATTCCCAGTCATCAGGCATACCGTCGCCGTCTTTATCTGAAAGATTTCCTGAACCGATATTAAGATTAAAAGGTTCACTGGTTTCCTGGCCGTCGTTTATTGTTACAGGTACAATTAATGTTCCTGTAACACCTGGAAGCGGAGTAATATTACTACCTTCAATGGTGTAGTTTTCTCCTTCATAAATACCCAGGGTAAAATCATCAGGATATTTATTATCAGGGTCGTTTGCTTCAAGATGATTAAGAGAAATATTAAAAGATGTATCTTGTTTAAAAAACATTGGAGACTGCCCTGTTATTACAGGCCGGTCATTCACAGGATTTATTGTAAGGGTTACAGCAGCAATAGCGGAATCTTCTGTTCCGTCATTTATGCTGTATGTAAAAATATCTGTTCCTGAAAAGTTTTTTGCAGGTGTGTATATAAAAGAACCGTCATTATTCAGTGTCAGTTCTCCGTTTGAGGTTTTTTCTACAATACTTGCAGCAAGCTTGTCTTTATCAGGATCAGAATCATTGGCAAGAATACCTGATTCAGCATCAATAGCCAGTTTTGTATCTTCATCTGTTGTGTAATTATCAGCCGCAACTTCAGGAGTATTATTTGAAGGGCTGGGAACTGAAGGTGTGCTGGTGTCAGGGATAACAGGCGGCTGGGGTTCAGGTTCAGGGTCTGGAGTTGGGTCAGGGGGCTGATTTATTGTAATAGTTACCTGTGTTTCCTGGGATTCCATGCTAGAATCCAAGGCTTTATATGAAAATGTATCCTGACCTGTAAAATCTGTATTTGGTGTATAGGAAAAAGAACCGTTATTATCAAATACTATTTCTCCATTGGAAGGATTATTAACAAGTTCGGCAGTCAAAGAATCATTGTCAGGATCATTGTCATTTGATAAAACGCCTGGTGCTGAAATGTTTAAAACAGAGCCTTTATCAACAGAATATGAATCAGGCAGACCAACAGGAGCAGTATTAATTTCTATGGCAAATAATATAGTCTCTGTTTGAGAACTGAATGCAGTAATTCCGCCGTTAATCTGTGTATTTGCTATTGCTGCTCCTGATACATTGCCGTCGCTTAAGTCCCATGCCCTGAAAGTCATTTCAGCAGTTCCGTTAAACCCGCTGTCAGGAACAAAGCGGATAATGGCTGTGTCTGCAAGCAATACAGCATTATCTTCAGCTATATTGCCGGGAAAATCTTGAAAAGGACTTTCCATATCAAGTTTATACTGCCAGATACCGTTATCTGTTTCAATTTTTACAATAGCAATACCTTCGGGGTCCCCATCATCTTTATCTGTAATCACATCAGCAATTGAAGAATCACTGAGCAGAACATCTCTGACAGCAGTACCCGGATTATCTTCATTAACAAGACTTAATATCAGGTTGCCTGAATTCTCAAGAATCGGGGCATCATTAACAGGGTTTATTGTCATAGTAAAAGTTTGAACAGATGAAGTATCTATGCCGCCATTGGAAGTTCCTCCATCATCTTTTATAGTTAGATCAAAAGTAGATGTACCGTTAGCATCCTGGGCCGGTGTATATGTAAGCTCACCGTCAGTGTTTATTGCAGGAGGAACTGCAAAAAGGCCAGTATTGATAATATTGCTTATTTTATATCCTGTTGGATCTGGCAAATCATTCTCATTTGCAGGTCCCGGACTGAAAACTGCCCATTTACTAATAGTTTTCGGGCCTGCATCCTCATTAACTGCCGGAGGATCAGATGCAGTAATCAAAGGTCTATCATTAATTGGATTAATTGTTATTAAAGCAATCTGCTGAGAAATGCTGAACGAAGTAGAGCCGCCATTGTTATTTGTATTAATATTTGCATCTCCGCCGGCCCCGGATGATTGATCCCATGCTCTGAAGGAGATTGAAGCATCTCCGAAAAAATTCTGTGCAGGAATAAAACGTATTACAGCAGTTTGACTAAGCAATAATGCCTGTGTTTCTGAAACCAATGGAAACGGCAGGTAATTAACCCCTCCGTCTTGTGAATATTCCCACTGCCCGCTGGCATCTGTTTTTGTTATGGCTATTCCCTTATCCGGCCCGTCTGGATCATTTATATTACTTCCAATAAGATTGGAAACATTTGTGCCTGTGCTGGTAACATCTTCATTTGTGGGAGTAAGAATTATGCTGTCTGTTGATATAAAAGCAGGGGCATCATTAACAAGGTTGACAGAGATCGTAAATGCTTCAGTGTCTTCAAGTCCTCCTGTGTCTGTTACTTTTATAGTGACCGGTGTTGATGAAAGTTCATCATCTTCAGGTGTCCATCTTATAACACCAGATGCATCAATAGTCATTCCTGGGGGGTTCTGTGTTAATGCCCATGTCATATCTGTCCTGTTATCTTCAGGATCCGATACAAGTACCTCATATTCATAGGCTATACCTTCTGTAACATTTTTAAAATCTAAAGGTGTGGCAACTATCCGGGGGGGATCATTAACAGTATTAACTGTGATAGTAAATGATTTGGTATCAAATAAAGCTGTATCAGGATTTTCATTATCACGAACAATAACCTCAATTGCTGCAGTCAATGCTCCTTCACCTGGAGTCCATTGAATCTGAGCTGTATTACTTCCAGTATCACTTATAGTCATTCCTGACGGAATACCTGCTCCTCCAAAACTCCAGAATATAGTATCTCCATCCGGTTCATTTGCTTTGACCGAGATGGCAAATTCTTTTTTTTCTGTGGCTATATAGTTTTTTATTTCTTCAATTACAGGGGGATCATTTACAGGGGTTATTGACAGAGATGCTGCCCCGATTTCAGCACTGAAAGGAGATGTACCGCCTGTTACAGTGCTTAACAAACCGATAACATTACCGTTAATACCGCCACCCGTTTTATCCCATGCCCTGAAACTTATACCTGTATCACCTGAAAAATTCTCATCAGGTAAAAAGCGGATCATTGCAGGGTCTCTGAGTAATAATGCTTCATTGGTACTGATCTGGATATTGAAATAAGCTGCAGAGCCATCACCTTCTTCACCACCGTCTTCATCAAACTGCCATGTTCCTCCGGTATTATCCGCTGAAATAATTGCAATGCCAAGAGCATCAGTGGTGTCAAAATCC
>JAUCGD010000358.1 GCA_030377945.1 Desulfobacterales bacterium HSG17 | reverse complement strand
CTAATACCCATTATTACTATATTTCTGTTGTCTTCAATTGTATGGCTGATTATCGGGATTTCCAGAAAGAATGAAATTACACTTATAGTACTGAATTTATACTGGTGGATAGGTTCATTTGTTTCAGCACATTTTGTATGGCTTGTCTGGCAAAGTAGAAATTACTCTGAAAACTGGGCAATGATTGGGTTTATCTTTTGTTCCTTACCATATCTTATTACAACAGTATTTATGATAAATGTAAAACTGTTCTATATCCGAAAATGGAAAAGTAAAAAAGGAAAAGCAATTCAGCTGGCATCAGTGGGATTGTTATTTTTTTTAATATTTCAAATTATAGTAGGATTTATATCAGGTTGAATTAAAATACCACATTGATTAATTAACTGGCTTTCAATTATTATTATGAATAAAAAAATAGAAGAGCAAATTCAAAATGAAATACGCAAACTGGTAATAGAAAAGGATTTTTCAACACGCCGGGAAAAAGAACAATCGGAGCAAATTTCAGCAACAATTGAAGCTTTAATGGAAATAACTGATTTGTCACGCGAAGAGATCAGCAATATTGCAAATAAAGTCAGGAACAAACATGTAAAAAAAAGAATAACCGGGAAATTAATTATACCTATTTGTGCGGCAGGTCTCTGTATTCTATTATGCATATTTTATATCTTATTCATGGAAATACAAAAAGAACCTGTATTAAAACAACCTAATGAAGGACCATCTGAGCCTCTGGAAAAGAAGGGATTAGAAGATTTTACACGCATAAATGTCTCTTTAAATAACTTTTCTCCTACTGGAATGAATATGCGTATAGGAGGACGGGCAACAAGTATATTATCCGAAACAAAACCAGATCATATAAAAAGAGTTCCCAAATTCAAAGGAAATATTCAAAAATATGGTTTTCTTAAGCTTGGAAATACAAAGAATAACAAATTCTATTATGTTTTTGATCTTATATCCGGCTCAAGTCCAGTACTATATATTGATATAAATCAAAACAATGATCTTTCCGATGATGGTGCCCCAAGAATAAATAAGGGTTCCGGCTGGTTTGGTACTGCTATATTTATACCTTTTAAAAGACTGGACAGGGAAAACAATTTTCAGGGAAATTGCAGGATCTGGCTTTTTACCAAAAAGAAATTCTGGGATGCAGGTGAAGTAAAACACTATACCTGGACTCAGTTAAAAGGAAAAGTTAGAATTGATAATGAAAACTATGATGCATACATAGCTGATTCAGGAAATCATGATGCTGATTTTACTAATGATTCAGTATGTCTGGATATTAACATAGATAAAAAAATCAATTATCAGAAAGAATGTTTTAAGCAAGATTCTTTTGCTTATATTAACAATAAAAAATATTTAATAAAAATAAATCACTGAATATAAGCAAATGATATTTCTAATCTTTAGCGCCATATTTCTCCAGCAGTTTCATTATATTATCATGATTTTTTTGTACAGCATACTTTAAGGCTGTATTACCAGACCTGTCTAGTGCATTAACATCAGCACCTTTTTCAAGAAGCCATTTCACGATCTCATATTTACCGCTAAAACAATTGTCTATCAAAACCGTCACCCCTCTCTGGTCTGTGCTGTTGATATTTGCCCCCTGGTCAAGAAGTAATTGTGCAACTTCTATTTGTCCAAAATTTGCTGCTGAGCGAAATGCTGAATTCTTATCCACAAACTTGCCTGAAGATTTGGCTCCTTTGTTTTGCAACAATTTTGCTATGTCCGGGAAACCCGAAGAAAAAGCAAGAGACCAGGGAGTAAAGCCCTTTTTATTGACAACATTAACATCAGCTCCATTATCTAAAAGCAATTTCACGACTTTTGCATTGCCGCCAATAGTACTTAATGAAGAAGTTGCTCCATCTGAGGTTTTCCAATCTGAGCGCATATATCCAGATACCCACATTAAAGCTGTATTGCCGTTTTTATCCCTGGCATCAATATCTGCACCTTTATTTAGAAGATGTTCAACTACTCTCTCATTACGCAATGCTGCCCATATAAGGGGAGTCATTCCATTGACTCCGTGAACATTGCATTTTGCTCCTTTTTCCAAAAGAAGCAGTACAAGTCCAAAGCGGCCACCAGCACTGGCATTTATTAAGGGGGTGTCACCATTTTTATCTTCGGCATTTACATCAGCTCCTTTTTTGATAAGACGCTCTACAATCCTTGGATTACCCTGCAAACAAGACCATTTTAAAGCTGTTTGACCGTTTTTATCTTTGATATCGACATCTGCATCGCATTCCAGAAGCATGTAAAGCATTTGTTCATTCTCGTTAATACCTGCCCACATCAAAGCTGTCAGTCCTGTTTCTCCTCTTGCATTAACATCAGCACCTTCTGCCAAAAGCTGCTGTGCTCTGGAAGAATCATTATTTTGAACAGCTTTAATAAAAGCCATGTCCTTTTCCGGGTCTGCCGAAAAATGTGTGAAAAATCTAAAGAATGCAATTAACGAAATTAAAATAATTCCCACAAGAACTATATGGCGCTTATACATAAACATAACCTCCTTTCAGCCGTCTATACATTCCACTGTTAATCTTTGAATCATTTTCAATATCTCTTTATTTTTATAGTTTTTATTGCGGCGGGAAATGCTTTATATTGAATTTGCTATACCCCATTTTTTCCTGTGACTGTGAAGAGATAAGAAAATGTCTTATATTTTTGCAATTCGTCTGATTCAAATGGGAGTTGCTCATTTGAGCCGATAATTAAAACCCCTGAAGGTTCCAGTCTTACAATTATTTTGTTCAAGATCATGTCTTTTATCGGCGAATTATAATAAGTCAGAATATTATTGCGTAAAAATATAATATGAAATAATGAATCTGGAGGATTGTCAAACAGGTTAAGGCGTTTCCAGGTTATATCTTTTTTTAATTGTGGTTTAATTGTATAACTCTTACGATTTCTTCGGGATGTAACGATGAAATATTTATCTCGTCTATCATCAGGAACTTCCTTTAAATTTGAAGCAGGATAAGCACCTGCACGACATCTTGCAAGATATTCAGGGGTTATATCTGTTCCCATAAGTTCCAGTTTTGGCATAGATGGAATCCTATATATTAGTTCTTCCCACAATATTTTAAAACTGTAAACTTCCTCTCCGCTTGCACATCCGGCTGACCATATTCTAATAGGATTCATACCTGTTTTTAAAAGTCCGGGAACAATATCATTTTCAAGACATTCCCAGAGCATTCGATCACGAAAAAAACGACTGATGGAAACAGTCAAATGAAGTTCACAATCTTTTTTTAATTCTATGTTTCGATCCAGTTTTTCCAGGTATTTGTCAATGTTTCTGCATCCAATCTTCATCATATGGCGGGAGATACGTTTCTTTACACCTTTCCTGACTCGACGGTATCCTCGCCTGGAAAGATTAAAATACTCAAGTAATTTGTAAAAACTAATATCA
>JAUCGD010000357.1 GCA_030377945.1 Desulfobacterales bacterium HSG17 | reverse complement strand
CGGGCGTTTTCCATGGTATCTGTCCAATCCTTTGCAATTTCATCTGTCCAGAAACCTTTTCTTCTGGTACGAGAATTTCCCCACATGAAATTTTCAGTATGCCATTTTTCATCATGGACTTTCATCTCCTGGGGAGAGCCAAGGCCTGCAAGAATGGGCATGACACCAGGGATTGGGTTTCCATCCCTCTGTTTTATATAATCAAGGACTTCATTGCAAAGCCCGATATATTTTTCAGGTTCAGCAACATTAATATCTTTTGTTCCTCTAACAACAATTGCTTTGAGGCCTTTATCTCCCATAACAGCACCGATGCCGCCGCGGCTGGCACTGGATCTGCCCTGCTCAATAGAAGCATAATAGACTCTGTTCTCACCGGCTTTGCCAATTGCCACAACCTGTGCTTTAGGTTCATTTAACTCTTTTTTAAGAATTTCAGCAGTTTCAATGGAGCCTTTACCCTTTAAATGGGATGCATCCCTGAGTTCCACCTTGTCATTGTTTATCCAGAGATAAACAAGTTTTTTAGACTGGCCCCGAAGAACAACTTTATCATAGCCTGCATATTTCAGTTCCGGTGCCCAGAATCCACCCATCATGGAAAATGCCATTAATCTGGTCTGGGGAGAGATGGTGGAAACAATGGTACGGTTACAGCCAGTGGCAGGTGTACCGCATAAAAGACCAGCGCCAAATATTAAAAGGTTTTCAGGAGAAAAAGGTTCCACTTCCGGTCCAACCCTGTCCCATAACAATTTAGTGTTAGTTCCCAGACCCCCGAGATAGAGCTCGGTATCTTTTGGGTCAGTTGCGACCTTCTCGATATTTCCGCGAGAAAGATCAACTTCGAGATTAAACCCTGTTTCTGCATACCTCATATTCTTTTCCCCTTCATATTACTTTATTCCATGGCATTTTGCTGAAACCTTTAAAACATTCTTCAAAGGCATCTTACCTGTTTTACCGTATTACTTTTGTCAACTGGAAAATATCCACATTATCCAGTACAATGTGACTATTTATAAGCTACATTATAACTACATGTCAAGGGGAAAAAATACACAAACTGTTAAAAAACGATATTATCGAAAAAGAGTACGAATTTTTAATCTCATGGGCAAAATTAAGTTGTGGCCGTCAAGGAGAGAAGAGCTATAGAGGATTTAAAGAATTGTTGTGATGTGAAACAAAGCCCGTTTGAAAATCCACTGTAATAAAATGGAAAATGAGCAGGTAAAGCAATAAAATGAGCTGCGTATAAGCATAAAGAGATAAATATTGATAAAAAATAATTATCTCTTTATGCTTATTTTAAATTCTTTATTCAGGCATACGATTTAGCAAGTTTCGCAGCAGAACCAGCATCAGCTGCATACCCGTCAGCACCGATTTCATCGGCAAATGCCTGGGTCACTGGTGCACCACCCACCAAGATTTTTACCTGATCTCCTAAACCACTTTCATGAAGAGCATCTATTGTCTTTTTCATCATGGGCATGGTAGTAGTCAAAAGAGCTGAAAGCGCTACAATTGTTGCGTTCTTTTCCTGGACAGCCTTAACAAAGTCTTCGGGAGACACATCTACTCCCAGATCCGTTACTTCAAATCCTGTGCTTCCGACCATCATAGAAACCAGATTTTTACCTATGTCATGGAGATCTCCTTTAACTGTTCCCACAACAATATGACCGACAGAAGAAGATTCATCTTCACCGAGCAGGGGTTTTAAGATCTCAACCGCCTTGCCCATAGCCATGGCAGCCATTAAAACTTCCGGGATAAACATATCGCCACTCTGCATTTTGTCACCTACAATGTCCATACCATTAATCAGGCCGGTGGAGAGAATCTCACTGGCCTTGATTCCATTGTCTACTTCAGTTTGCACAAGACTACATACCTTGTCTGCATCTCCTGCAACAAGCGCAGTAATGATATCTGAATAATCTGTCATTTTTTTCTCCTTATCCTTAGTTAATTTCTGTCAAAATTTTTACTCATGCATATCACTCCAGGTTGTGTTTTAAAGGAGTGTGCTCTATGTATAATTAGTTAATCTTTTCGTCTGCTCTTCTCATGATCTCTTCGAGTTTACCAATGACATCATCCGGAAGTGGATTTTTTTGTGGGGATGCCAGAATCTCTTCAACCCTCTCTCTTGCTTTGTCGTACATATCAGGACGGCCAAGTTCATCCCATTTTTCATAGGTATCACGGTCGCAAAGTGATGGTGCCAGAAATTCATCGCTCCTGCAGGCTTTGACTGTATTCATCTGTGTCAAAAAATGCCCGCCTGGTTTTACATCTTTAATATCTTCAAAATAATTCTTAGCTTCTGACATATCAATACCATCTCTGATACGTTTGCAGACACAGGCAATTTCATCGTCCACAACGATCTGTTCAAGTGACATCATGTTGCTGGTTTCCAGAGCACCCGGACCCTGGACAAGGTCAACACCGTTCATCACAAGGGGAAGTGTCGTTACCATCTTTTCCATAATAGCCTGAGGCCCATGTTCTTTGGCATCGGCCAGGCATCCGGCCTGTTCATTGGGCAGTCCGTAAAAACGAGCCATTTCACCCCTGGCAGCAGATTGCAGAACCATTTCAGGAGAGCCTTCCAGAAAACCACCGGAAGAAAAATTTGTGCTGCCACTTGCATCACCAAATATCAACGGACATCCTGGTTTGGCCATCTGAAACAGCACCAGTGATGAAAGAGCTTCTGCATTACCAAGGGCAATGTTTGAATAGAGGCTGGCAGGACCTGTCGAACCTGCACAGGCCATGGGAAATATGCACACTGGCTGTTCATATTCAATCAAATCCAGGTAAGCATCACACATATGTCCTTCGTGAACCAGTGGAGCAAGTGTGCAGTAGATAACAGAGAATAATTTTCTCTCCTTTACCGCATCTGAACTGCCTAGTATTGCTTCAAGCCCTTCAATCATATAGGGAACTTCTTTTGGATGGCTCAGCTCATGCTGAATATGAAGCGATGAATGCATATATGAGGTTAATATTTTTCGTACCAGGTTGTAAGGTTCCGGTTCCTGGACTGATGTAGCCCATACCATGGACGCAAGTTTCATCTCGTCAAAAACCCTTAAGAATTCATAATGATCCTGTGCAGTGGCTTTACGTCTTTCTCCTGTTTTAAAATCACGGGTGAAAATGCCGCCGTTATCCAGAACATATCCACTGTAGGTTGATGGCAGAGCAAAATCATTATCCGATACCCTGGCACCGCATACAAATGATTTAGGTGCAGTTTTAAGAGCAGCATTCACCATTTCTTCCGGAATTTTTGCTATATTGTCTGCATAATCCACTTTTGCTCCATTTTTTTTAAGAATATCGAGAGCTTTTTTGCTATGGAAAAGAACCCCGACCTCTTTAAGTATTCTGATACTTTCATTGTGAATGATCTGTTGATCTTCCTGTGATAAAAATTGGGCCTGTGCAAACAT
>JAUCGD010000356.1 GCA_030377945.1 Desulfobacterales bacterium HSG17 | reverse complement strand
TTGAAAAATCCTGTCTGGTGATAATTTGTTCCATCAAATCCCTGTCCTGTTTTGATGCAGATTCCAGGGCATGAATTACCGGAAGGGTCAGTTTTCCTTCTCTCAGGTCAGCACCAACAGCTTTTCCCAGGGAGTCTGTATTTGAAATATAATCCAGAAGATCATCAGCCATTTGAAATGCCATACCAAGATTAAACCCGTATTCAGAGAGTGCATTTACAACAGAAGTCTCCCTTTTGGAAATCAAAGCACCGACCTTGCAGGCCCCTTCAATAAGCACTGCTGTTTTCCGCCTGATAATCTCCCTGTACTCCTCTTCACTCAGGTTCAGATTCTGCTTCTGGGTAAGCTGGTGGATTTCTCCCTGGGACATGTTTTCCGTTATACCTGCTATAACTTTGATAACATCTGAGCTTTGGGCTTCCGCAGCTATGGAAAGGGATCTGGCTAAAAGAAAATCACCAGTGAGAACTGCAATCTCATTGCCAAACACAGAGTGGGCAGCCGGTTTTCCCCGTCTCAGTTCTCCTCCATCAACAAGATCGTCATGAAGCAGGGTGGCTGCGTGGAGGTATTCAAATATGCTAGAAAAAAAAGCTTCTCTACACCCTGAATATCCGCATATCTTTGCACTGAGGCACATTAGCAGGGGCCTCAGTCGTTTGCCTCCGCTAAAGATTATATGACCTGCAACATCAGCCACAAGCTCAACATGCGCTCCAAGATTTTCCTTTAATGCTGCTTCAATTGTTTCAAGTTCAGTTTTTACCCGGTTTAATATTTTATATTTCAGATCGCTCACTTTGTTTCTCCGACAAGATCATATTCAAGTGTATCTGTAATAAAGACATTTGTAAAGTTTCCCGGTTTTAGTCTGCGGGAACTATTGATATATACACTGCCGTCAACTTCAGGAGCCTGAAAAGCAGTCCGGCCTGTAAAGATATTCGGTTCCGGGGATTCTTCAACAAGAACCTTGATGGTTTTATCAAGGTATTTTTCATTAATTTTCGATGAAATTTCAATCTGTTGTTCCATGATGATGTCATGGCGTTCCTGTGCAATTTCTTCAGGAACATGGTCTGGCAGATTATGGGAAGGCAGATCGTCTGAATCGGAATAGGTAAATACTCCGAGATTGTCAAAACGAATATCTTCGATAAAATCAAGCAGGGATTGAAAATCTTTATCAGTTTCTCCTGGAAACCCAACAATGGCTGTGGTTCTAAGTACGGCTTCGGGGTCTGTTGTCCTGATTTTTTCAAATAACCTGTGCAGGTCATCACGGGTATTCCGACCCATTTTTTTCAAAATTGAATTGCTTGCGTGCTGCACAGGGAGATCAAAATAAGAACAAAGATTGGGGCGTTCATTAATGATTTTTATAATATTTTCATCAATGCTTTCAGGATGTCCGTACAAAAACCGAATCCATATGTCATCAATCGCCTGATTATCAGCCCTTATACTATCAGACAAGCCGGAAATATCTTTAAGCAGGTCTGCCAGATTTGCATCTTTGCCCAAATCCCTGCCATATCCTGTGGTATCCTGTGCAATAAGTACAAGTTCTTTTGTTCCTGCATTTATTAATTTTTCGGCTTCTGCCAGAATATGTTCAGGCTGACGGCTTTTCTGTTTTCCCCTGAGTCTGGGTATAATGCAGTATGTGCAGTGGCGACTGCATCCTTCGGCAATTTTGAGATAGGCCATGTAAGGCAGGCTCAGTTCCCGCGGGGAATCCGGGCCTGGGATAATGATGGAATCAGGATCAGGAAGAATACATTTTGAGTCTTTCAAGGTTCCTTTGACAGCATCAACAATTTGGTCAAAAGCCCCGGTTCCCAGGAACAGGTCAACCTCTTCCAGTTCCGAAGATATATCCTTTCCGTAGCGTTCAGGCAGGCATCCTGCAACAATCAGAGAGCGGCATTTGCCGCTCTCTTTAAGTTGGGCCATTTCAAGTATTGTATCAATGGATTCTTCAGCAGCAGATTCAATAAAACTGCATGTATTAACAATAATGATGTGAGCATCTTCAGGCTGGTCAGTGATCTGCCATCCGGCATTTTTAATCTGGCCCAGCATTCCTTCACTGTCCACAAGGTTTCTTGCACACCCAAGGCTCACTAAATGTATGTTCATTAGATATGTTACGGCCTTTCCTTAAGTTAAGCAACCATAGTCTTGTACTGTTTTTTATGCGTTGGCATGATCAGCATGTGATATCCGTAATCAATGAGAATGTCCGTTGTTTTATCACTGGCAAAAGCCCTTAATTCAATCTCTTTGTCTTCATTTCCAGGAGCGGTTACATTAATCCAGAGGCTTTCGGAATCTTCAGGACTTTCACTGATATTAATCAGTTCAACTTCTGGAAATTTACTTCTCACGATGTTCATCAGATTTTCAATCAGTTCTTCCTGTTTGAAATTTATTCTCATTTTTTCAATTAGTTCATTCATCTGTAAAATTTTACTGGAAAATCCTGTTTTCATGATAAAGGGCAGGTATCACGCTTTGGCGTGAACCTGCAAACTTTCGGTCCTTTATTTTTTAAGTTCTTCACTAATGGCAGGAACAATTTCAAAAAGATCACCAACAATTCCAAAGTCTGCCTTATCAAATATTGGGGCATCTTCGTCTTTATTTATTGCCACAACTACTTTTGAGGATGACATACCTGCAAGATGCTGGATTGCGCCTGATATACCGCAGGCAATATAAAGGTTTGGGGACACAACCTTGCCGGTCTGACCTACCTGATCGGCATGGGGGCGCCAGCCTTCATCAACAGCAGAACGGGATGCTCCCACAGCACCGTTTAAGGCTGCGGCAAGGTTTTCAACTACGCTAAAATCTGCTCCGCCCATGCCACGGCCCCCTGAAACAATAACATCAGCTTCGGTAAGTTCTATTTTTCCGGTTTCCAGTTTCTTTTCAATGAATTTTATGGAAGTTTCTCCAATAGCCGCATCAATCTTTTCAACCGCACCTGCACCCTGGTTTTCCGTTATATCCATTGAATTGGGCCGTATGGCTGCAATCTGCGGTGTTCCGCTGAGAGCTGCATCTGCCAGAACTTTTCCTCCGTACATGGGGCGTGTTGCCACAAGATTACCCCCATCAACACGAAGGTCAACACAATCCATTGCCAAGGCTGCATTAAACCGTGCTGCAAGGCGAGCTGCAAGGTCTTTGCCCTGGAAGGATGCACCAAGTATAATTGCTTTGGGGTTTTCATTTTCAATAACCGAGGAAATTACATTGGCATAGGCATCTGTTGTATATTCTTTAAGTGCAGGTGAATCAGCAGCCAGAATTTTGTCTGCTCCATATTTTCCAGCCTCTCCTGCAATAGCTTCAATGCCTTCACCCAATACCAGGGCAGTCAAATCTGTTCCCAGAGCATCGGCAATTTTTCTGCCTTCACTCAAGGCTTCAAAGCTTACCTTGCGAAAGTCTCCATCTCTTTGTTCTGTTATA
>JAUCGD010000355.1 GCA_030377945.1 Desulfobacterales bacterium HSG17 | reverse complement strand
GTATTATTGATGCCAGCAATTGCAATGGCATCAGGAGGCGGAGGGGAATCCCTTCAGGTTGATATGACAGGCACCTTTTATGGTCTGCTTGCGTTAAATATTTTTGTTTTTGCATATGCACTTGTGCCTTTGGAAAACAATATTCATCTCAGGAAAAGCAAACCTGTTGTTCTTGCCGCAGGTGTTATCTGGGTTCTGGTTGCCCTGGCATATGCACAAATTGGGGATACACATACGCCCCATGACGCGATCAAACATAATTTTGTTGAATATGCAGAGCTTTTTTTATTTCTCCTAGCTGCAATGACCTATATTAACTCAATGGAGGAAAGAAACGTATTTGAAACCCTTCGCGCATATCTTGTAACAAGGCAGTTTTCTTTAAGAAAAATATTCTGGATAACCGGGGTTCTGGCCTTTTTTATATCCCCGATAGCTGACAACCTGACAACAGCCCTGCTCATGGGTGCTGTTGTTATGGCAGTGGGAAGAGATAATACAAAATTTGTAGCCCTGGCCTGCATCAATGTTGTTGTTGCTGCCAATGCAGGAGGTGCTTTTTCACCTTTTGGAGATATTACAACTTTGATGGTATGGCAAAAAGGAAAGGTGCAGTTTGCGGAATTTTTCGCCATTGCCATTCCTTCTGCTGTTAACTGGCTGGTTCCTGCCATTATCATGAGTTTTTACGTGAGTAAAGAAACTCCAAAGATTACTGATGACAAGGTAGTTATGAAGTTCGGTGCAAAAAGAATAGTATTTTTGTTTCTCATGACTATTGTCACAGCAGTATCCTTTCATAATTTCCTCCACCTTCCCCCGGCAGCAGGTATGATGCTTGGTCTTGGCTACCTGGGAATATTTTCTTATTATATCAAAAGGGTTGAAGGCCGGGCAGACTGGTATGACAGTATTCTTGGAACACGCCGCGAAGAAACCATGCATCCTTTGTTTCCCCTGAGAAAATCCGGAACCAGTGTTTCTGATGCTATGGCAGATATTAAGGACCCTGCTTTTGCCATTGACGAGAAGCATATTGTTACCCACTGGAACAAAGCCATTGAAAAACTCACTGGTGTTTCAGCCAAAGAGCAGATCGGTAGTCAGATGCAGTGGGCACCTTTTTATGACAAGGAAAGACCCACACTTGCAGATATGGTGCTGGATAATTTCCCTGCCACCCAGATTGATAATTATTATGATGGTAAAAACAGGAAAAATACCGATATTGACGAAGCATATGATGCCATTGTATTCCTGCCTGAAATGGGAGGAGAAGAAGGAAAATGGCTTTCTTTGAGTGCTGCACCGGTTAAAGATGAAAATGGTGATGTGTGCGGAGTTGTTGAAGCAATCCAGGATTTGACAGAAATGAAAAAGGAAACCTCGCATTTTGACTTGATGAAAAAAATTGCCAGGGCAGAATGGGATACACTGCTTTTCTTTTACGGTGTAATTCTCTGTGTGGGCGGTCTTTCCCAGTTTGGCTACCTGGGCTTTTTGTCTTCATACATGTATTCCGATCTCGGTCCCACAATTGCAAACTCCCTGGTTGGAGTTCTTTCTGCTATTGTTGACAATATACCTGTTATGTTTGCAGTGCTTACAATGGATCCGCCAATGTCTCACGGTCAGTGGCTTCTTGTAACTTTGACTGCCGGGGTTGGCGGCAGCCTGCTTTCTATCGGCTCTGCGGCCGGTGTTGCATTAATGGGTACTGCAAGGGGAACATATACATTCGGCGCTCATCTTAAATGGACACCTGTTATTGCAATAGGCTATATTTTAAGTATCTTATGCCATCTGTTTATTAATGCTTCGAAAATGTGATAGATACTTTTAATTTTTCCATTTTGTAGGGGCAATCCCCCTGTGGTTGCCCCGTTTCAAGGTTGCCAGGCCAAGGGCAGGCACAGGGGCCTGCCCCTACAAATCTACCTTTCTTTGCCAGGGCCAATGATTCGGCTTAAGTTGAACAAGAAAATCGTCAACAGGCTGGCATTGAATTCCGTCAATAAGCAGTTTTTCTGTTCCTCTATACAGCAATAGGGCACTGGCTTCAGGGTAGTCTGATAAAAATGTTTTAAGTGATCTCAGACTCTTAGAATGAATCTGTTTTGCATTTTTTACTTCTATTGCGTAAAAGTGATTTTCTCCATACAAAACAAAATCAACCTCAGCACCTCCCCTGGATCTCCAGAAATAACACTCTGTCTTTTCAGTTGAATAATCGCACCAGGCTTTAATATGCTGTAAAACTAAACCTTCAAGTGCAATTCCCCCAATTTCTTCAGGTTTGTCAAGAGGGCCTTTGGGTCGTAAATGATAGTAAACACCTGCATCAAATAAATAAAATTTTGGCTGGGCTGTCATTGCACGCCTTGCACGTTTTGTAAAAACAGGAAGTTTATATCCCAGCAGCAGGTCTTCAATTATTGACATGTAATTTTCAACAATTTTACGGGAAACCTGGCATTCCCTTGCAATATTGCTCAGGTTTAAAATACTGCCGTGGGAAAAACTGATAACTTCCAGGAACCGGGCAAAGGCTCCCACATCCCTTACAAGTCCTTCTTCCCTGACTTCTTCTTTTAAATAAAGAGCAATGTATGTTTCAAGGGTTCTGGCAGGTTCATTTGCAGATAGGATTAATGGAATCATGCCGTTTTTAAGAGCATTGTCAAGGCAAAAGTCATTATCCAGTTCCGCAGCCATAAACGGATGAAAATGAGTTAAAAGGGCACGGCCTGCCAGCAGATTTACACCTCCGCGCCGAAGCTTTCGCGCACTGGAACCGGTCAGAATAAACTGATGGGTTTTATATTCCTCAATCAAGCTGTGAATGCTGTCCAACAAAACCGGGGCTTTTTGAACTTCGTCAATAATGTAGCGTTTTATCTCCAGATTGGCCTTGACAATTTCTTTGATCCGCTCAGGATATGCAATATGATTTCTATAAGTTTTGTCGTCCAATAAGTCAATCATGTATGCATCTGGAAAAGTTTTTTTAAGCCAGGTTGATTTGCCTGTGCCTCTTGGCCCGAAAATGAAAAAACTGTCAGCAGGTGCGTAAAAAAATCTTTTTGTGAATTTTTCCATGATTTTTCCCCAATTGATCTGGTAATAATTAACCTGTCAAGTAAAATTTAAGTCTCAATTTTACCCTTTCAGGTTAATAATGCAAGTCTTATTTTAAAAGAGGAATTTAAAATTCATGCATGTAGTACACTGATTTTTAATTCCGTTACCCCCCTTCTGGTTCCCAGGCTCCAGCCTGGGAACCCTGGTCTTGGAAGCTCTGCTTCCCCTGCAAGCTAGAGCTTGCAGACTTGCGTTCCCAAGCAGGAGATTGGGAACGAGCAAAAAGCTCCAGGCTACAAGCTAAACTAGGCTAAAGCCTGCTGTTAAAGTTATATTTTGTTATTTATTCAGCACCCTTTAGGATGGTTTTGCTTGTAGCTGGGGGATTTATTCCCCAGCTTGATGCGGGTATTTTATT
>JAUCGD010000354.1 GCA_030377945.1 Desulfobacterales bacterium HSG17 | reverse complement strand
ATAGCTTTCAATTTTATTAATGATATAAAACACTGGCTTTGACATTTTTCTTAGAAAATCCGCCAGCTCCTGATCATAGGGTGACAAGCCAGACCTGCCATCCATGATAAAGATAAGAACATCAGCCTGTTCAGCCGCTATGGTCAGCTGCTCTTTAATCTGGGAAGCAAAATAATCCTCATCAGAGCTTAAAAACCCGCCAGTATCAATAAGTGTAAATTCAATGTCATTCCAAGTTGCATCAGCATAATGCCTGTCCCTTGTCACACCGGGAAAATCATCTACAAGAGCATTTCTCTTGCGTGTAATCCGGTTAAACAAAGTAGATTTGCCAACATTGGGGCGGCCAAGGAGAGCCACAACAGGTTTCATCTATTTTAAACCTCCAAAAATTCAAACAATAATATTAATTATTTTATATAGTATATTTATATGAAAGTGATTGCAAATTTATAATTCACTTTCATTCTTTGTGGACAGATCAAGATATTTCAGGTCTGCCAGTGGCAGTTGGATAGTAGCTATTTTGTCCATGAAAACAGCAAAGAACCAATGGTCAAAAAAACCAAACTCATTACACAAAGTATTGAAATTTCAATGGATACATCAGAAAGAGCAGCTCCATCATTTATAATTTTCCTGACAGCAGATAAAAAATGAGTTAAAGGCAGAACTTCTGCCACATTTTGAACCCAGGGTGAGGCACCCTCTATTGAAAACCAAACTTCAGATAAAAACATCATGGGCCAGCATATAAAATTTATAAACCCGTTGGTCAACTCTTCACTTGTACCACGACATGCGACAACAAGCCCGAGACAGACAAGACAGACACTTCCTGCAAGGAATACAACAAAAGCATCAAAATATGATCCATGCATGTGAAATGAGAACAGAAGATCACATCCAAACCACACCACAAATGATGTGACAAGTAAAATCAGCACCCTTGATACAAGCTGGGCTGCAAGATATTCAAATGCTGTCACAGGAGTGGCTTTAAGACGTTTGAGCACCCCGCTTCTGCGATATCTTACAATAACATATCCTACCCCGAAAAGAGAAGAAAACATGATATTCATTCCAAGAATACCAGGAAAAAGCCAGTCTATATAACGTATCTGCTCACTCTTGATCTGTTGCTTTATAACTTTTGCTTCAAACACTTTTTCAGGTATAATGGATTCTTTAACCACTTTTTCCATCATATAGCCTTTTGGAGAGGAATCACTGACCCAGTAGCTTAATTTTTGATTTGAGTTTTCCACCAGAATATCAATTTTGTGATGTAACAGTTTATCCATGGCATCATCATGGGTTTTGAAAGCAACTATCTTGATATAATCATAAGCTTTAAGTTTTTCAGGAATTTTAAGTTGCTCAATGACCATCAAAGAAGGGTTTACAGGAAAAACACCAAGCTTAAATTCCTGCCGTGAATCAGAGCTGAAGATAACTCCAAAACCTGCAACAATTAAAAATGGAAAAAGAATATTCCAGCCAAAACCAGCCCGATCCCGTATAAATTCAAAATTCCTGGCAACAAACAATGCCCACATTCTTTTAAAACTCATGATCCTATTCTCTTAAGCTTTTGCCAGTTAATTTTAAAAAAACATACTCCAGATTCCTGGGGCCATGGGCATTTTTACAATGTTTATCCATCAAAAATTCAGGAGCTCCATGTTCAATGATACGCCCTTTGTCCATGATGGCAATGGTATCACACAAGACTTGCGCTTCTTCCATATAGTGTGTTGTCAAAACAATGGTCTTGCCTTTTTTATTCATACTTTTAATGATTTCCCAGATATGTTTTCGTGCCTGGGGATCAAGTCCTGTGGATGGTTCATCCAAAAACAGCAATTGTGGATCATTTAAAATTGCAAGACCAAGCAGTAATCTCTGGCGCTGCCCCCCTGAAATTTTATTATTAAGACTGTTTTCAATATTGTCCAGCATGCACAAATCAATAATATCCTTAACAGGCAGGTGTTTATTATAAAAAGCCCCAAATGTCTTTAAGGTCTCTTTAACAGTCAAATATGCAAGAAGCTCGGTGTGCTGGAATTGAATACCAATCTCCTGATTAAAGACACCATCCCTTGCCTTGCCTTTATAGTGGATCTGCCCTGAATCAGGCGTAATGATATTTTCCATCATTTCCACAGTGGTGGTCTTCCCTGCACCATTGGGGCCAAGAAGCCCAAAACAACTGCCTTTAATAATGGCAAGATTAACACCATCCACTGCAATTTTGCCATTATATTTTTTTGTTAAACCTTCTGACTCTATAATATTTGTCTTACTGATCATCTCTACCAACTTTTGGAATCTTTCTTTTAAAAGGGATTACATTGTCTCTATTTTTTATATTATCGATATCTTTTAATAATTCGCTATCATTTGAAAATTCATTAAACTCTTCTGATCTGATTTCCTGCTCTTTTTTAAAATCTTCTCTTTTTCTTCGAATTTCAGGCAATTCAGGGATATTGATATCATGAAGAACACTCAAGAATTCTAATACATCTTCGACATAATTCAATGTCTTATCTTGAGCATACATTTCCTGCAGTTTTTTAATCCCTCTTTTATCACCAATGTCTCTCAAACAGTGTACAAATGTCTCCTGTGAATCCATCTCACTATTATCATCTTCCCATATTTTGCAAATAAGGTCAAAGGAGCTAGCATAGGGAAGATGCCCAAGAATAGAGGTGTTCTCCCAATCTCCAAGGCTTTTATTTTGTATGGCGGTCAGGATTGTCTTATCTGCTACTTGATCAAGGGCAGTCATTGACCTTATTGCATCGCTATATATGTAATCAAGACTATCACAGGAATTTAGAACATTTATCAAATCTGGAACAAATTCTTTGCTTCCGATTTCACCCATAATTCTTACAATCCAGATATTTGCCCAGGCGTTGAGCTTTTGGGACAAAGTATTTTTCAGCTCTGGTACAGGTGAAAGTTCCACAATTTTTTTGTATATTTTTTCCGGCAATACTGCGCCACTATTTTTGACTGCCGCAATTAAATCTTTCAGTTCTGCATTTGGCAACAAAGCTGTCAGATAGATATCTCGCTCCAGAACACTAAAATATACAGCTATTATCAATGCAAGTAAACGCGCTATTCCTGAATTTTTATTTTTCTCCAGTTTTTTCCAAATAGAAGGCTGCCTGGAAAGCTCTATCAATAAAGCCACAGCCATTTTATCCTGGACAAAAAGCTCTCGGCTCTCTCCAAACGATGAAGTTTCTGGATACCTGTGCTGCACAATGGTTTGCACTTCAAACATCAAAGTTGTCACAAGATCAGGATATTGCCCTTTTTCCAGATTTTTTACCAGCATTTCAAACTGTTCTGTTTTTACAGCAATATGGAATTTTGTTTGAAAAAAATTTTGTAGAACCTCTTTTGGATTGTTAATAATATTTTTACCACCTGAACTTGTTGTCAAATTATTAAAATATCCTTTGGCACCCCAGAAATCCA
>JAUCGD010000353.1 GCA_030377945.1 Desulfobacterales bacterium HSG17 | reverse complement strand
TCTTGTGGAAGATAATCCAGGTGATGTTCGTTTAACCCAGGAAGCATTAAAAGAAGGCAAAATGCTAAACACTCTGCATGTAGCAGAGGATGGAGTAAAAGCCATGGAATTTCTGCTCCGCAAAGGAGAATATGCAGAAGCAGTGCGTCCAGATATTATCCTGCTGGATCTAAACCTTCCCAGGAAAGACGGCAGGGAAGTTCTTGCAGAAATCAAAACCCATGAAAAACTGAAGCATATTCCGGTTGTAGTGCTGACCACATCACAATCAGATGAAGATATTCTCAAAACCTATAACCTCCATGCCAATTGTTATATAAGCAAGCCGGTGGACCTGGATTCCTTCCTCAATGTGATAACCTCCATTGAAAATTTCTGGCTGAAGATAGTTAAACTTCCGCCTAAAGAGGATTGTATATGAAAATTTTGAGCAGATTTTTTACTTTTTTAATATAAAATATTATGCTAATCTGTGCCATTTTGGAATAGCTACTTCCCATGCAGGAATAAAAATTCAGGAAAGCAGATTATAATGGATGATCGGATAATTATTATTGACAATGATTCAGTATATTTAGATGTTCTGTGGTCCCGCCTGTCTTCAGGCGGTTTTAAAAATGTAATTATTGAAGACATGCCCCTCAAAGCTGCTGAAATGTTTAAAAAAGGCGCTCATTTTGACCTGGCTCTTATCAGTATGTCTATGCCGGATATAAATGGAATGGAACTGCTGGAAATTATTAAAAGCAGCAATCCTGGAACAGAGTGCATAATGCTTGCAGCAGTTAATGATGCCAAGGTGGCTGTTGACTGCATAAGAAAAGGAGCTTATGATTTTCTGCTTAAACCGGTTCCCCAGCGTGACCTGCTCTTATCTGTTCAAAGGGCACTGGAAAGAAGGCATTTGCTGGGACTGCTGGAGATTGACAAACGCAGATCCCTTCCTGAGCTGTTCAGCAAAGGCCCATTTAAAGACATTATCACCAGATCCAGAAATATGCTAAAAGTACTGAAAGAAGCCGAACTTCATGCAAGAAGTGATGTGCCGGTTTTAATTACAGGTGAAAGCGGAACAGGCAAGGAACTTCTTGCCCATGCAGTTCATGCTGAAAGCCTCAGAGCCAAATCCCGGATGACTACGGTTAATATGGCTGCTCTTACAGGAAGCCTTTTTGATGCTGAATTTTTTGGCCATACAAAAGGAGCATTTACAGGAGCGGAAAGAGAACGCACCGGTTACCTTGAACATACAGACGGCGGAACTCTATTTCTGGATGAGATCGGCATAATGCCCGGTTCACTCCAGGGAAAGCTTTTAAGAGTATTGCAAAACGGTGAATATATCCGCCTTGGAAGCAACCGGACCCAGAAAGCAGATATAAGAATTATAGCTGCCACCAATGAGGATATGGAGCATCTGGTGGCAAACAAAAAATTCAGGAGCGATCTTTATTACAGGCTCAAAGGTGGATGGCTCCACCTGCCTCCCCTGCGTGAGCGAAAGGCAGATATACCCCTTTTAATCGGCGTTTTTTTAAAGGAATTCTGTAAAGATGTTAGATGCAGCATTGATGTTCAGGCCATGTCCGTACTCATGAGCTATAATTATCCGGGCAATATTAGAGAATTAAAATCTGTAATCCAGGCTTCGGTAAACCTGGCACAGGGAAAACCCATAACCTTTAACTGTCTGCCCGAACATGTAAGAAACCGGAAGATAAGAGTGATTGAACCTGGAAAAACTCTAAGTCCTGTGGATAAAGATAAGGGGCAGGAAGTTCTTTCAATGGCACAAGTGGAAAAAGCTCATATTTTAAAAGCATATAAACAGATGAACCGCAACAAATCCCAGACTGCAAGGGTTTTGGGGATAGGATTGAATACACTCAGGCGGAAGCTGTCTGCTTATGGGGAAAAGTGAAATATTAGCTAAACCTTTGAAAGAGAGCTTAATCAGGAAAGTCAAAAACCACCTTTGGTATATCCGGTTTTTTACCTTCAAGCTTTAATCTGGCAGAAAAAGCATTGCCTTTCCTGGAGATAAAACCGAAAAGTTGATCTGTTATTCCATGTTTAAGGAGGGTAAGAGCAGCTTTTTGAGAAATTTCCTTTTGGGCTATTATTTTCCATATGACAAATTTACATGCCCCGTCCTCTTCTTTCCAGTTAGCGCATCCATAAGTTTTTTTCGTTTCTGTAACATCTCCGCCGCAGGCAGGGCATTTTCCCAGGATTTCCCTGGCTTCCTGTTCAGGCCCGTTATCAAACTCAAATTTTGTTTCCCATTTTCCTTCAATTTCCATGAGCTTTAAACTTGCAGAAAAAGGACTGCCTTTTTTTGAGATAAAATCATCAAAAGGGCCAATACTGCTCTGCTCAAGAAGTTCTTTGAGCATCTGGACACTGATATCTTTTTGAGCAATTTCTTTCCAGACAACAAACCTGCATCCTCCGTCTTCTTCCCGCCAGTTGGAACACCCATAAGATTTTTGATTTTCTGTAACATCTCCGCCGCAGGCAGGGCATTTTCCCAGGATTTCCCTGGCTTCCTGTTCTGGACCATTATCAAACTCAAATTTTGTTTCCCATTTTCCTTCAATTTCCATGAGCTTTAAAGTTGCGGAAAAAGGGCTGCCTTTTTTTGAGATGAAATCGTCAAAAGGGCCAATGCTGCTCTGTTCAAGAAGATCTTTGAGCATTTGGATGCTGATATTTTTTTGAGCAATACTTTTCCATACAACAAACCTGCATCTTCCGTCTTCTTCACGCCAGTTGGCACATCCATACCCTTTTTTCCCTTCAATAATATCTCCGCCGCAGTTTGGGCATTTGCCCAGGGGGGTATGGCCTGTCCTGGTTTTAAATTCCTGGATTATACTGCTGACCATTTGCTTTATCCCGTTTAAAAATTCCGCATCCGAACCTTTGCCCTGTGCAATCTGGTCAAGCTGCATTTCCCATCTGGCGGTTTCTTCGGGAGATGTAAGTATTTTTGCAGAATTAAACCGGCGAAGGGATTCAATGAGCCTGCATCCTTTATCTGTTGCCTTGACCTGTTTTTTTATTCTTATTAAGTATTCCCGCGATAAAAGGGTTTCAATGATCTGCGCTCTTGTTGCCTGGGTTCCCAGACCTGTATCGCCCCGGTAGATTTTCTTGAGATCATCTTCAGATACATAACGTCCCGGATTGGTCATATCTTTTAACAGCAGGGCTTCTGTATATTCGGGCGGGGCTTTTGTCATCTTTTTTTCAAGCTTTGTATCTTTTACATTGGCCGAATCCCCGTTATTTAAAGGCGGAAGATTTTCCGCTTCTTCTTCTATTTTCTTGGCATCTATTTTCTTGGCATCTGTTTTCTTGACATCTATTTTTGGAGTTTCTCCCTGGTAAACAGATTTCCATCCCAGGTTAAGGGTTATTTTTCCTTTGGTTTGAAAAAGTTCTTTTTCAACTTCAGTTAAAATATCTGTCTGTTCAAATTCAAAATCAGGATAAAATGCCGCAGCAA
>JAUCGD010000038.1 GCA_030377945.1 Desulfobacterales bacterium HSG17 | reverse complement strand
ACAGATCCAGGATGTCGTTGATTAGACCCAGCAAGGATTTTGCTGAATTATGGGCGATTTGCAAGTGGGAATGGGACTCTGGTGGCAAGCCCTTACGATCCATCGCCAATCGAATAAAACCCAATATGGCGTTCATGGGGGTTCGGATTTCATGACTCACATTGGCTAAAAAACTGCTTTTGGCTCTATTGGCGACCTCTGCCTGCTCTTTGGCCGAAATCAGTTGATTCTCGGCCTTTTTAGAAATTGTAATATCTCTAACCAAAGCTTGAACATAAATATCATTTTGCAATTTGAGTCGATTTAAGGACACTTCCACATCAAACAAGGTTCCATCCAGCCGTTTAGATTTCCATTCAAATCGCTGGGGCTTTCCCTCGATGGCCCTGTGAATGTAATGCTTGGCCAACTCCCCTGAGTCTTTTCCGCTGGGCTGATTGGATGGGGAAATATCAGAAACTTTATATTCCAGAATTTCATTCTTGCTTTTTGCACCAAACAACTCAAGTGTCATGGCATTACAATCGATGAACGTTTCTCCCTTGTGAATAAAAATGGCATCATTGGCATTTTCAAAAAGTAATCGGTATTTTTCCTCTTTTTCCTTTAATGCCTCCTTTTGCCTTTTCATGTGCGTGATGTCCTCAACCATCCCAAGGATTGCTGAGATATGGTGGGCCTCGTTTTTTATAGCGACTACATTCACTTTTCCATAAATGGTATCACCATTCTTATGAAGATAGCGCTTTTCCAGCTCAAAACCATCACGTATCCCAGCGACCACTTCATTAAATAATTCCAGATCCATTTGGACATCATCTGGATGGGTGAACTCTACAAAATGCATTTTAGAGAGTTCTTCAGCCGTGTAGCCTAACATTTGCTCCAGCACATGATTTGAAATATAAGGGCGCCCTTGAATATCCACCACAGCTATACCAATGGGTGCATTCTTAACAATGCTACGGAACCTTTCCTCACTCAGTTTAAGTTCACTAACATCTTGGATTAAACCGGTAGAACGAAGGGGTTGACCGGTTGTATCAAATTCCGTAAAACAGGTTTCCTTGACATATTTGATACGGCCATCCTGCATTTGAAGGCGGTGAAAAACAGTATACGGTTCTCTCGTTTCAAGGGATTTTGAATAAGCTTCGTTTACCATTTGGCGGTCATCCGGATGAATCGCCGCTAAAAAGGCGTCATAGGAAGCACCAAATTTATCAGGGTCCATTTCAAAAAGAGCAAAAACCCCTGAGGACCATATCAAACTATTCTGAACGATATCCAGCTCCCACAAACCGATTTGGGCAACTTCCTGGGCGGCATTAAAACTATCACGGAGTTGTTTTTTTTCAGAGACATCCACACCCACGGCCCATGTGTGCCAACCCGGAATTTTTACCGTTTTGGAGATATTGGACCAGGAAATCGTTTTTTTTTGGCCGTTTTTAGACGTCAACGAATATTCTTTATTTCGAAAATCAAAACCCAAATCAGTGGATTCAGAAATCAAATGCTGTCTATATTCAGAATCAGGATAGAGTGTTTCCAGAGGGGCTGGGTTGTTTTTCATTTCTTTTTCGGAATACCCGGTTACCCGCTCACACTCCTGATTCCATACAATAATATTAAAATTTTCATCCATAGCATCCAGCATAATGGGCATATTTTTTACTATTTGACGAAGACGTTTCTCCTCCGAACGTAGTTCAACCTCCATTTGCTTATGTTCGCTGATATCCTCCAGAGTAACGATGGCATAGGATTTATTATGCATTCGAAGGGGTTTTATGCTGTACCGGAACCAGGACTTACGTTGAACTCCTTCAATGTTTCGTTTAACGATTGTCTCTCCTGGCGTGCTGTTCCGGCCTTTTTGTACTGCTTTAAGAATGTCATCACGAATCGTGCACTTGTTACAATCATCCGAGAAAGCATCATCCATATTCTTAGCGTCCATATGTATGCAGTCGATTAAATAACCGCAGCCCCGGCCCATAAGGTTTTGGAAGTCCTTTTGAAATAATTCCAATGCCGTTTGATTGGCGGAATGTATTTTCGCCTGCTCATCCAGAATGAGCATAGGGATCGGGGCTGCATTGAAAACCGCCTGAAAATTGGTACTATCATCTAATGATTGTGTCTGAAGTTTTCGCTTCATTTCCAATTTTAGCTGAAGATTCTGTTGTCTAAAGCGAATGAAGTTTTGTACATGGAGAAGAAAAGTCGGGTTATCGACCGGGCGCAGAATATAACCATCCGCTCCTGCATCTAATCCTTGATATTGGTCCTGGCTTTGGGTTTTAATGCCAGAAACAAGAACGATAAAAGTATCTTCATATTTTGGTTCATTTTTAATTTGCTTGCAAAGATCAATCCCATTTCCATCTGGTAAGGCGACATCTAATAATATCAAGCCGGGAACAATAGAGTTGGCCTTTTGGAGACATTCGGCCGCTGACGCGGCAGTTTGAACCTCATAGCCGGCCGTGTTGAGAATTCGTTTTGATCCAAGAATGATTTCCGGGCAGTCACCAACGATCAGAATATCGATATCGCTCATATTGTATTGCTCTTTATTTTTTCAAGATGGTTTCATACATTTTCAGCGCCTATCTCAAAATAATGAAATATCCATTCATTGCGAACAGCACTCTTCTTTTATCAAGAAACAGTTTAACTGTTTCCGATCTTTTGTTGAAAACTGACAAGCTGATTCCGTCCATTTTCTTTTGCTTGGTAGAGTGCATCGTCTGCCTGCTTGATCAGTTCATCAACAGACAGTGGTTTTTGGGGTGTATAACAAGACAACCCCATGCTGATTGTAATATCCAGATCTCCCTGATCCGTTGGAATGGCTTGGGATGCTATTGATTGCCTTATTTTTTCAGCAGTTTCCATGCCGCCATCACAATCTGTTTCTGGTAAAAAGATGATAAATTCCTCCCCTCCATAACGGCCGAAAATATCACTGTTTCTTAAGCCAGCAAGGCACTTTTGAGCGATTGAAGATAGCACATGATCTCCTGCTTGATGTCCGTAGGTATCATTCACTTTTTTAAAATGATCCAAGTCAAAAAGAATAATACATGAATTTCGTTGATAACGTTTGCCTTTTTCATACTCTCCTTGCGCTAGCTCTTCAAAACCATGGCGATTATAAATACCTGTCAATCTATCTTTGATTGCCATTGCTACGAGGGCATTTTCAAACCGCCGTCTTTCCTTCGTTCCTCTTCGAACCAGAAAAGTGGTGAACAAAACTCCTGAAATAATCAGAAGGGTTAATGCATAAGACATGGTGCTAAATTTCTTGACCAGGTTGTCCATGGATTTTCGGCGGGTAGTAATATCATAATAGAATTCAAATGCTCCCACAAATTGACCCCTCAGTATCATGGGAAAATAAGTTTCCACGATATCATTATAAACCAAGATGCCTTCCAATGTTTTAGTATCTTTTTTGACTAATTTTGAATATGGAGTGCCCTTGGCCACAATATTGTGAAAATAATCATGCGTATTGATTTTCCCTATATCTTTGGCTGATGTGGAATAAATCGTTTCTCCGGTGTCGGAAAAGATTTTAATTTTCCATAAATCAAAATTGCGGATGCATTCTTTTAAAAATGTCGATGTTTGACCTGAGATATGGATCTGTCCATCCACATAGTCATCAAGAACAAATTTTTTCATATGCTTACCCGTTCTTACAGCCTCCTTCTCGGTAATATGGATTAACTCCTTAAGAAACTGGGGATGAATATAAGAGGTCAGGAAATAATGGATCCCGATGGTAACAAGAATAATGGAAGCCAATAGGCCATATATATGGAAATTCATCCAGTGGGAGTGTTTATTATGGTTCGTAGAATCCTTGGTCATTTATTTTCCTTTGTTAATACATCATATAAGCATATGCGTAAGCCGGTTTTGAAATCAACACAACCATGACGTGTCTGAACATATTCAGAACCATATTCACCATCAAATAGACGTCGCTGAAGTGAAATCGGTCTCATTTTCTGTCCATTTTTCTTTTATCCCCGTGATTTCGTCTTTGATGGAGCAAAAACAGTCCACCAGGGTAGGGTCGAAATGGGTTCCCGCACTGTTTCTGATTTCTGAAAAAGCTTCATCAAAGGGCCATTCTTCTTTATAGGGCCGCTTCATCGTCAAGGCGTCAAAAACATCGGCAATGGCCACAATTCTGGCACTCTCAGGTATTTGATCTGCTTTTAGCTGCCTTGGGTACCCGGTGCCATCCCATTTTTCATGGTGGAAATATGTGACTTCAGCTGCCATCGTGAAAATAGGAGAATCACTTTTCTTTAAAATTTTATACCCGATATAGCTGTGCGTGCGCATCCGCTGCCACTCCGAGGTATCCAGTTTTCCAGGTTTTTTGAGAATTGAATCCGGTATCCCGATCTTCCCGGTATCGTGCATAGGTGCAGCCAGCTCCAAAAAATGGGTTTTCTCCACATGCCACCCGTAGCAACGGGCAATGGCGGCAGAATAATCCGCCATACGCCAAATATGCACACCAGTGTCTGTGTCATTGTAATGACCGGCTTCCCCCAGCATATGAATGGCGGCGGAGTGGCTGGATTCCAGCTGTTTCGTGCGCTGTGCCACCAATTTTTCACACGCCAGTTGCTGATCAAACAAGGTCAAATGGGTTCCCACCCGAGCATGGACGATGGGTGGAGATAAAGGTTTTGTAATATAATCCACACACCCCACATCAAAACCATAACTTTCATCATCCACTTCACTCATGGCAGTTACAAATATAACGGGTATTTTGGCTGTTTGTGGATTGGCTTTAAGCCGCCGGCAGGTCTCATACCCATCCATCTTCGGCATCATGATGTCGAGAAGAACAAGATCCGGATTTACCTTTTCTATAATTTCCAGAGCTTTTATTCCACTCGGGGCAAAAGCCAAATCATAGGTTTCCATTAAAATTTGGCGTAAAAAGCTTAAATTGTTGGGTTCATCATCCACCACAAGTATTTTCCACAGTTTTTCAGCCATCGGTTTTTCCTATTTTTATTTTTAGTTCTTGGGCCAATTTAATGGCTTCTGATTTAGCGCTGTCAAAATCAAAAGCGGCTAATGCTTTATGGAGTTGGGCCATTTTATCCTTTGAAATCAATGAGGATATTTTTTCAATTATAGGTTCTGATTGACTCGGGTCGTATGAATTAAAGGACTGAATCAATTCAACAAACAATTGTTTCAGTTCATGAAGGTTAATTGCTTGGGGATTTTTTTGGCCTATCGCTTGATCATTTTCGTCTACTGATGCCTCAAGCTGGGTGATGGCCAAAAAAACTTGTTTCAAAGCAACTTCCAACGGCTTGAGAAGTTCTAAAATCGGGATGCTTTTTTGATGACTGACGGCATCATGAAAACGAACCGCTTCATTGTAGGCTTCTTCCATGGCAAGATTTCCAGCAATCCCTTTGAGAGAGTGAGCCAGATAAACGATTTGATCATGGTCATTTTTTGCAACGCAGGAGGTGATCTGTTTCCCAAAATCGTGGTACGTGGTTTTAAAATCGAGCAATGCTTTCCGATAAGCCTTCGGGTCCTTCCATTGGATAATCCCTTTTTGGGTATTGATCCCCTCAATTTCATTGAACTGTGGTTCTTCTTGCGCTGTATGGCTCGTTGATTTTAAATTAATTTTGCTTTTTCCCCTTTTTGGAGGAACATGCTTTTCCATCAGGACAAAGAGTTTATCAAAATCCAATGGCTTATCCACGACCGCATCTATGCCGCATCTCAAATATTCCTGGATCTCTGTTTTCATGACATTGGCAGTGACCGCAATGATGGGTGTATATGTTTGATTTTGCCTTTCAAGGGAACGAATCTCAGTTGCGACCTCCATTCCACTTTTTACAGGCATCCGCATGTCCAAAAGGATGATATCGAACGTATGGCGGTTGTATTCGTTAATGGTTTTTTGACCATCCCTGGCCACAGTGACTTCATGGCCTTCCATTCTAAGGCGAGTAGTGATCAGGTCTATATTCATTTCAATATCCTCAGCCACCAAGATATCGAAACACCGCTCTGAGCCAGGTGCAACTTTTTGGCTGTATATGCTTTGGCTTTCCATTTGAGCGGGTATTAATGGAATGCCAAACTGAAAAGTGGTCCCTTGATTTTCCACACTTTCAAATCCAATTTCACCACCCATTAATTCAACCAGCTTTTTTGAAATCGTTGTCCCTAAACCAGTCCCCCCGTACCTACGGGTGATTGTAAGGTCGGCTTGAGAAAAGGGTTCAAAGATGGTTTTTTGTTGCGTGGGCGAAATACCAATACCTGTGTCTGCCACACTGAAGCAGAGTTGGGAGTTGTCCCCACTCGAACGAGCACAGATTTCTACAGAACCTTCTTCAGTGAATTTAATGGCGTTTCCAACTATATTCATTAAAATTTGCCTAAGACGGTATGAATCACCCTTGATGAATGAAGGTACTCCAGGCTCAATCCGAATTCTTAGATCAAGCCCTTTTTCAACTGCCTTACCCATTAGAGTAGACTGAATATCGAAAATGACCTTGGCTAACTCAAAAGCTTCTGTTTCAAGCTCGATTTTTTCACTTTCGAGTTTACTGATATCCAAGATATCATTGAGAATATTCAGAAGAGAATGGGCAGAGTGGTGGGCAATGGTTATATGTCGCACTTGCTTTACTGATAAATCGCCGCCATCCAGGCATAATTCTAAAAAACCAATAATAGCGTTCATTGGTGTCCGAATTTCATGGGACATGTTGGCCAGAAAAGCACTTTTGGCCTGATTGGCAGCCACTGCTCTTTCCTTTTCGTGAAGAAGATGCTGTTCAATACGTTTGCGGTGGATGGCAATGGCATATAAATTGTTGATACGATTTAGTAATATCAGATCATTCTCAGTATAGTCCTCATTTTTATTGGCCAAGGCGATTTGGCCTAGAGCAACATCCTCGACGACTGCGGGTGTAGAAATAAATCTGCGTATCGGCACATGCCCGTCGGGAACCCCGTTATATCTTTGGTCATTCACAGGATCATTGGTCAGAAGGTGTTTCTTATTTTCTAAAACCCATCCCCAAAGACCGCTGAATTTTTGAAAAATTGGTTTTTGAGAATTAATTTGACATGCCTTCATGACTTCATTGGTCAAGGCGGGTAACACCAAATGACCGTTTTGTTCATCGATATATGCCACAAAGCCATATGGGCTTTGGAGAAAACGGGTTGCTGTTGCCAGCACGATTGTGGATATTTCTTCAATTGTATTGGCAGAAATGATTTTATGGGCCAATTGAGCTAATGCTTCATTGAATTCAGATTCGAATTTCAATAATTCTTCTGCTTGTTTTCGCTGGCTGATATCCTCTTGCACCGCAACATAATGGGTTATTTTTGTTTCGCTATTTTTGATTGGAGATACGGAAACATGCTCCCAGTAAAGGTCTCCATTTTTTTTCTTGTTCACCAGTTCGCCCTGCCAATTTTCACCTTTTGTGATGGTATCCCACAGGTTTTTGTAAATTGATGTGGGATGCTTTCCGGATTTGAGTATTCGGGGATTCCTGCCAAATACTTCATCTTTTTTATACCCTGAGGTTTGGGTAAACCAAGGATTGACATATTCAATATTCCCCTGAGCATCAGTGATGATCACAGAAGCCGGGCTTTGTTCTATGGCTTGATATAGAATCTGTATTTCAGCGGTACGTTCGTGAACACGTATCTCCAGTTCTTCGTTCATTTTCTGTAGTTGCTTTTCAACATTTTTTCGGGAACTGATATCGCGTACAGAACCAACAGCAAACCAAATACCATCATTTTTAAAGGCACTCACGGAAAGCTCCGCTGGAAACGATGATTCATCTTTGCGAATGGCCGTTATTTCTCTGAGTGTAAAAACGATAGGGCCTTCACCGGTTTTGGCAAAATGTTCCATTGGTTTTTGAATTAATTCTTTTTGGTCTTCGGGAACAATCAGATCATGTAGCTTTTCATGAAGTATTTCTTGGTCTTGATATCCAAACATCAGGGCTGCTGCAGGGCTCCAGTAATGAATCGTATCCTGCCCATCGATCATGATTATCGCATCCTGGACCGAATCTGTAATGGATTGCAATTTCCTACCGCTTTCCACCAAAGCCTTGTTCAATTCTGTTTGGACCGTTTTCTCTTGGGTTAAATAATAAAGGATAAGGCTGAAACAAATAAAGAAAATGGAGTTAAGGAGTTGAACCTTACCCCACCAGTGAGGTGTTAACTTTGAGTTGGGTACTTGCGATATAATCGTCCATGTTTCCTCATACTCTCCTTTGGGTAAATTATCTGCCAGGTCTGGGTTACCACCCAGTGGGTCAATGGTTGCAAAGGTAAATAAACCTCTGGCTTTGGTGGTTTGACCATTTTGATACGCTATTATTTCATCCCAAGCACCTGGATGTGTTTTTTTAAAGGAGGACTTTTGGCGGTGTGGAAATAGAAAACCCCATTCATCTTCCGGGTTTGGCCCGAGAAGCCAATAACCATCTGAGTTAACAATAAATAAAGAGGATTGCGTGGTCTGGGAGGCCCGTTTTAAACGTTTGAGAAGGGGCTTTCCCCTAAAGTTTAAGACCACTACCCCGCTTTGCTGATGGGTTTCATCGAAAGTGGGAGCTGAAAATCGTATCATGGGTTTATAGGGTTCTTCGATCCGGCCATGTTCAACATTGAGATCAAACTTGGATATATAGACCTCGTCATGACCCCTGAGCGCTTTTGTAAAATAGGGCCGTGATTTTTTGCTCTGCAATTCACTGGCCTCAACAAGTTGAAAACCAAGAGGTGTTTGATTAATTCGAATGACCTCATTTCCTTGTTTATCGAGAATCCGAATGTGTTCAAAATGCTTTCGGCTAGTGCCGAAAGCCAATAGAGATTTGGCCAATGCGGAATGAGGGCTGATCGGCTCTCCAAGGACGAGGTGGTGATTCAAATCAACTAGTTTGGCTATAAAGCGAACATCAGTTAGATGGGAGGCGATGCTGTATTCGAATAATTGTTTCTCACTGTTAACAATTTTTTGTTCTATGAATTTAATTTTTTCGATATGGATTTGTTTTTCATGGAAAATCACAAACTCGGTCAAAAGAAAATAAATTCCCAGGAAAGGGAAAAACACTTTCAAAAAGGCGGTAATGGTTTTGGGATTGATCCTCATGCGACCTGCCTTATTTAATATGTTTCTTATTTACACTCCCTGAATCAGATAAATGGATACTATTGGGTCCGATGGATGGCTTCGATGTAACCTGTTTTGTGAACACCTGCCAATAGATTTCCAAACATGATTGAATCGTTTTATATATCATTACCAAATTGGGTCGCCAATGAAAGGGCAGCCGCTTTGGCACTGTCAAAATCAAACCTCTTAATGGCCTCATGTATAGGGGCCAGATCATCTGGCGAAATCACCTTTGATAGTTGCTTTAAATATGGTTCAGATTTACTGGGATCATAGGTGTCAAAAGAGTTGATTAAATGTGTAAATAGATTCTTGAGCTGATCTTTACTCATTTTCTCCTGCGCGGGTTTGGAATCATTGAAATTTTGCACTGAAAGGCTTGACTCAACCTCCTCAATGGAAAGTAAAGTTTGCTCCAAACGCTTTAGCAGTTGTTGAAAAAAAATGATTTCTAAAGCTTTGTGTTCACTGCGAATCTGGTTATATAAGTTATCCGCTATCACAAAGGTCTCTTCCAATGCAAGGTTGCCCGCAACCCCTTTTAGGGAATGGATAAGCGAAACAATTTCTTCATACATATTATTTTGGATGCAAGCTTTGATCCTATCCTCAAAATCATGGTACTGTTTTCTAAAATCAATCAGAGCTTTTAGGTACGTCTCTGGATTTTTCCAGTTGTTTAGTCCTTTTTGAATATTGATCCCTTCAATTCGTGGGAAGGATTGAACTTCCTTTGATCGATCAGGAATTGATGACATGGCAGTACAAATCTCACCCTTTTCCGGGGGAACGATTTTTTCCATTAGGGCAAATAGGTTATCAAATTCTATGGGCTTACTGATCACCGCATCCATACCGATTTTTATATAATGGTCAATGTCAGTTTTCATGACATTTGCTGTAACTGCAACAATGGGTGTTCGTGTGCCTGTTTCTTTTTCCTCAGACCGGATTTGACCCGTCACCTCAGTTCCATTTTTAATGGGCATATGAACATCCATTAAAATAATATCAAAATCATTCTCGTGGTAAATGTTCAAAGCGGCTTGGCCATCTTGAGCAACGGTCACATGATGACCTTGTATTTCTAAACGGGTTCGTATCAATTCAATGTTGGCCTCGATATCTTCAGCCACTAAAATCGAAAAACAACGATTTATGCTTTCGATTGAATTACTGTTTTTTTGGGGCTCAACAGGGGCGGTCGACTTCAAGTCAAAAAGGACATGGAAAACAGTTCCTTTGGCCGGATTACTTTCCAGCCAAATTTTACCATCCATTAGCTGCACTAGTTTTTTAGAGATCGTGGTTCCAAGTCCTGTGCCTCCAAATTTACGTGAGATGGAATGGTCAGCTTGTGAAAATGGTTTGAAAATATGCTTTTGTTGTTCGGTGGTAATACCGATCCCGGTATCTATGACTTCAATATGCAATTGGTCTTCTGTTTGACCCGCTGATGCTTTAATGATCACTTGGCCTTTTTCTGTAAATTTAATGGCATTTCCCACCAGATTTGTGATGATTTGACGGATACGAAATGCATCCCCAACCCGATATAGTGAAAGCGCTGGGTCGATGGATAGGGTCAAGTCCAGTCTTTTTTCTTTTGCAATGGCATGAAATGTAGAATGGACATCATTTAGGATTTTGGAAAAGTCAAATGGTGTCAGCTCCAGATTTATTTTCCTATTGTCTAATTTGCTGAGATCGAGGATATCGTTCAATAGTGTCAGTAATGATTTGGCGGATCGCTGAGCCGTTCGCGTATACTGGAGCCCTTTTTCAGACAGGGGCTCATTCTCCAAAAGCAATTCTAAAAAACCAAGGATGGCATTCATAGGCGTCCTGATCTCATGGCTCATAACCGCCAAGAACTCGCTTTTTACCGCGTTGGCTTTCTCAGCATCTGATTTTGCCTGGAGAAGAGCCAGTTCATCTTTTTTTCGTGATGTAATATCTTCTTTTACACCAATGAAATGAATTAATTCTCCATCATTATCGAAAATAGGGGAAATGCTCGCGTTTTCCCAATACTCTTCGCCTGATTTTTTTTTATTCAGAAATTCGCCATGCCACGTTTTTCCCGAAAGGATCGTCTGGTATAAGTGTTCATAAAATTCTGGAGATGATTTGCCTGATTTTAGTATACGCGGATTCTTCCCCAAGACTTCCTCTAATGTATATTCTGAAACCTCTGTAAATTTGGGATTTACATATTCAATATTACCATTTTTCAAAGTTATGATGACAGAAACAGGGCTTTGTTCAACGGCCCGGGATAATAGGGTTAAAGATTTTTGGGCTTTTTCTCGTTTGTAGATTTCCTGAACCAATTTCATGCGATCGTTCAACATTTCATGGTGAAAATGTGAACGGTAAAATTCGAAGATGGCTGCAAATATGATAACAAGTGATAATGAAATCATAAACCGAATGATCATGATCCTTTCATCAACTGATATTGAATTATTAATCATTTCATGAGTGTAGATCCCGGCCAATAGAGCCATAATGATAATGCACCAGAGACTTCCTTCTTTGGCGCCAAATAAGAAGAAAACGACCAATGGAAAAATATATAGCCAGAGAAAGTATGAACCCGTGGGCTTCGTTAAGATGAGAGTGAGAAAAAACGCATTCAGAATTAAAGTTGTTAAACGATAATGGAAATTTTTAATTTTGTTGCGACGAATGACCCCTGCATTGGAAATTAGGATAATTATAACAATTAGATCGAGTAGGCCGATCCAATATACACCTCTGTATAAATTATAAATGGCAAAACCAAGCAGTACAGGTACACCGGCAAAGGTGAAACAGAGCAGGAGTATCTGTCTACGAAAGTTTTCTATGTTTTCCTTTTCAAGTCTGAAAAAGTGGGTAATAGTTTCAAACCATTTGAAATGTTTAATCATGTAATGATCCCTATTGTGCTTGAAAAGGTACGACTATTTCATCAAAAAATGCCATTGCCTCTGTTTTTGCCCCATCAAACTCAAAGGATTGAACTTTTGACAAGATAGGCTGCAGTTTTTCCAATGGATAGTAACGGCCCAACTCTTCTAAAACAGGTATGACTTTATCGGGTGAGTATGAATTACAGGCGGTGATTAATTGTTCCTTCAGGCGTTCTAATTTCTCCAGTGGGATGGATTCTTGCGGCTCTTTGCCGGTCGAATCCCCTTGATGTTGAAACGCGGATTCAATGGCCTGGCTTAATTGGTCAAGATGGTTGTAAATAAGGGGCAAATGGTTCCTGATGGTTTCCAAATCATTCCGGTGGGATGCTTTTTCGATCTTGCTGAACCCTTGATAGGCCTCCTCCATACTAAGATTGCCGGTAATTCCCTTGAGCTTATGGGCCCACTGGGTAATCCGGGGCAGATCATTTTCAATTATATTTTCTCCTGTCTCTTTTCGGAATTCCTTAAAGGTTGATATTGTTTTCAACAAAGCACCTTCATAGGCTGCCCTGTCTTTCCATGTGGCCAGTCCCTTTCTAACATTGATCCCGGTAAGGGATGGGAAGTCTTTGGCTACATCATCTGAAATAGTGGTCTGTATTAAGGAATCCGTCGGACGAGGTTTTCCAATACCCGCTGGAACAACACTTTCCATCAACACAAACAATTCTTCAAATTCAATGGGCTTTGCGGCCACGGCCGTCATCCCGGCATCATAGGCAGCCTGTTTCTCATCCTTCATGACGCTGGCGGTCAGGGCTATGATGGGAGTGGGGGCTTTTTCGCCTTCTATCTCACGAATCTGGGCCGAGGCTTCAAGTCCATTTAAAACCGGCATCTGAACATCCATCAGTATCAGGTCGATGCCGCCTTGTTTATAACATTCTATCGCTTCATGCCCATTGCGGGCAATGATAACGGTATGGCCTTGGTCTTCCAGACGGATTTTCCCTAAAATGATATTTTCTTCAATATCTTCCACCAAAAGAATGGTAAACACACGAATGAGGGTTGAACCAGCGACCTTCTCTTTTTCTGCACCCGCCAAGTCTAAACCATCTGCCTTGTGGTAGGGAATCTCAAACCAAAATCTGCTGCCTTGACCTAGTGTGCTATCAACGCCAATGGTTCCGCCCATTAGTTCAATTAACTGTTTTGAAATCGTGGTACCAAGACCCGTACCTCCGTAGGTGCGTGAAGTAGAACTATCTGCCTGGGTAAAGGGGGAAAAAATACTTTCCAATTTTTCAGGTTCGATCCCAATGCCGGTATCCTTAATCTCAAAGCGAATCTGATCTGTACCATTGACAGGTGAAATCCCGATGCTCACCTGTCCTTTGAGGGTGAACTTGATGGCATTGTCCGATAGATTCAAAATGACCTGACGCAAACGGCTGTCATCTCCAACTATGTAGTCCTCCACCTGCTCAGAACAGACAACCTCCAGAATCAACCCTTTGTCACGGGCTTTGATCTCAACCGTACGGCGTACTTGTTCCAAAAAGTCCTTCAGATGGAAGGGTGCTGGAGACAATTCAAATTTACCGCTTTCCAGTTTTGACAGATCCAGGATGTCGTTGATTAGACCCAGCAAGGATTTTGCTGAATTATGGGCGATTTGCAAGTGGGAATGGGACTCTGGTGGCAAGCCCTTACGATCCATCGCCAATCGAATAAAACCCAATATAGCGTTCATGGGGGTTCGGATTTCATGACTCACATTGGCTAAAAAACTGCTTTTGGCTCTATTGGCGACCTCTGCCTGCTCTTTGGCCGAAATCAGTGCTGTTTTATTTTGCTGGTGTACCAGAAGATCAGCCTCCAACACGACATTTAAATCGTTAAGTTCCCTGGTTCGTTCTTCCACCTTTTTTTCAAGTTCTACATTGGATCGCGCAAGCCGCGATTCTAATTTTTTTTGTTCCGTAATATCCCGGATAAGTCCTATGGCTTCATCCTCATTGCTGGCAATGATACGGGCTTCAAAGTCACGCATTTCATTGTTTAGCTCAAGCTGGTATTCCATTAAAGTGACTGAGCCGATTGCAAACGCTCTATCAATCGCATCCATGGATTGCCGCGCCAGGTCAGATGGCAATACCTCATCCATCTTTTTGCCTAAAAATTGTTCGGGTTGGACATACGTTTCAAAATTTCTTGCCGGTTTGTAATCCAGATAAGTTCCATTTTTATGGATGCGAAAAATGAGATCAGGGATGGCTTCGAGCATGGCCTTGTATCTGGCTTGACTTTCAGCCAATTCACTAACGGTTTGTTCCAATTTCAGATTGAGTTGATGAAGCTTTTTAGAATCCTGTCTCGATTGTTGGGACAACTTTCGCTTTTCCAGAGCATTTTCAATGGAAAAAATAAGTTCCTCGGGTCTTTTGAGCGGTTTTTGTAAAAAATCAGATATTCGATGTTTTTTTAACAATGAATATGCTTCTTTCAGACCGCCATGCCCGGTCATGACAATCAGGGCGACAAATTCGTCTTTTTTTCGAATGTTTTGGATTAACGTTTCACCATCCATTTCAGGCATTTTAAGATCAGTGATCACCAGGTCAAAAGGGGTTTTAGACCATTTTTCCAGAGCATCCTTTCCGTTAAATGAAGCTTCCAATTCATATGGGGTGAGTTCCTGAATGATCATGGCGACCGATTCATGTATGATTTGTTCATCGTCCACCAATAGGATGCGCGGCTTTTTTTCCGCTTGTTGATCACCCGTATCTGAATGCTTGTTTGGAACATTTGCTGTAAAAGGCATCGTTTCAAATTTCCGTTTAATCTTATGCGTCATGAACCGGCAACTGGACACTCATAGACGTCCCTGCGCCGGGGGCACTGACGGCTTCAATGGTTCCGTTGTGGTTTTTGATAATACCATAACTGATGGACAACCCCAGCCCCGTTCCTTTACCCACTTCTTTAGTTGTAAAAAATGGATCGAATATGTTTTTAATAACATCGGGCGCCAATCCAATCCCGTTATCTTTTATGATCAACGCGACAAAGGGCTGATCGTCAATATGCCGTAATTCGGTCGATATGGTGATGGTTGCCCCATCAACGCCTTCAACTGCGTCTTTGGCATTGCTTAGCAAATTGATGCAAACCTGTTCCAATTGAGTTATATTCCCTTTAATATTAGGCAGTTTAGCGTATTCAGCAACTATATTGATATTAAGTACCTTAAGCTCTTGTGTGAACATCATCAAACTATTTTCAACCGCATTTTGAATTTGGAGGCTTGTAAAATCCGTTCCTGAATCACGAGAAAAATGCTTTAAATGTTCTATAATATCGATCATGCGATCGGTATTATGTTCTATTTTTGAAAAGGCGTCCATGGCATTGGATGGTTTCAGATTATCTGCACCTTTCATGGCTTGCATTTGAACCAGCGTACGAATGTACATTAACGGCTGGTTCAGCTCATGGGCAACACCCGAAGCCAGTTCTCCTATGGCAGCCAGTTTGCCTGTCTGAATCAATTGTGCCTGCATTTGATTTAGTTCCTGATTGGTTTTTTGCAATTGGATGTTGATTTTGGAAATAACAGCTTCGTTCTTTTTTCGTTCCTCAATTTCCGTTTTCAAACGGACATTTTCAATCATTCGATTGGTCGCTTCCTTGATTTCAAGATGCGTCTTGATCCGAGAAAGCAACTCGTCTTTTTGCCAGGGTTTTGTCATGTAATCGTTTGCGCCAACCTCGAGTCCATGCACCAGATCAGAGGTTTGATCCTTGGCTGTCACAATGATGACCGGCATGGCATTGGCATCATAATTTGATCGAACATTTTTACACACATCATATCCGTTCATTCGCGGCATCATGAGGTCCAACAAGACGATATCCGGTTTTTCCTTTTCAGCGATGGCCAGCGCTTCAGGGCCATCCTGGGCTGTCAGTACCCGGTAGTTTTCAGGAATCAGCTGATTTTTTAGAATCTGAAGGTTTATATATTCATCATCAATGGCAAGGACTGTTGCAATGGGCGCTTGTGGTTGCTCCAAAACCAATGCTTCAATGTTTTTTTGGGTTTTGGCTGACGGGGTGTCTTCCACCGATTCTCTTTTAAAAGATGGAATTCTTACTTTGTCTGCCACTTCATCCAAATGGTCAGCCACGGGCAGCGTAAACGCAAAAGTGGAGCCAATCCCTTCACGGCTTTCGACCGTGATCTTGCCACCATGCAGTTCAACCAGTTTTCGGGATATGCTCAACCCCAGACCCGTCCCCCCAACCTCTCTGGTTAAGGAACCATCCACCTGCTCAAAGTCTTGGAATATGGATGAAAGCTGATCCTTGGGAATACCGACACCGGAATCGGTCACCAGAATCCGGATGACATCACCCTCCTGTTTCATTGAAAGGCTGACTTCACCCGACAATGTGAACTTTATGGCATTTCCCACAAGGTTTAACAAAATCTGCTGCAAACGGTTCTCATCCGCCTTGACCAACGGTACGTTTTGGGGAATACGATTGAATAAAGCGATGCTTTTATCCCCCACCAGGGGTTTGGATAAAAGAAAGACCATATCGGTTAAGCTTTTCAATTCGACAGGTCTGACATTCAATTGAATATCTTTATGCTTCATTTTGGAAAAGTCCAAAAGATCATTCACCAAGTTAGCCAGCCGTTTGGCAGAATGAACGATCAGCTCGAGATTCGTGGATACATGGGAGTCGATATTTTTGCTGGTAGGGCCGATAAGCGATTCCCCCAGACCGATGATGCCATGCAGGGGGGTTCGCAGCTCATGTGAGGTGTTGGCCAAAAACTCATCTTTAAGCCGGTCCAACTGCAGCTGTTTTTGATACAAGTCGTCGATCTGTTGACGCTCTTGTTCCTTTTTAGCAACGTTTCGTAAGATCAGAAACCGTACGAAAACCGTTAATGCCGCAAGCACAGATGCAGTCGCCAGCAAAAGAAACCACCACGTTATCCAGAATGGTTTCTGGATTAAAAAGGAGATGGATTGAATTGAACTTTTTTTTTGGTCCTCGGCCAGAGCCTGTACTTGAAAGGTATAATCGCCGGGGGGCAGATTCGTATATCCGGCCTGGGCGATCGTATTAGGATCGCTCCAGCCCTGGTCAAACCCTTTGAGATAATAAGAAAAACGTATTTTATCCGGTTGAAAAGTGTAAATTGCATTGTAAGTAAAAAAGAAATTCCTCTGCTTGTACGTCAGGGGGCGAGTAAAAGTTTGAAACGGTTGTGGCTTTTGATTTATTTTAATTTCTTTAATTTCCAAAAGCGGGGGAATGATTTTTTCATTGTTAATCGTAAGGTCAATACGGCTCATCCCGCCATACGTTCCAGAATACAGGAATGAATGGGTTGCATAAAAGCTGTTGACATAAAGGGCATTGGCTGAAATCCCTCGGGATTTATCCAGGAACAAATCCACCGACTGCTCCTGGTTGAGGCGGTACAGTCCAGACTCCGTAGCCACCCATAATTTCCCGAAGGCATCCATTGTGATAAAATTGATCAACTGATCCGTAAGCTGGGGAAAGGTTTGGAAAGCATCTGCCTGAACCTGTGAGATCCCCTTTTGGGTTCCAATCAAAAGCCCAAGGGTGGGATGCTCGAAAAAACACCAGATGCTATTGTGCGTTAACCCATCCGCTGTTGAAAAATGCCGCCATTTACCGCCTGAATAACGTGATAAACCCTGCTCTGTGCCTATCCAGACACTTTTTTGTCCATCTTCGTAAAAAGCCCACACATTATTGCTGCCCAGGCCCATCTTCGTATTCATGATAGGTATAAGCTGATTTTCTCTTAATGTAAAAACACCTTTGTAAGTACCCACCCACACTTCCTTGTCCGCAGTCTCCAAAAGCGTTGTAGCCGGTTCTTCCAGTGACTTAATCAGATTACCATCAAGGCCGTATATGTTTAGACCCTCTTCTGTGGCGCTTATGATTCGGTTATTTGAGACCAGGATATCATTTACATATGAGGATTGGATAAACGGTTTCACTCCATCGTCCGGGCGCAATAAGGAAATACCTGTTTCACCAGCAATCAGGAGCTGGTCGCCGTTTGGCAGGATACGGGTCACAATCTTGCCCGAAGGTAAATTCATATAATTTTCAATTTTTGAGTTGACGATTATGGAAACGCCCCCCCATCGGGTCAGCCAGATATTACCTTCACGGTCTTCAAAAGTGGAGGACAAGGAGGGTTTATCCAGAAGAGTGTAATCATAGACATGATTTTTGGGGGACGCGTAGGTCCAAATATCAGTTTCGGAGTGGATCCATATGGTCTTGTTTTTTCCAATCGACAAATTGATTAATGGACTCTCCAGAGGGGATTCAGCGATCTTGGAAAGCCGGTTCTCCCGGATCTGAAACAAGGCGTTTTTGGTGATGAGATACAAGACATTGCCGTCGTTTTCATATTTGATGCCTGTGACCTTGAAACTAAGCAGGGACGAAAGCGTAAATTGACTCTCCCCCGGGCGCCATTCATAAAGGCCTTTTGAAGATGTGACAAAAACCTTGCGATCATCCGTTCCGGTAATAATTGCATAGTCCAATTGCAGGTCGGTCAACGGATAAGAAGAGAATGAACGTCCGTCAAAATAACTGACGCCTTTTTCAGTAACCACCCAAACCCCCTTGACCGGATCCGGCCATAAATCCTTCACGTCCTCGCCTAATAGACCGTTTTCTTCGGTATAGTTGATAAAGCGGCCATTTTTCATGCGGGCGATACCGCCCGTAAAGCCCACCCACAAGTTTTTATGGGCGTCTTCAATGATGCTGGAGACGATATCCCCGCCCAACCCGCTGGTATCTGCATTAAAGGTTTTAAAATGTTTGCCGTCGAACCGGCTAATCCCCGCATAGGTGCCAAACCAAATGTAGCCCCGATGATCCTGAAAACCATCGTAGACGTCGTTTTGTGCCAGCCCCTCATCTGCTGAAAAATGGCGCATGGGTAGCTGCCGGGCCCATGCCGCTGAGGTGCCTAAAATAATGAAACAAGCGGTAACACCAACTATAAAAAATGATAAAGTCCTGCGAAGCATATGGGGTCTCCCAATGATCTAAAAGAATGATCTGTCAACAAATTCTGGCCCTTTTGAGTCTGAAAAATCGTTCAGCTATATTAAGCAATTATAATTGTTTACTCATTAAATGATTCCTAATCTTCTTGAAAACCAACGGGTATTTCATCAAAAAATGCCATTGCCTCTGTTTTTGCCCCATCAAACTCAAAGGATTGAACTTTTGACAAGATAGGCTGCAGTTTTTCCAATGGATAGTAACGGCCCAACTCTTCTAAAACAGGTATGACTTTATCGGGTGAGTATGAATTACAGGCGGTGATTAATTGTTCCTTCAGGCGTTCTAATTTCTCCAGTGGGATGGATTCTTGCGGCTCTTTGCCGGTCGAATCCCCTTGATGTTGAAACGCGGATTCAATGGCCTGGCTTAATTGGTCAAGATGGTTGTAAATAAGGGGCAAATGGTTCCTGATGGTTTCCAAATCATTCCGGTGGGATGCTTTTTCGATCTTGCTGAACCCTTGTTAGGCCTTTTCCATACTAAGATTGCCGGTAATTCCCTTGAGCTTATGGGCCCACTGGGTAATCCGGGGCAGATCATTTTCAATTATATTTTCTCCTGTCTCTTTTCGGAATTCCTTAAAGGTTGATATTGTTTTCAACAAAGCACCTTCATAGGCCGCCCTGTCTTTCCATGTGGCCAGTCCCTTTCTAACATTGATCCCGGTAAGGGATGGGAAGTCTTTGGCTACATCATCTGAAATAGTGGTCTGTATTAAGGAATCCGTCGGACGAGGTTTTCCAATACCCGCTGGAACAACACTTTCCATCAACACAAACAATTCTTCAAATTCAATGGGCTTTGCGGCCACGGCCGTCATCCCGGCATCATAGGCAGCCTGTTTCTCATCCTTCATGACGCTGGCGGTCAGGGCTATGATGGGAGTGGGGGCTTTTTCGCCTTCTATCTCACGAATCTGGGCCGAGGCTTCAAGTCCATTTAAAACCGGCATCTGAACATCCATCAGTATCAGGTCGATGCCGCCTTGTTTATAACATTCTATCGCTTCATGCCCATTGCGGGCAATGATAACGGTATGGCCTTGGTCTTCCAGACGGATTTTCCCTAAAATGATATTTTCTTCAATATCTTCCACCAAAAGAATGGTAAACACACGAATGAGGGTTGAACCAGCGACCTTCTCTTTTTCTGCACCCGCCAAGTCTAAACCATCTGCCTTGTGGTAGGGAATCTCAAACCAAAACCTGCTGCCTTGACCTAGTGTGCTATCAACACCAATGGTTCCGCCCATTAGTTCAATTAACTGTTTTGAAATCGTGGTACCAAGACCCGTACCTCCGTAGGTGCGTGAAGTAGAACTATCTGCCTGGGTAAAGGGGGAAAAAATACTTTCCAATTTTTCAGGTTCGATCCCAATGCCGGTATCCTTAATCTCAAAGCGAATCTGATCTGTACCATTGACAGGTGCGATCCCGATGCTCACCTGTCCTTTGAGGGTGAACTTGATGGCATTGTCCGATAGATTCAAAATGACCTGACGCAAACGGCTGTCATCTCCAACTATGTAGTCCTCCACCTGCTCAGAACAGACAACCTCCAGAATCAACCCTTTGTCACGGGCTTTGATCTCAACCGTACGGCGTACTTGTTCCAAAAAATCCTTCAGATGGAAGGGTGCTGGAGACAATTCAAATTTACCGCTTTCCAGTTTTGACAGATCCAGGATGTCGTTGATTAGACCCAGCAAGGATTTTGCTGAATTATGGGCGATTTGCAAGTGGGAATGGGACTCTGGTGGCAAGCCCTTACGATCCATCGCCAATCGAATAAAACCCAATATGGCGTTCATGGGGGTTCGGATTTCATGACTCACATTGGCAAGGAATTCACTTTTAATACGGCTGGCTTTTTCTGCTTCCAAGCGCGCCTGTTCCAGTTCTGATTCCGCTTTTTTTCTTTCCGATATATCACGAATAAAACCTGCAAAAAAAAGTTTGTCCCCGGCCATGAACTGGCTCGTAGCCAATTCTATGGGAAAAACGTCACCCCATTTATTCACCGCTTGTTCTTCCCGCATTTTACCAATCGTTTGTTTTATTCCGGTTTTGATGTATTGATGGATGTAATGGTCATGCTTTTCTTTAAAGGGGACTGTCATTAAATCGGAAATGGGCATGCCAATCAATTCGTTATCTGTATATCCAAAAATGATTTCCATGGCTTTATTCACAGATTCGATCATGCCATTTTTATCAATGGTTACAATCGCCTCTGCCGCTGTTTCAAAGAGTGCCCGAATACGATTCTCTTTATCCTTGATTTTTTGGTCTGCTTTAATACGCTCCTGAATTTCAGTCTTCAATTGGTTGTTCTTATGGTTCAATTCAGCAGTGCGTTCTGACACGGTTGCTTCTAAATCCTTTTTATACTTCCTGAGCTCTATTTCAATTTTTTCCTGTTTCTGTACCTCCCTGCTCGCTGTACGCATGACAAAAAGAAAAATACCTGAAATGCAGACCAACATCAGCAATCTAATGGCACTGTTCTTTTGTATAACTTTATTAATGGACATCAGATGTTGGGTCACATCATAATAAATCTCAAACGCTCCTTTGAATGTGTCGGTATCATTGAGGACAGGAATATAGGTTTCTAACACATCTCTTTCGACTGTCTCATTCTCCAAGGATTTTCTATTTTTTTTTATTACTTTGGTATAGCGAATACCCTGCGCCACTATGTTTAAATAATAATCGTTTGTGTTTATTTGACCGATTTCATCATTTTGGGAGGAAAAGACAATTTTTCCTTTTGGGTTGAATATTCTTATTTTATAAACATTAAAGTCATCCAGGTGGGATGTAAATTCAGAATTTATATCAAATTTTATATCTTCAAAGGAGTCGTTGGCCAAAGCCGGAAATTCTGTGTAGATGATGTGGTTGACAAAATTTTCAGCTTCATTCTCGAAGGTTTTTATAAGCTCCTCACGTGTCATGGGCTGCAAATAGAAAATACCAATCAGTGGAAAAATAATGATCAGTGCCAACCAGGCGTAAAAGATGTGCCGTAGGTAAGGGACGGATAAAACTTCAGAATAAAAAGGCAATACTTTCATCTGACAAATCCTATCTCACACTGAGGAAGTGCGTATAAGCCGGGCCTTGAAAAAATCATAATAATCCGTAGTCGGACAGGGTTTACACAGGCATATTTACCCTTCATTGTAATACAGATAAAGCCAAATTGTGAAGTGGGGTGCATAGTAAACGATAGAGAGCATAACTGTTCTGTACTGAGAAAATCAAATCATAAAAATGATTACGGCATAATTGATTATCTACCTTACATGATTTATATAGGTCGATAGATTTTATGGCGTATATTAGAACTGGATGGCGTAATGAAATCTGCATCAAATGAAATTTTCAAAAAAATTAACACATGCGATGTCATGACATATTTATTAATTTCAACTATTTATAATACTAATTCGGCAGTTTCCA
>JAUCGD010000352.1 GCA_030377945.1 Desulfobacterales bacterium HSG17 | reverse complement strand
TCTGTTTCTGACAGTTTATTATCATTAATTTCAATAGGTAAACGTGTTCTTGTTCCCTTTGGCAAGCGCAGGATCAGCGGGTTTATTATGGGGAAAGGGGAAAACTCAGGTCGTTATCCCATTAAAAATATCCTGGATGTACTTGATGAAAATCCTTTGTTTTTACCAGAGATGATCCCTTTTTTTTATTGGATTTCCGATTATTATATGTACCCAATCGGAGAAGTAATAAAAAGTGCATTGCCAGGAGGATTAACCCTTAGCGATTCCATTATAATATCAATTAGTTCCAAAGGGAAAGAAGCACTGAATGATAAAAATTTGAATCCACTTGAAAAAGAGGTGCTTAACAGGTTGCACCAGGGAAAATGTCCTTTAAAATCATTGTGCAGAGCCAGTGATAAAAAGATTCCCGAAGCAGTGATTCACAAGCTTGTAAATCAGGGATGGGTCGATTCTCAAAAAGAATTTCAAGGAGGTAAAGCAAAGGAAAAAACAGAGCGTTTTGTTTCCTTGCTCAGGCCGTGCAAACCTGTGCAGGGCCTTTTGGAAACAAGAAAAAAGATAATAAATGTTCTTGAATCAAAAAGGGAAATATCTGTTAAAAAATTAAAGGAACATGTCCCGACAGCAGCATCCCTGATTAAATCCATGTCAGATCAGGGTTTTTTATCTGTTTATTCCAAACCTGTTTATCGTGACCCATTTGGAGAATCCATCTTTCCTGATTTCTCACCAAAGTTGACTCCTGAACAATCCAATGTGGTTTCACAAGTTATAGCTTCACTGGAAAAAGGTTTTGCTTCATATCTTCTGGCAGGGGTTACAGGAAGCGGGAAAACCGAGGTTTATATGCGTCTTGCTGCCGAGGCAATTGATAAAAATCTGCCGGTTATTATCCTGGTTCCTGAAATTGCACTGATCTCCCAGATAGAGCGGCGTTTTCGTGCAAGATTTGGGGAACAGGTAGCAGTGCTTCACAGCGGACTTTCAACAGGGGAAAGATTTGACCAGTGGATGCGTATTCTAAAAAAACAGGCATCCATTGTGGTGGGCGCCCGTTCAGCTATTTTTGCCCCTTTTGAAAATCCAGGTTTAATTATTGTGGATGAAGAGCATGACACCTCTTATAAGCAGGGTTCTGATCTCCTCTACAATGCAAGGGATCTTGCTGTTGTCCGGGCAAAGCTTTCAGGGGGCATTGTTATTCTTGGTTCGGCAACCCCGTCAATTCAGTCTTTTTACAATGTAAGAACAGGAAAATTTAAGGAACTGACTTTATCAAAGCGTGTTGAAAAACGTCCTCTTCCTTATATTCAAATTGTTGATTTGCGCCAGTCCAGGGACGTTAGAGGTGCAAGGCGTTTTATAACGCCATTGCTGCTTGAAGCAATGAGAGAAACCCTGGGCAAAGGGGAGCAGGTACTCCTTTTTTTAAACCGGCGGGGCTTTGCCAGTTTCCCTGTTTGCGCAGCCTGCGGCGAGGGTATCCGGTGTGAGCATTGTGATATTACCTTGACCCTGCACAGGCTTGCGGGTTCATATAAATGCCATTATTGCGGATTTACAAAACCATGTCCATCCAGCTGCTCAGTCTGCGGGTCTTCAGATATAAAACATCTTGGCCTGGGCACGGAAAAGCTGGAAGCAGCAGTCAAAGCACTTTTCCCTGAAGCCAGTGTAGCCCGAATGGACAGGGATACAACAACCCGTAAAGGTTCCATATTAAAAATACTAAAAGCTGTTAAGAGCGGGGCTGTTGATGTGCTTATAGGAACCCAGATGGTGGCTAAGGGTCATGATTTTCCCAATATTACCCTTGTGGGTATTATCTGCGCTGACCTTTCCTTGAGTTTTCCTGATTTTCGTGCAGGGGAGCGCACATTCCAGCTTCTTGCCCAGGTTGCAGGCCGGGCCGGGCGGGGAGATGTGCCGGGAAGGGTATTTCTTCAAACCTATGCTCCTGAACATTTCAGTATTGTAGCAGCCAAACATCAGGATTTTAAATCTTTTTACAACACTGAAATAGGATTTAGAAAAGCTTTAAACTATCCCCCGTTTTCAAGGATAATTCAATTAAGGATTTCAGGGAAAAAATTGGATAAAACCCGTGAAGCAGCCCAATTGCTTGGTGAATTGTGCAGGGATAAACAAAAAAAAAATGCAGCTTTTTCACGGCACGTTGAAATATTAGGCCCTATTGAAGCACCGGTTGCCAAAATTGCAAATCACTATCGCTGGCAGATGATGATTAAAAGCATTAAAGTTAAAAAGCTTCATCAATTTGTAAGACAGATAGTATCTGAAAACCCCAAAGTTTTCAATAATCCCAAAGTAAAAGTAATTATTGATGTTGACCCTTTTTTTATGTCATAAGAACCGTAAAATATACATCGATAAAACAAAATATTTTTAAAGGAGAATTATCTTTATATGCTCATAAAACTTTTTTTAGCTTTTACACTTATTCCGGCCCTTGAGATATTTTTATTTATTGAAATCGGTAAAAATATCGGAACTATCAACACCTTTCTCCTGGTTATTTTCTCAGGATTTGCAGGTGCCTATCTTGCCCGTATGCAGGGCTTTCAAACCATGATGCGGATTCGCACAGATCTGGACCAGGGAATTATGCCTGCTGAAGAACTAATTGATGCAATTATTATTTTAGCAGCAGGAATAGTATTGCTCACCCCTGGATTTTTCACTGACATTGTCGGCTTGCTCCTGCTTTTTCCTCCTTCCAGGTTTTATTTCAAGCGTTATATCCGTTTCAAGTTTGATCACTGGGTTCAGCATGGAAGCATCAGGATTAACAGGTTTTAAGTACCTGCTGTGGATAATTCCAATAATATCTTAAGTTTTACTTATGAAGATTTAGTCTGGTTTCTTCATGAGCAATATGGAAAAGGCAGATTTCATGCTGCTGCTATTTTTAGGGAGGTTTATAAAAACGCTAATATTGATTTTACCAAGGCAAAGGAATTTAAAAATTCCCCGGAACTTGCCAGGGCTTTATCAAAAAGCTTAAATCTCAATCTTTCCCCGATAATTGCTGAAAAACGCCAGGGCAGTCTCAGCAAATTTATAACCCGCCTTTCTGACGGCTTTAATATTGAATCTGTTATTGTTCCAATGGAAAACCATATGACCATCTGTATATCCTCCCAGGCAGGATGCAGGATGGGCTGTACATTTTGTGAAACAGCACAGCAGGGTTTAAACCGGAATCTTACAGCACAGGAAATTGTAGAGCAGGTTTACAGGACAAAGGTTCTGCAAAAGCTTGATATTCGCAATATTGTGTTCATGGGCATGGGTGAGCCTTTTGACAATTTTAATAATGTCATCAAGGCTATAAAGGTCATAAATCATGACAGGGGAATGGCAGTTGCCCACCGTTATATAACAATTTCTACCTCAGGCCATGTTAAAGGAATTTACAAACTTGCAAAACTTAACTGGCCCAATATCCGGCTTGCTGTTTCCCTTAATGCAAGCAATGATAATGTACGGTCAAAGCTTATGCCCATTAATAATAAATATCCAATGA
>JAUCGD010000351.1 GCA_030377945.1 Desulfobacterales bacterium HSG17 | reverse complement strand
ATTGAAATACAGGCTTTTTGATATTAGTTTTATAACCTTTTAATCCGAAAAAATGTAATTTTTTAACATTGTAATTTTTTAACATTGTAATTTTTAAAAAAAGGAGTAAACTTCTTATGGAAAAAAAAAAGAATCTTATTAAGTTTAATGAAAGTTTCTGGGGATATGATTTTACTTGTATTGACTGCGGAATAATTGACTCTGCTGATGGAGAAGCCCCTGTTATGACAATGGCCAATATGAGAGAAAAAGGATGGCAATTTCGCATTGATGATGAAATCTTTGTTCCTTTATGCCCTGTATGCAAAAAAAATCATACTGATCTTGTATAATTCAACTCGTTTCAGCTCGTTCCCAAGCTCCAGCTTGGGAATGCGGTTTTGCAAGCCACAGCTTGCACAGGAAGCAAAGCTTCCTTCCGTGAGTTCCCAATCTGGAGCTTGGGACCGAGCTAATAAAATAATCATTCTGATTTATCTTTTCATCTTTACAGCATTACCTGCTTTTGCAGTGCAGGTAAACGGCCATAAAGGTGTTATAGGAAAAAAAGAGATTCTTTCCATTCTTGATAAAAATACTTTTGATGAAGATGTTTATATTGACGGGTATGTAATAAGCGGAGATCATATAATAGATATCATCAATACAAATCCTGATCTGTCTGTAAATATAAAACATTCAATTATAGTTAAGGGATTGAATTTCCAAAATCTTTCCCTGTTGCCGTTAAATGAACCAAATGGAGACCGGGAAAGAAAATTTCAGAAATTCAGGGAAGTAAAAAATGAGATCAGAATCATGGATTCTGAAATTCAATCCTTTGATAAATATAGAAAAGGCAAAGGGGTTAAGCTTTCAATTGATGCCGGGGATACGATTTTTTATAATAATGTCCTGTTTCAATCTGTAAAGTTTAATAATAGGGTATTATTCAAATCTGCTGTATTTGCCAGCAGTGTTAATTTTACATCCTCAGTTTTTACAAAAAAGGCAAATTTCATTCAAACGGAATTTTCAGGCTATGCTGACTTTACCTCAGCTATATTTACCGGTGCTGTTTTTACCGGTGCTGTTTTCAGCGATCTTTCATATTTTAAAGATGCAGTGTTTCTGGATTTATTAAAAATCGGCGATGCAAAATTTAAAGGATATGCAGATTTTCGTGATACAGGCATTAGAAGGCTGGATTTTAAAGCTCTAAGTCCCAATATTATAACAATTCCTTTGGATTTCAGGAATGCAAAGATCTCTGAAGCTCATTTTCAGGATATAATATTTGAAAAAGATGTTGATTTTTCCGATGCAAAATTTGGTGCATATGAACAGGATTTTGCAGGGTTTACAGGGCCTTTGGACCCTTTGAGCCTGCTTAATCACAAAGCAGATTATTCACTGGTTTTTCGTTATGTTACATTTAAATCAAATGCTGATTTTATCAGGACAAAATTTTTCTGTAATACTGGTTTTGAAATGGTAAAATTCAGGGATAATGCAAATTTTAAGGATGCTGTTTTTAAACATGCAGATATTGATAATAAATTCTGGTTTGCTTATATTGATTTTAGTAAACTCATAATTAAATGGGATCAACTCCCTGCACCTGGTAATATTATAAAATACTCAGGAGACAAGGTAAAAAGTTTTCTTGAAAATAAAGAAGATGAAAAACCACAGCAGCTTGAATATCCTGGAAAAATATATAAACCGGAAAAATATAAACCAGAAAAATATAAACCAGATCATTTAAAAAATTTGTCTGATTTTTTCCAGAGCCTTGAAGCAAATTTCAGGACACAAAAGCAGCTGAGTGATGCAAATAAAGCATATTATTACATGAAAAGGCTAAAACTTCAGGCTGCAAGAACAGGGGAAAAAGTACCTGAATGGAATAATATCAAGATATGGTTAATGGCAGAGATTGAAAGAATTGTATGGGGAGTCCCCTGCGGTTACGGGACAAAAATCGGGCGTATTGCTGCCTGGATTATTTTTTTCCATCTTTTGTTTACAATTATTTACTACAAAAAAGGAGAATTGCTGGATCTGACAACAACAACAATAAAAGAAGATGATGACAAAGACTGCATTCCTGTAACTGATAATAAAAAAAGAACAAAACTGAAAATGGCAAGCCGCCTCAGCCTGGCTGTATTACTAAAAATTGAAAGCAAAAGTGTTGGAATTACAGGAAATATATGCAACATAAATAGTAAACAGATAGAAAGATTTGAGCGATGGCTGGGATTTTACCTGGTCTTTTGTCTGCTTATAACTTCTTCCAACACCTTTCCTTTAATTAACCGCCTGCTTGAAGGGGTTTTTTAAAGCTGGGCTCCCTGCATTTGTCTTAAATTTTCCAATTTTTCCAAAGCAGTGCCCTTTGCTATGGCCTCCCTTGCCTTTTCTACACCTTGGGTATAATTATCTGCAACACCTGATATATAAAGAGCTGCTGCTGCATTCATACAGAAGAAATCCGCATCAGGAGTATCATATTGGCCTTCAAGCACCTTTAAAATCCGCAGAGTATTTTCATGGGCAGTTTTGCTGCTGGAAATTTTTGAAAAATCAATGGTTTTTAAGCCAAAGTCTTCAGGTCTTACTTCATAGTTTTTTATTTCCCTGTTTTTAAGCTCGACAACCCTTGTTGGCCCTGAAAGGGAAAATTCATCCATACCTTTTTCTTTATCAACATTGTCAACCATTCCAAAGGGGGCAATAGCCGAAGGCATGGCAATTTCCTTTAATATCTTTACAAGCTGGTCACAGACTTCAGGAGAATATGCTCCAATAACAATGCTGTTTGTTTTTTCACAGGGGCAGGTAAGTGGGCCGATAATATTAAAAGCTGAGGTAAACCTCATGGTTTTTATCAATCTTGCCCAGCCAGATTGAAGAAAGGCTTCCCCTGGAAGATAACAGATACCGTATTGTTCCAGACATTTTTCAGCATGGGAAAGGGGCGCATTTAAATTTATTCCCAAAAGTTCAAGAACATCTGAAGCACCTGACACCCCGGTGACAAGCCTTGCACCTTTTTTGGCAACAGGCAGACCTGCTGCTGAGGCAATAAAAGCAGCAGGGGTTGAGCAGTTAACTGTTTTCAATGGGTCTGAACCTGTTCCCACAATATCACACACAGGCCCGTCAATATTTATACTGATCTTTTCCGTATCATATCGGTCAAGAGCATCCCATGCACCGGAAAGCTCTTCAATAGAAGGTTTTCTAGTAATATGTGCCATGAGAAATGCACCCTGCTGAAGCTCTGACTGTTCATTTAAAATAACCTTGCGGTAGGCTTCGCAGCTTTCTTCCCTGGTCATAAAGTTACCTGCTGCAATTGAACATATTAATTTTCCAAATTCACGAAGTTGAGTTTCAGATGACATAATTCTCCCTGTTTTTAAAAAAATCCGATTTTAAATCAGACATATTAATCAACTCAAAAGCCTACCTTAAGCGCGTAAATGAAAGCATATAGAAAAAGTTATCGACGATTGTTTTTTTTAGATTACCTTTTATAATCAGTATAGTAAAGGTAATATGTAGT
>JAUCGD010000350.1 GCA_030377945.1 Desulfobacterales bacterium HSG17 | reverse complement strand
CTTTTGATGCACTGTCCCATTCCATGCCCAATGTCTTTGCCAGGATAAAAGGCATACGCTGCATGAATTCAGGATTCTGGGCTGCATATTCCATGAGTTTTGCTCCAAAAGCCATCCTGTTTCCTTTTGCAGCTTCTTGAAGTTCTTCAGGGATTTCAGGTATCAGGCCCATTTGGTCTGCCAGACGGGTAAATATCTGGGAGGATTCCATACATTTTTCAGGCTGACTTGCAACAGGCCGCCGAACCTGGAAATAAACCTCAGGATAAGTCCAGGGAAAAAACGTTGCATCCCATGACTCGTAAAAAGTGCGGCCAGGCAGAACATAGTGGGCCAGTCTTGCGGTTTCACTCAAGACAATATCGTTTACCACCAGGAGATCAAGTTTTTTAAATGCTTTTTCATAAGCCTGGGTATCCGGGTATGAACGAAGGGGATTGCAGGCACTTACCAAAACCGCACGAAGTCTTTCAGGATGCTCATTGCAAATTTCTTCTGGCATTACAGACGGGGGAAACGCACCTGCTGCAACCGGAGGCATGTTTGTTGCTGTGGTTCGCCAGACTTTGCTGTTTCTTTCATCAGCGTGAAATCCCATAGGCATAACCATTCCGGGAATAATATTGCCGCCGCGAACACCTAATATACCGCAGACCGCTCCAAGGATATTTATAAGGTAAGAATTAAGGGTGCTGTGTCGTCCCATGTAAATCCCCAGGTCTGTGTGAAAGCACCAGGGCCGGGTAGTGAGCATTTGGCAGAGATATTGTACCTGTTTAATATCTAACCGGCATACTTTCAGTGCTTTGCTGATGTCAAAATTTTCAAACCAGGGCCGGATTTGTTCCCAGCCTTGCACATGGGTATCCAGAAAAGCCTGATTTTCCCATCCCTGCTTGAGAATTATTGCAATCATTGCCCTGGCTAAAAGAGCATCTGTTCCCGGTCGTACTGGCAGGTGAATATCAGCTATGGCCGCGGTTTCGCTTTTCCTGGGGTCCACAACAACCAGCAGTTTTTCCGGGTTTTTGCAGAACTCCTTGAGTACAACTGGCGCACGGGGCATCTGGTGGCTCTGCATACCGTTCCATCCCCAGCCTAACAGGATTTCGGATGCATGTTCATCAGGAACTGTTACATTATATTGTTTGCCCAGCATACGGCCGTTAACCCACCAGGAACCGCTGAATTCCTGACCTGCTGAAGAATAATAATATTGAGAACCAAGTGCCCGGAGCAAACTCAGACCAAAACCTGCTTCCATATGCCCTCCCTGGGCACCGCCACCCATGTAGGCCAGGCATCGAGGTCCGTGTTTGCCTAAAAGGGTCTGGAGTTTTTCAGCAATTTCTTCAATTGCCTGATCCCAGGAAATCGGCTCAAACCGCTCATTCACCCGTTTCAGCGGGGTAGAAAGCCTGTCAGCCGGATATTGATGATACATAACATTGAGACCTTTACGACATACATAGCCCTGACTTCGCGGATTGGCCTTGTCCCCTCGAACCTTGTCCATCTTTCCCTGTTCAACAAAAACTTCCAGCCCGCAATTCTGGGCACACAATACACACCCTGTTTTTGCATGTTCCCTTTGTTCATAAACAACCTGCTCAAAACGTTTTGCTGCTGTTTTAAGTTCTTCTTCCAGGCGGTATTGATTAGTTTTTTGCTCTTTTTCCAGTGCCTGAAATTCTCGCTCTGCTTCAAGTTCCTGTTTTCTTAATGCCTTCTTATGTTCAGCCTCCGCTTTAATCAGATCGCCTTGTGCCTGAGCCTCAGAGATTTTCGCACTGGTTTCAGCCTGGTTTATTTGTATTTCAGCTTTTGATTCTGCTTTTACGATTTCCAGCTTATGTGTTTCATCCTGTTTTAATGCTTCAACTTCAGCCTCACGAACAGCCTGACGTTTATCTCTTTCAGCCTGCTGAACGGCTGATCTTTCCGCAGCTTCTTTCTCAGACTTTTTCCTGGCTTCTTCAACTGTCCGCTCTTCTGTTTCTCTTTTAGCTTTTTCATCAAGCTCAACCTTATGGGTTTCACTTTCTGTAAGTGCCCGCAGTATCCTGGCTTCCTTTTCAGTTTTACATTGAAGCTTTTCAATCTCTTCGCTGTGCTCGGATTTCTTTTTCTGGATAGTCTGATCTGTCTCCATCCGGCTTTCTGATGCTGATAATCGCAGGCCGTCACGGGTTTTCTGCTGAAGATCATTAAACACACTGGAAGACAGGATTGTAACTCGTTCAATACCAATCTGGTCAAACCTGATACCCCATTCCCTTTCAATACGTTCAAGCTGGGATTTCAAATCCAGGCCGATTTCATCTTTTTTGGTAAGTGCATCTTCAATGGTAATATTGGCAATTATATGGCGTATGGCCTCAGTGCATATGGTCCTCAATATGCGGTTGGTATTACCCATAGGATTATCCCTGTCAGTAAAATCAAGGGTTCTGGCTGCCACATCCGGTTTTTCAGGATCTATTCGCCAGCAGGCATAACCGTCAATTCTAAGTCCCTGGTAGTTTCGATTCGCATTGTCAGATGTGAAATAGACGGTCTGAACAGTGGCCGGAAATTTCAAAAAACGCTTTCCAATCTTAAAATATTTACCCCCAAGCACAGGTTTTGCATCATTAATCCCAATTTGAACAATGTATTCATTTGGCAAAGCCATTTCATAAAAAAGAGATCCGATTTTACTGACCTTTGAAGGTCTTGCCTTTATGGTTTGAGATTCTGAAAGATAAGGATCAGACATATTTTTTCTCCTTTTTCTTGCCTTGGAAGATGGTCCTGAAAATTCCGCTTTTGCCGATACATTTTCCGTTAGATCAAATTCTTCTTCTGACAGGTCAAATTCATCATCCTCATCCATCATGGATTGCTGCAAAAGACTTTGGGCCTCAGATTCATCAAGCCCCAGCTGAACCCTCTGGGTTTCAACAAATTTTTCAACATCTTTGCGCTTTTTAGACTTCATTGCCGTCTCCTCTTATGGTGTTCAGCCCTTTTATGACAAGGGATTTATCCTTGGTATTATTGCCATTTTGCCATCATTTTATTTATTTCTTAATAGTAAACGATAGCATTGATTTGCCTGCTGTTCAAGGGCAAAGAAAACCTTTTCATATCCGAATATTTTCTTCACTTATTAGAGGCTTGGGGTTGACGGACTGGATATATGATTCTAAACTGAATAATAATATGCAGCAGTATTTGAAACAGGAAGCATTTATTTTGATATTTTTAAGAATATCATCCGGTTACGGTTAAAATTCCGGCCATAGCATATGAACATTTGTTCATTGATGACCCGGACGGAATAAACCTGGGATACAACTCGGAAACAGATACATTTGACATCAACCCGGAACACCCGGAATACATGAAACTTGCTGACGGTGATCTTCTGCGCCTTAAAATTGATTCATATAATTTTGCAGGCAAGGATGGTGCTTTATCTCAGCATCCCAACCCGAATCAATACCGTTTTTGTTCAGAATTTTTAAGTAGTTAAGTATGTTCCGTAGGGGCAGGCCCCTGTGCCTGCCCTTTTGGGGT
>JAUCGD010000349.1 GCA_030377945.1 Desulfobacterales bacterium HSG17 | reverse complement strand
AGAAAGGACCTAATTTCTGGTTTGTTTCATATTGCAAAACAAAAGACGGTCAAATATGGTTCGGCGGCGCAAGCGGCGTAAATGCATTTTATCCCAATGCGATAAAAGAAAATGACTTTCTCCCTCCTGTGCATATTACAGATCTGACCAGAGGCGGTGAGTTTATGGATGCCGGCAAATCACCTGAACGGCTGAAAGAACTCATCATAGACTGGAAAAGACCGTTTTTCGAGTTTAAAGCAGCTGCGCTCAATTACACCAGATTCGAACAGAACCGCTATCAGTACAAACTCGAAGGATGGGATCACGAGTGGTATGATGCAGGTACATCCAGGCAGGGAAGGTATTCCAATCTTCAGGGCGGAATCTATACGCTCAGAGTCAGGGGATCTAACAATGACGGTATCTGGTGCAGCCCTGACCAGGAAGCTGCATTGAAAGTCATTGTGGATTCACCGTTCTGGAAAGCAGGATGGTTTTATCTTCTCTGTATTGCTGCTGTATTGGGAGTTATCGCCTTTTTGTTTCAGTCACAGAGAAACAAACTGAAATTACAACGCAGGGTTGCCGAACAGGAACGCAGTACAGCCGAAAACTTGCGAAAACTGGATAAAATGAAAGATGATTTCCTCGCCAATACATCCCATGAACTGCGAACACCACTCAACGGTATTATCGGCATAGCCGAGTCCCTAATTGACGGTGCAGCAGGGCAGCTTGGCGAGCAGGTCACTCAAAATCTCTCAATGGTTGCTTCCAGCGGGCGCAGGTTGACCAACCTGGTCAATGACATACTGGATTTTTCAAAGATGAAGCATAAGGAAATTCAGCTTCGGACAAAGCCCCTTGACATGAGAACTGTCACCCAGGTGGTTATCATGCTGTCTCAGCACCTGATCGGCAATAAGGACGTGCGGCTCGTAAATCAGATTGATACTGATCTTCCTGCTGTGAACGCAGATGAAGACCGGGTACAGCAGATTATGCATAACCTGGTTGGAAATGCGGTCAAATTCACCAAGGCTGGAGATGTTTCCATATCTGCTAAACTTGAAAACAAGTTTATTGCTGTTACTGTTTCCGACACTGGAGTCGGTATTCCCAAAAAAGATCTTGAACGGATATATGAGTCTTTTGAGCAGGTTGACGGTTCCACAGAACGGGAATACGGGGGAACCGGTCTGGGACTTGCAATTACTAAAAATCTGGTAGAGCTTCACGGCGGAGATATCCAGGCAGAATCGGAGATCGGGAAAGGCTCGCGCTTTACCTTTACCCTGCCTGTTTCCGGGGAAAAAGCCGAACACATGCAAGGAGCTGATATTCTCGAAAGAGACACCCGTGTGTCCGAAATATCGACAAAATCAGAGGAACTCACAGAAACAGTGGACATGGACACGGCTGAAATTCCGCAGGAAAATTTATGCAACAATGAATTGTGCAGGGTACTGGCCGTTGATGACGAACCGATAAATCTCCAGGTTCTTAAAAACCAGCTTACCTCGGAATACTATTCGGTCACACTGGCCTCTGATGGAAGAGAGGCTCTTGACGCTTTTGAAAGCGGTCAAAAATTCGACATTGTGCTTTTGGATGTAATGATGCCCGGAATATCAGGGTATGAAGTGTGTCAACGTCTGAGGGATAAATATTCGGCAAACGAGCTGCCTGTGGTCATGCTGACCGCTAAAAATCAGATCGACGATCTGGTAGCCGGTTTTGATTCGGGCGCAAGCGATTATCTGACAAAACCTTTTTCCAAGCAGGAACTCATTGCCCGTATTGAGACCCAGATCACTCTCAAATATCTTTATGTAAGCCAGGTGAAGGCAGAAACCGAGGCAAAACTCCTTTCACAGGAAATGGAACTTGCAAGGACTATTCAGACCGGTCTGCTGCCGGATTCTATAAACAGCATTCATCCTGATTTTGAAATAGCAGCATCCATGGTGACCGCAGATCAGGTCGGTGGTGACTATTACGACATCACCTTTGACAAACAGGGAAATCTCTGGATTTCAATAGGAGACGTGTCAGGTCACGGAGTGAAACCCGGTCTGATTATGATGATGGCTCAAACTGTTCATGCTACTGTCACAACAAGCATGAATTGCGAGGCCAGAGACGTGGTTGTCATGACAAACAGTATTCTATATCGAAACGTTCATAAACGACTTAAAGAAAATCATTTTATGACATTCAACGCCTTGAAATACCTGGGCAGCGGGAAATTTGAACATGCTGGAGTACATCTGAGAATTATTGTTTACCGACGGCAATCAGATAGTTTTGAACTGATCAGGACAAAGGGCCTTTATCTTAATTTTAAAGAAGATATTTCCAAACCAACCAAAAATTCCTATTTTGAACTGGAAAAAGGTGATATCATGGTTCTGTATACAGACGGTCTTACCGAGGGAGAAAATATTGAAGGTGAAATGCTTGATATCAACGGATTTACAGATATTGTGAAAAAACATGTTCTTCTTGAACTTGAAGCCATGCAGGAAAATATCATGGCCGATGTTCTTAAGTGGTGTGCGAACAAGAGAGATGATGACATGACTCTGGTAATTGTGAAAAGAAAAGGGTGATAAAGTCACAAAATCCACTTGCCTAGTTCTGTGCTATCTGTTAGATTGTATGAAAGTGATCTTGGACCCGTAATCCATATAAAAAATCATCATGCCTGTTTTATTGGGGTTCTTCAATAACAGAAGAGATGATGATATGACTTTGGTAATTATGTTAAAAATAAGGAGATTCAGATGGCTGAAGATAAAACAATTGTGATCGGAGATTATATTGATCCTGAAGAAAGTGAAAGGTTTGATCTTTCAAGTACGCTGAGGCTGAGAGCCAGATCAATTGATCAGAAAAAGCTCTGGGCTTCAAAGGATCGTTCAGCCGAATTCATGGGCGATATATGGTCTTTGTTTGTTGATTCTGAAAAAGAAAAACAGATAAAAACCGTTCTGCACTCTGTTTGCGTGGAATTGATAGAAAATTCTGTTAAATACGGATGCCAGGATCACGATTATATTATTACAACGGATTTATGCCTGAAAAATGACGAACTTCTGGTTTATGTTGTAAATCAAAGTGATCCGTCCATGATAACAGGCCTTGAAAATGCAGCTAATCAGATTCTGGAATCAGATAATATCAGAAAGCTTTTTAAACAGAAAATGAAAGAGGCAAAAGCTGCTAAAAAGCTTGGAAAGAGTAAGTCACAACTCGGATATATCAGGATAGTAATGCAAAATGTCAGGCTTGCCTGGCAGATTAAAATGGAATCTGATACCGCGATGATAACAACTTTGGCGCGGATTTCACTGACAGAAAAGGATGCTTAATATGAAAATCGAAGGAAAAGGTTATAATGTAGATTTTGACGGCAAGGGAACCTTGATAATGTCTGGTAAACTTGCAGCAATGCCTGAGGAATATGAAAAAATCGAGGAATTTTTTGAAGAAATTCTTGAAAAAATATCAGATGCAAATATAACAGAACTTATTTTTGATTTGAGAGAGCTTATATTTCTCAACAGCTCCGGCATT
>JAUCGD010000348.1 GCA_030377945.1 Desulfobacterales bacterium HSG17 | reverse complement strand
AAAAAAATTATGGGAAAACAGCAAGTGTAAAATATATATACACAATATTGAAATACAAACGGGTGTAAATAAATGATAAGCAATATATTCAAAATGTTAGACAGAAGTGTAGCTATTGGCAGCACCACTGATGCCAATAGTTACACTTTTTGAATCAGGATTTTATCGCATCCCTAAACACAGCAAGGCAGTATCGGCATATCAGCATGGGAGTTTTATCCAGGTCATCCAGGTTGCCGGAAAAGTGCATCAGGCATTTTTCATCATGGCAGTGATGCATGTTGAATAAATGACCTGTTTCATGGAGAGCTACTTTTGCCATACGTTCATAAATCAGATGCTCAAAAATCAGGGATTCAGAAAGGGATTCTGGGGATTGTTGCAGTCTGTATATTGAAACAACTGCTGATTTTCCACCAAGCTGGGCTTCTCCAAATACATGGGTAAAGATTGGGATGAACAGGTCAACTGTACAGACGGCGATTATCTTGTCAGCAGTTTCTGTATCGGTTTTGTCCAGCAGATCCAGAATACACCCTGCATCATACTGCATCCTTTTTTTATCAAAAGCATATTCCGGCAGTTTCATTGGCCCCAGGATTTCAACAGGCAGGGAGTAAACAGCCTGAATATTTGCAGCTACAATATTTGGGATGATATGAAAAACATCTCCCAGGGGAATTACTGCAATGATATTATTTCCTGATGTCAAGGGGGATTCTCCCAAAGCTCTTCAGGATTCCGGGCGAATGAGATTAAATCGTTTAATCTTTTTATGCAGGGTTACCCTGTTGATATCCAGAATCCTGGCAGATTGAGATATATTCCAGCCGCAGCTTTCCAGCACCTGTTGTATATACTCTTTTTCGTTTTCTTTAAGGGAGCGCTGTCCCTGTGGCAAAGGTGTCAGGCAGGTTTCCGTTTTTTGCAGGAAAGCGAAATCATTCGGCCCCAGGCTTCGAGATTTTGACAGCACCACAGCTCTTTCAACAGCATTTTCAAGTTCACGGACATTTCCAGGCCAGTCATAGTCAGAAAACATGTTCAAAGCATCTCGTGAGATATGATCAACTTTTTTATTTGTTTCCCTGCTGTATTTTTGTAGAAAATGGGAGGCCAGAAGGGGTATGTCATGTTTACGCTTTCGCAATGGGGGAAGGTGAATGCTAATAACATTAATGCGGTAGAAAAAATCCCGGCGGAAAGAGTCGGTTTTAACCCGATTTTCCAGGTTTCTCCGGGTTGCGGAAATCAGCCGAAAATCAACATCAACAGGATAACTGCTTCCTACCCTTGTCACTTTTTTTTCATCCAGAACCCGGAGAAGTTCCACCTGCATCCGGGTACTTATTTCCCCGATTTCATCTAAAAAAAGTGTACCGCCGCGCACCACTTCCAGAAAGCCTTTCCTGGTCTGAGTTGCACCGGTAAAAGCACCTTTCTGATGACCAAAAAGCTCGCTTTCCAAAAGTGAGTCCGGGATTGCCCCGCAGTTAATGGCAATAAAAGGATTCTGATTTCGAGTACTTTTAGCATGAATAGCTTTTGCCACCAGTTCTTTTCCTGTACCGGTTTCACCAAGAACCAGCACCGAAGCATCGCTTATTGCAACTTCAGGGATCATCTTGAAAACTTCTTCCATAGAAGCAGATTGCCCGATTATATTTTCAAAGGGCCGTACACGGTTCAGCTCTCCCTTAAGCCAGGTGTTTTCCGCTGCTATTTCTTTTTGCCGGGCAACTTTTTCCATGACCAGGGTTAATTGTTCCGGCTTAAAAGGCTTTAGCAGATAATCAGCCGCACCGATTTTCATTGCTTCAACTGCGGTCTCAATGGTTCCAAAAGCTGTAATTATTACAACAATGGTATCAGGGTATTCCTTTTTAACATTTTTCAGCAGATCTATGCCGTTCATGCCCGGCATTTTAATATCGGCAAATAAAAGATCAATAGCAGATTTTTCCATTTTTTCCAGGGCTTCAATACCGTTTGCAGCAGAATCCACAGGATGTCCTGCCCGCCGAAACCATTGTACAAATGATTCCCTTATTATCATTTCATCATCTGCAATCATGATTCGCATTTTGTCTTTCATGGCGCTTCTCCCTGGTCTATGGGAAATTGGTCTATGGGAAATTGACACATGGGAAATTCAAGAATAAATCTCGTACCTTTGTCCGGCACACTTTTGACTTGAATCTCGCCGCCATGTCCTTTGACCACACCGTAAACTATTGATAATCCCAAACCGGTTCCCTGGCCGTCTGCTTTTGTTGTAAAAAAAGGGTCAAAGATATTGTCCAGGTTTTCCGGGCTGATGCCCTCTCCTGTGTCCTGAATTTCAATGCAGGTTTTATTTTTCTGTTTACCAGGTTTTGCAGACACACATAGTTCACCCCCTTCAGGCATGGCTTCCATTGCATTAAAAATGATATTTAACAGGCATTGCTGAATCTGGTTTTTATCCCCCTGTATCATCATGGGATGTTTAGAGATATTCAGGTTGAGCTGGATATTCTGAAGAAGCATTTTATGCTGCGTCAGGGTAATTACGCCTTGAACCAGATCATTGAACACTATATCCGTATGCGTCATGGATGTTTCCCGTGCAAAAGAGAGCAGACCTGAAACAATATTGCCGCAGCGCTCAAGTTCTCCTGACATGAGCATGGTATATCGGCGCATGTCTTCAATATCATTTTTTTCCAGGCTGTTTTCCGACAGGATATTTTCCATAAGACGGCTGAAAGTGAGCAGTCCCTGGATAGGATTATTAATCTCATGCACGCAGCTGGCTGCAAGTTTACCAAGGGACATTATCCGTTCTTCATTTACCATACGGTTTAAATCATCTTTTAACCGCCTGGACCGCTTTTCCATCCTGGAATGAAATTCATGTGTTAAATCCTGCCAGATTTCAATAATCCGGGTCACATCTCCTGCGGTATTTTTAATAGGATAGGATACAACATTATAATATGTTGAACCGGCACCGGAAACAGGTATTTCATGAATCACATGTGAAGACTCCCCGCTTCGCAGGGTTTCAAGAACCGGGCAGGCATATCCGGGTTTTGCACTGAAGCAGTGTATATCAAGTCCGTAAATTGCCTGATAGCAATATGATCCAATAACGCTACTGGCAGATTTTCCGGTTGTTTTAAAAAAAGAGTCATTAGCCCGTGCAATGGTAAAATCAGTATTAAGAATTAATATAGGCTCATTGCTGAGCTGCATGAGAAAATCCGAAATCATTATTTCCGGGCTTGACTGGTTATTGTTTTTCATGTGTTAATCTTGCACTATATTCCGGTTTTTTTTATACCCTGCTTTTATTTAAAAAAAAAATACAAGTTTTTCAATTCGTTTTTTATGCTGTTATTGCTTGCTAAATTTATTTAAAAAATTAACTTTCCCTGTTGTTTGATATGAATCATAACATAGCGGAAGGAAAGCAGCATGGCAATTAAAAAGTTGAGAAGCAAAGACAGTTGAAATTCTATACAAACACATAAATAATGTTGAACATGAAAAATTTTATAACCTGTTGAATGAAAAAATTGAATGGTTAA
>JAUCGD010000347.1 GCA_030377945.1 Desulfobacterales bacterium HSG17 | reverse complement strand
AAGCATTTGAAATTGATGTAACTTCTATTCATCCGTTCGATTTAGCTCTCTATAGAAAAGGGGAAGAAGATAGCAAACAGGGCTTGGCTCAGAAGAGCAGGTGTCAAATTTGGTGTTGTGAATGATACTGTTTTAGAGGAGTTTATTCACAAAGCTGAAAAAAATTCACAAATTCTTATTGCCAAAGGGTATCCACCAGAGCAGTGTACCAATGAGGATATCCAATTTTACTTTGAAAATGAGTTTACAAATGCACAACAAGTGCCTGATGCTGAAGAGGCTAAGACTGAAGAACCTGATAATACAGAATCAGAGCATGTTGAATCAGAGGAGACAGAATCGGAAAAGACAGAAGAGCCAGAGAAAAAAGAGAATACTGAAGATAACAGTGAAAAGAAAACATCAAAAGAAAATCCTGCTGAGCTTGAGACTGAAAAAGATGAAGATGAAGATGAAGATGAAGAGAGTGATAATCAAAAAACAGACAATGAGCAAGAAGAAAAAAATAGCAGTGAGCCTGTTTTTGTCAAAAAAGGCACTCTTATCGCCCAGATAGTTCCCGGAGAAAAAGGGAAACCTGGAAAAGATGTTTTAGGGTACCCTATACAGGCAAACAAACCTTCCATCTATGTATTAAATGCAGGAAGCGGTGTCATTAAAAAAGGTACCATTTTTATTGCCCAGATAGATGGCCGGCCTCTCTTAAAAAACCCTACAACAATTATGGTAGAGCCTGTTGCCAAAACAACTAATATCAAAGCCATTACAGGCAACATCAGTTGTGACACCAAAGACAACTATGAATCTGTAAAAGTTGAAATGATAGGCATTATAACCTGGGAAGCTATTGTGAAATGTCACTCCCTGTTACTCCTCGGCTCTCTTTTTGGAAGTGTCACCGCCACCGATACGATTGATGTTAAAGGGGATATTGGAACAGATAAGAAACTAAAGGATCAAGATAGTGTTAATCAGGCAAATATAATCTGCAAGGGTTCAGTTAAAGTATCCAAATCCATTATTAATTCAGACATTCAGACTGCAGGAGAACTCCTGGCTTCAAATTCAACTATTAAAGGCTCACAAGTGGTTGCCCTGCAGGGAATGACCATTCACAATGTTGTTAAAGGGGAGTATGCTCCATCTACTCTCTGGGTTGGTATACAGCCCAATGACAAAATCATTGCCATAGATCATACGCTGGATATAAAAAACAGTGATTTGTCAATTTTACAAAAAAAAGATGACATTGCTGAATTAAAAGAAAAATACAAAAAAGATTTAAAAGAAGAAACTCATGATTTTGAACAAGCCATCTTTAAAAACCTTATTGAAATTATTAAAGCACCGGAACTTTTTCAGTCTGAGGGACTTAAAGAGAAGCTCAGGTATTTATACGGTCTGCCAGAATTTTCATCCATCAGGACTTACTATTTAAAAATCCCTGAAACCGATGCTGCTTTGGAGTTTCTTGATCAAATTATGACACTTACCAAAGATATGACACTGGAAGAAATATCAGACTATATTCAAAATAAAATTGATCCGGAACCCGAAGAGGAAGAGAGTGATGAAGATGCTGTTTCCAAGGTAGAGCGTATTGAGATTGAGTTTAAAGCACGTCTTGCTGCTTTTGAACAGGAAATTACTGATGAATCAGAAAAAATAGAAAAAATAGAAAATGAAATCAAAGGTCTTCAGGCTTTAAGAAAAAAACTTGGATTAATGCAGCTCACATCCCTGTCCGAGTCGACATCAACCATTAACATAAAAAACAGATGTGAAAAAGGAACGATTATCAAAGGAAAAATTGCCAGACATGTTGTAGAAAAAACTATATATAATGTGATTTTCAAAGAGATTATTGACCCTGCAACCAATATAGTATTCATTTCCATTGGAACTGATTAGAAACTCATTCAAAAAACATATATATTGCTAAGTGTAATGGAACAATACCCGGAGATGATTCTCGTGGCTTATATATCTGTCACTTTTTTACTATCTCAGTATCACTCATAGCTTTGTCTAAGTTCAATCCATCTTCTTTGAATTTCTTTTCTTCGTTCAGCTTGTTCAAGGTTTTTTATTCTATCATCTTTCAGTAATCTTTTTTTTAGTTCAATCCATCTTTGTTCCAGTTCTTCCCGACGTTGTGTGTCTTCAGCTGCTCTTCGCTCGGCAAGAATTGTAAGCCGCAGGTCGTTTTCCGCTTTTATTTTTTCTAACTCTTCATTCAGCTTTAATTCTTCGGCTTCACGCTGTTCTTCACTGGCTTTTAATAATTCTTCCTTTTCAAGTCGCTTTTTTTCATTTTCCGCTGATTTATCTTTTTCTTGTTGCGCTTTTTTTAGAGTATTTTCCTGCTGCTGCTTTTTTCTTTGTTCTATAAGGTTTTTTTTAAGGTTACTTTTAGTTGATTCCAACCTTGATGTCTTTTGTTTCATTTCTTTACGATTTGATTTATATACATCGCTTTCCCACCTGAATTGACCCAAGCCCTGTTTGCTATCTTCTTCCCCTTTTCTATAGAGAGCTAAATCGAACGGATGAATAGAAGTTACATCAATTTCAAATGCTTTTGATGAAATAAAAAGGTCATCCATATCATCCGGCACTTTAGCAATAAATTCTTTACTTTCTCCAATATACTGCCTGAGCCATTTTCGACGATGAAAATCATCTCCTATAAGTACGAGCAGCTTGGGGCCTGTTTCAGATCGAGCCTGAATGGAATGATAAATGATTGGAGAATAAGAAAATGAGCTACGGGTTTCCTGATAGTTTTCCTCGACAAACTCTAGAATAAAATCCTTGGCAAAACATGATGTTTGCAGCAAAAAAGAGAAAAAACAAATAACAAACACTTTTTTCATTGTAAGTTGCAACATAAAAACACTATCGGTATTCAGAACTGAAATCTTGATGTCAGCTAGCCAAAGCCGTTATCATAAAACCAAATTGAATATATGCAGCAAAAGTCAAAATCATCAAATATTTTGAGATGAAGGATTAAATTTGTAGAACTAAACCTGAAGAAAAAAGGGGGGGCAAACCACGGTTTTTCATATACTATGGGGATTGTATTGAAAGCCTTGGTACGAAGGTGTTCCACTGTTTCACGGTGTTAAGAACAAGGTTTTTAAAAATAGTACTCATGATGATTTAATATCACAGTTCAGCTAAAAGAAGCAACCTTCAAGATGGCCACAAAATCAAAAATATGGACCAGAGGTTGTCCCACCCCACCGCGAAGCGGTTTAGTTCTACTGGAGATATAAACCATTTTAATGAACTCGATTGGTATCCCAAACTATCTCCTATTTTATCTAAAATATTATAAGTGACTTGTTGAAAATTCAACACCTGATCAGTTCGTTATAAAACAAAATCCACTTTTTCAGATTATATACAAACTCGCTTTGATGACCAGAATGGACAGCGACATATAAATCCAAAATACAGATATACAAATCAAATACCATCGCAATAAAAAATTGTACCCAAAATCCAGTCCTATAACCTTTTCATCCCTCTCAGAACCCACATAAACCGCCCAAAAATCCAATATAAAACAGAACT
>JAUCGD010000346.1 GCA_030377945.1 Desulfobacterales bacterium HSG17 | reverse complement strand
TTTTGGCAATAAGCTAACGATTTTTAGATTCTTTTTTTATTTATTTAAAATTGGTTTTAATTATGAAAAAACAGGATGTACCCCAGGATAACGGCATTAATGACGGGCTGAAAGAGATTAGTTATGCTGTTGATGAGAATGGTCGTTATACTCTTGTTCAGAGTGTAGGCTGGGACCCGAAAACTGTTGTTAATGACCAGGCATGGGAACTTATAACCCATGATATTATTGAGCAGATCAAGCTGATTAAAGCAGGAAAACGCAGCCCTTTGGCATTTCATATGAAAAAAAATCTTATGGATGCCGGTCTTCTGGCAAGTTATGTCAGCCTGCCAAGGTGGAGGGTAAATCGGCATTTAAAGATGAGAGTGTATAATAAACTTAAACCTGAAATTCTGTCCCGGTATGCAGATGTATTTGGGCTTTCCATTTCTCAGCTTAATGAGGTTCCGGATATTTCAGAAACAAAATTCTATGAGGATCAGAGTTAAATGGAAATTCCTTTTGAACATCATCAGTCTGCACACTGTGAAACCGGGGTGCTTTCAAACCTGCTTTCACATCATGGATTAAAGATCAGCGAGGCCATGGTTTTTGGTATTGGTTCTGGGCTTTTTTTTGGTTATTTTCCATTTATAAGGCTTAATAACCTGCCTTTAAGTGCTTTTCGGATTGGCACAGGCGGGATAATGAAGCGGGTTACAAAGCGCCTTGGGGTTAAGCTGAAATGGGAAAAATTTAGAAATCCTGATAAAGCTATGGCAGCACTTGACAGAAAACTGGAACAGCAGATTCCTGTGGGATGCAGGACAGGGGCATACTGGCTGAGTTATTTTCCCAGGCGTTACAGGTTTCATTTTAATATGCATAATCTGGTTGCCTATGGAAAGGAAGGTAATGATTATATTATTAGTGATCCGGTTTTTCCCGATCCTGTGAGGTGTCCTTCGGAAGATCTTCAAAAAGCCAGGTTTGCAAGAGGGCCAATGCCCCCAAAAGGCCGTATGTATTTTGTGGAGCATATTCCTGAAAATCCTGATTTTAATCAAGCTGTTAAACAAGGTATAAAAGAGGTATGCAAAACCATGCTCAAAGCTCCGGGGCCTTTTCTTGGAATCAGGGGAATGCGCTATCTGGCAAAGAAAATGGAAACATGGCCTGAAACCCTGGGACAGAGAAAGGCTGCCCTTTATCTGGGCCAGGTTGTGCGTATGCAGGAGGAGATTGGAACAGGCGGGGCAGGGTTTCGCTATATTTACGGAGCTTTTTTGCAGGAAGCTGCTGATATAATAGAAAATAATAAACTTATGGATATGTCTTCCAGGATAACTGAGATTGGAGACCAATGGCGTGAGTTTGCAGTTATGGGTTCACGAATATGTAAGCAAAGGGCTTCGGAAACTGAAACCTATCCGGCAATGGCTGATATTTTAAGAAACTGCGCTGAAAATGAACAGGCTATGCTCAAAGAGCTTTCAGAGCTTGTATAAAGGAAAACATGGATTTAAAAAATCAAATAAAAAAAATGATTATAAAAGAATTAAACCTGGTTGATATTGAGCTGGAAGATATTGGAGATAATGATCCTCTTTTTGGTGATAAATTCGGGCTTGATTCAATTGATGCGGTCGAACTGGTTTTTCAGATAAAAACTTATTTTGGAGTTGAGATAAGGGATATGAAACAAGGCCGCCCTGCATTGCAGACAATAAAAACCCTTAGTGAATATATAGAAACAAAAATGGTCTAATGAAAGCTTTAAATTTAAATATCTGTTAAATTCAGTGCTGTTCATATGGCTCTCACTGCTTTGATTTCCAAACCTTGATTTTTTTATGCTTCTTGACTGCTCAAATATAAGTTATAAATACCCTGATACAGATAATTATGTATTTAAGGATTTGTCTTTAAAACTGACTGACCCGGGTTTTAATGCGCTTTTCGGGCCTTCAGGAGTGGGAAAAACCTCTTTTGCAAAGATTATTTCAGGTGATCTTAAAGGTTTTTCAGGTGATATAAGAGTCAAAAGCATGGAGCGTATTGCCTATACTTACAATCTTGAGCGCCTGCCTGGATGGTCTGCTATCTCTACTCATCTGGATAAGATAACACCACATGATAAACAAGAAGTAAAACAAGAGCTTGTCAGCATTTTCGGGATTGAGGAATGTATGACTCACCGCTTTTCCCAGCTTTCTCTGGGTCAGAAAAACAGGATTAATCTGATTCGCTATCTTGTTCAGGATTTTCATCTGCTTATTTTAGATGAAAGCCTTGCAAATGTTGATGAACTTACAAGGGAAAATATTATTCTCAGGATAAAGGACATGTTTCCTGACACATGTTTTTTATATATTTCACATAATGTTGTTGAGGTTTCAAAATTATGCAGAGATATTTTTGTTCTTCGTGATATTAATAAAAACCCTCAATTGAAAACTATACAAGGCCTGGATTTAAAAACAGGCTCGAAGTCTGATAAAAGAGCAAATAAAGAACCAGATAAACTAAAATCAAATAAACTAAAATTAGACAAACAAAAGCTTGAGATGGCTATGCTGGAGATTATGAATGCTGCATAGGCGTATTTATCAGTTTTTTATTATCTTCAGTCTTGGACTTGGCTTTCTTTTGTTTATTAAATATACTCTTAAACTTTCCGATTATGTGATTCCAGGCCTTTCTGATATATGGCAGGTGTTTCATAATGAATACAGGCGGTATTTTTTTGATGTACTAAATACTCTTTCCGTGGCTGTTATCGGCCAGATTGCTTCAATCTGTATGGCTCTTTTTGTGGGTATTTTAGGCAGGCAGGCCACCTGGTTTGGTTCATTTGTAAAGGTGGCAGCTTATAATATTCAGGCTTATCCCATTGTTGCAATTGCACCTATTATATTTATTCTTTTGGGTGACGGTTTTATATCAAGGCTTTTGATTGCTGCCATGATCTGTTATTTTCCTTTGCTTTTGACTATAATTGGAATCATGTCAGAGCCTATAAATGATATTGAACATTTTTACAGGGTGACAGGTAAAATGCGGTGGCAGCTTGAAGTAAAGATTCGGGCTTTTGAAAACATAGGTAAGCTGACAACTGTGATTTCAGGAAGTGCAACCCTGGCAATGGCAGGAACCATTGTGGCTGAGTTTATTGCAGCAAATGCCGGAATTGGATATAGTATCCGTATTGCCCTTTATCAGAGCGATCTTTCCAAGGTTCTGGCTGCTCTTTTTTTGATTGGTATTACCTTATCTGTTTATCAGGGGCTTTTGGAGTGGGTTGGGGTGGTTGTTAAAGAAAAATGGGCAGGGGGTTAAACAAGCAAAGCGATTTCCTGAGCTTTGGGAAACAATCCGAATATACCCCCTGTGTGGATAAACATTATCTTTGGGCCAAAGCAATTTGGATCTTTTTCAAGTTCTTTTATCATTCCGTAGAATGCTTTTCCTGTATAAACAGGGTCAAGGAAAATGCCTTCGGTTTTTGCCAGGTCACAGATCAGGGAAAGCTCTTCTGGCCGGGAAAGGGCGTACCCTCTGCCTACATAACCATCTATTATTTCTATATCTTTATCTGCT
>JAUCGD010000345.1 GCA_030377945.1 Desulfobacterales bacterium HSG17 | reverse complement strand
GCACCAATTGCCCATGTATCAGCATTGTCCTGCAATGGATTTATCAGCAGTTAATGAATTAAAGGATAGAATAATTAATATTCCAAGCAGCAGCAAGCTTGTTGATTAAAATACAGGATACAGGGTATTTCAACTATGACTCAAGATCAAACAAAACCAACCCTTTTATGGGTACTTCAGGATAACCAGGTATCACCGATTATTGTTGATTTTTTAAAACTTTTAAAGGCAGGTATTTGTAAAATCAATATACAATTCATTGTACCTGAAAAAGATAAAGAAATTCTGGAAATGATAAAACCCCTTGACCCTCTTACTTTTCAGGCAAGCAGAAGAATTATCCCGCCATGTGTTGAAAATTTTCAAAAAAAAAGACAGCTTATTCCCGAAATTCAGTTTTCACAGGGCCTTGAAGTCTGGAAACCTCTTATAACAGATGATCTTGGCGGAGGACTCATGGCTGAAGGTTGCCTGCATCTACCGCATGTTACCAATGTATGCGGAATTATTCTACAGATTCCCACGCCCCTTGGTTCATCAAGCCCCGAGGAAATCATATTTTACGAATGGGTAAAATTAGCCCGTGAAAATAATATATTTATCGCAGGATATGAGCTTTTATCCCTGTATACCCGCTGGACACTTGTGCCATCTATGCTTGACGGCATCATAACAACAAATGAACTTAGTTTTGACTATCTGAATGATGAAAGCCAGGATATTAATGCTAAGATATGGAAACTCCCCAGATATGAAGGCAAAGTTTTTTCACCCGGAAGCAGTGTCCTGTGGAGAAACGGACTGCAATCTATTTATCATTACAGGATAAAATATAATATACCCAAGAATAAAATCATAGTTTTCCTGCCCCATAATGTTGCCATGAGCTATGAATACCGACGTTTGATTGAAGAAATCTCCATATTTGGCACTAATATTCATTTAATGTTCTGTATTGGAGAAGATCAGACAAGAGGAACACATACCCATGAACAGGTAATTAAAACCATAAGCGACAAAACCCTTGGCAAATTCAATTCATTTTCATTCCATTCCCTTGGGGCACCTTGGGAAATGATTATGGCTGATGTTGTCCTGGCGGCTTCACAATGTTATTCAACAATAGTGGCAGAATCCAATGGGATACCCTGCCTTGTTATGGACAAAATGGTTCCTCCCGCTGTTTCAGGTTATCTTACAATTATAAATTCTTATCACCATGTGCGGGATTTGTTAAAGAGCATCATAAATATTCATAAAAAAACAGATGACATAACTGACATAATTTATGCAATTGTCACAGGAAAACATCAAAAAATAAGTTATGAGGCAGGAAATACACCATGAGCAATTTCTGGAAAAACAAAAAAGTTACTGCATATATTGCATTAAAGCATCATACCCGATTCATAATACCCCTCATGGAAGGAATAGCTTCTCAAGGCGCAAAGATTGAATATCTAGTGGCACAGGCAGAACGCTCCCAGGAAATAACAGCAATAGAGACAAACCTTGATTATTCACATATCTTTGATTTCCTGGATGACTCAGATACAGATGAAATATATAAAAATTATCACATCATGAGAAAAGGCTTTGCATCCGCTTTATTAAAAGATAAGGCGTTCAGCCTTCAAATGACTACAGTGATAGACAAAACACTTTTTGCCACAGCCCAAGAATATGTTGGTTTTAAAAATTATCTAAAAAAAACCAATCTGGATTTATGCATAGTACTCCATGAATTAAATCGCTGGGGAAAAATGTTTTCATTTCATGCAAAAAAACAAGGTGTTCCCTTAATCACCTTGCAAGAAGGATTATTAACCACCGCAAGTTCATATCTGAATTTCGACCTGACCGGACATGCACAATACAGCATTCTTAACCTGGTCTGGGGCAGGAGTACAAAAGAAAAACTTTGTAGTTTTGAAGCCCCGGAAGAAAAAATCATCCCTGTCGGCAATACACACATAATCACTCAAATCAATAAATCAAAACAAAACAATATCCGGGAGAAAAAAAGAAAACAATATAATCACGAAGACTGTTTTGTAATACTGCTGCTTTTTTCAATCACCCTGATTCCAACAGAAGAGCTGCTCCCTCTTTTTAATATCATGCAGGATAATAAAGATTTCAGCCTGTTTATCAAATTTCATCCAGCAAGTCCCAGAAAGGATATTGATAAATGGATAAAACAAATTCCGGAACAGTTCAGAATTCATATCAATTTTATCCATGGAGAAGAAGATACCTATAACCTGATGGCAATGAGCGATCTATGTGTCCTTTCCGAAGCCAGCACAACAGGTCTTGAAGCGCTTGCCTTTGGCAAGCCGCTTGTGGAACTTGACCTTGAAACAGCCATAACACATGACTCATTCCTGGCAGAAAAAAAAGCTGCAATAAAACTGACTCCAAAGGAATTGTCCGAAGCAATAAAAAAACAAAAAAACTTTTCTTCAATGATAGATCAAGATGGTGTCCAAAACTATCTAAAGAGTGAACTTCACGAACCTGATAAAAGCATAGACAAAATTACAAATATTATACAATCTGTAATCCAGGCAAATCAATCTCAAAACCCTGATCCACTTGTTTCCGAAACAACACCGGATACAGATTGGTCGATCATTGTTCCAATAGTTGAAAACTCTGATATTCTAATGATTATTCTCGAAGCGATTGCAACACTCTCTCAAAATGAAAATTTTGAAGTTATCCTGATTCAACCTGAAAAAATCTCAAAACCTACAAAAAAAATACTGCAAAGCCTTGAAGGTGATATTTCCATACTCACCATGAAAAAATACAATTGCCTTACGGAAATGATAAATTTGGCAGGAATCAGCGCCAAAGGGAAAAACCTTGTATTCATGGGCAAAAACCTTATACCGGGAAAAGACTGGCTTAATACTCTTAAAAGAGGAATTAACAAATTCGGCAAAAAAAAAATATTCGGGGGTAAAATAATCAACAGGTTCAATAACCTTGTTCATGCAGGCATGGTTGTTGATGCCAATAACTGCCCTGTTTCAGCTTATTCTCACCTTGACAAAGATTTTCCCCATACCTGTAAAACACGCTCTTTTCAGATGCTAAACCATTTTTTGGGAATTGATAAGGATTTCTTTTTAACCATAGGAGGGTTCAATCCTCAAGCTGGAAGATATTTATTTATGGACATATGCCTGAGAGCCCTGGAAATTACAAACGACAAAAAAATTGCAATATATCTTCATGACATTGAATTAATCCAGGCTGAAGCCGAACAATCCCATGATGAATATGGTGATGAATATCATGATTCAATCTTTTTCTATTCAAAATGGAACAAAATGCTATGGGAAAATGAAAAAAATCTTTATGAAAATGACGGGGTTTCAAATCTACAGCTTGATGCAGCACGCATGACCCGTGCCATGGAAATTGCTTCCTTAAAATAGGCCCACATTTTTCTTACAAGGTCAATATTTAACCTAAAGATTGGCCGTAAAGCTTCCGATAATCTTTTTATCTGAGACCTATAAATTTTAATGAAAGGAGGTTAAAAACTTAACAAATATAATTTTTTTTATAA
>JAUCGD010000344.1 GCA_030377945.1 Desulfobacterales bacterium HSG17 | reverse complement strand
AGAGAATTGAAAGGGTAATTATGGAAAGATTATGCTTGCGTCATATGCTTGTTAACCAGACCGGAGTTATTAAATCCGTTACAAATTCAATCAATTGTGATTTAACAGGCAAACTGTCATGTAATTTGGGAATATAGGCTTTCAATTTATTGACTTGTGAAGGGGAAAAGGCTGTTTTGAGTTCATTTATCAGTTTTTCAAGGATTTTCAAGGATTTGTCAGACATTTTCTCTTTATGAATTTTTTGAAATAACTCAATTTTATCAATGTCCTGAACCTGTGGTCTGCCGTGGATTTTTACCCTGAAATCGTCAAAGGGGCGATAAAGCTCTGCAACAATTCTTGATTTTGCCCGGATGGATGCCCACTGCTTTTTTGCTGCTCTGTGGGGTATTTCTTTAACAGCCTGCCTTACAAGGAAAAACCGGGATATAATCAAGTCTTTTTTTCCGGCAAGAAATTTTAGAAAATCCAGTCCCCATTCCTGTTCATCCTCCATTTGAATGGCTCCCCGGTAATACCTGGCCTTACGGAAAATCCACCCGTCATCAATTGACTGGAGATATTGTTCTATAATAAATTGTTTTAAACGTGAATTTTGATTGGAAGAGTCAAGAAAATCGTTAAAAGAAGTACCTGTAAGTATCTGGCCAAGATAGATTCTTTGTGATTTAGCCAGACGTATTACCTGTGCTTTATGAAAAGCATGTTGATTTCCCTCCTGATCCACACATGGTTCCCTGGCAGGATTGATGGTTCCATCCTCACAAAACCACTTGATGGATCGAAAAGGCCCCCTGCGGTCTTCTTTAAATGACTGAATCATCTCCCTGATGTTATCCGGTTCAATTGACTGGGAAACAGCAGAACCTGGACAAGAAAGTAAAAAAATGATTAAGAAAAAAAAAATGAAACTGGTTTTTTTATTTAAAATCATAAGAAAAATCTGCCTCCCTGATATACTGCTGTGGCTGCAATAAAAGCCAGTATGGTTGTATAGGTTACACTGAAGGCTGCCCATTTCCATGAAGATTCCTTTGCCATTGTTACAACAGTAACAAAACAAGGTGCATAAAGCATGACAAAGACCATAAGGGATAAGGCTCTGAGAACATCCCATCCCGGATCATTTTTCAGACGGTCTGAAAGTCCTCTGTCATCTTCCGGGTTCAAATCTCCCATTGAATAAGCTGTGCCCAAAGTTGAGACAATAACCTCTTTTGCAGCAAATCCTCCCAGCAGTGCAATATTTATGCGCCAGTCAAAGCCTGCAAGACCGGTTACAGATTCAATTCCTGTGCCTATTTTTCCGGCCAGGGAATTTTTTAATGCTGCTTCAGCTTCCATATTGTTAATTTTAACAAGCTGTTTTTTTAAAGTTTCTTTATTTTCAGGATTCTGTTCTGATGCTGCCCGATCTATTATAGATTGGTCTATTATAGCCTGATCTTTTATAAATTGATCTATAACAGCTTTTCGCTGAATCTCAAAGGATTTTACCTGGTCATCAGGCAGGGAAGGAAATGTCATGGCTGCCCAGATCAGTATTGAAACTGCAAGGATAAAGGTTCCTGCTTTTTTAATATACTGCCAGGCTCTTTCCCAGGTGTGGATGCACACGCCTTTTATTGTTGGCATCCGGTAGGGAGGCAGTTCCATAACAAAGGGAGTGGCATCTCCTCTTATTATTGTATTGCGGAGAACCCATGATACTGCAAAGGCTGTAATCCATGCGCCAATGGTAATCCAGAACAAAACCCCTGCTGCCGAACCTTTAAAAAAAGCTCCGCCCAGGAGAAGAAAAACCGGAACCTTGGCTCCGCAGGGCATAAAAGGCAGGGTCATAAGGGTTGCCAGTTTTTCTTTGGGGCTTCTCAATGTCCGTGTCCCCATAACTCCTGGAACCGCACATCCTCCGGGAATCCCCCCTGATACAATAAAAGGCATGACAGAGCATCCATGAAGCCCGAAAATTCGCAAAACCCTGTCCATCATATATGCCATTCGCGCCATATATCCTGAATCTTCCAGAAAGGATATTCCAAGAAACATAACCATAATCAAAGGAACAAAACCAAGAACCCCGCCGACTCCCCCGATAATTCCGTCAACAAGAAGGGATTGGAGCAATCCCGGAGATGTAAAACCGGTGACAATTTCAGCAAGCCAGGCAAAAAAATCTTCCACCCATCCCATGGGAATTTCACCAATGGAAAATGTAAAAACAAACATGGCGTACAATACACCGAGCATCAGCGAAGGACCTATAATGCGGTGAGTCAGAACCTGGTCTATTTTATCTGAAACAGCAATTCTATCCTGCCGGTCTGTTGATGTAATAACTCCCTGCCTGGTGACAGAGGCAATATATCCGTATCTGTAATCTGCAATAATGGCTTCAGGAGAGGTCTCAAGGGTTACCCGGCAGTGCTTCTGGGTTTTTTCAACCATTTTATTAAGTTTTTTTCCAATGTCCCCTGCCCTGTTTCCAAAGGTTTTTATCTGAACATCCCCTTCCATATATTTTAAGGCAAGCCAGCGGGGAGGATAAAGTTCTGTTAAAAATTTTTCTTTTTCAATCAGGGCTGCCATATCCAGTAATGCAGGGTCAAGATCAGGCCCATATGAGATTTCAATGGGTTTCCATAAATTATTTCGTTCTTCCGCATATCTGAGCGCTTCTTTAACAAGCTCCTGTTTACCCTCACCTGTTCTTGCAACGGTCTCAATTACCGGCATATCCAAAAGCTTTGACAATTTTTCAGTATTGATCTTTTTCCCGCTTTTCCGAACCTCATCCATCATGTTCAGAGCAAGTATCATGGGAATGCCAAGTTCCATGAATTGAAGCCCAAGATACAGATGCCGCTCAAGGCTGTTGGCATCCACAACATCTATAACAGCATGGGGGCGCTCATTAACAAGATAGTCTCTTGCCACAAGCTCTTCCTGGGAATAGGCAGTCAGGGAATAGGTTCCTGGCAGATCAATTATAACAAGCCTCTTTTCATTGACAATAACCTGCCCTTCCCTTTTTTCAACCGTTACCCCAGGATAGTTTCCAACACTCTGCCTTGCACCTGTGAGGGCATTGAACATGGTTGTTTTTCCTGCATTGGGATTTCCTGCAAGGGCAATATTTAAAATCTGACCCACATTAAGCTCCGGGAACTTCAACTGTTATAAAATCAGCTTCATTATTACGCAGAGACAGGGTAAAGTCCCGCAGCCTTAAGGCAACAGGATCTTTTAAAGGCGCTCTTCCAACTATTGTTACTTCAGTATTGGGAATCAGTCCCATATCACGGATTCTCCGGCCAAGTTCACCTTCAGCTTTAACAGATTTAATAACTCCGGTCTGGTTAACAAGCATATGACGCAAGCATAATCTTTCCATAATTACCCTTTCAATTCTCTTATATTACCAGTTATATTCCAAAATAATGTATTCATTTCAGACTCATAACAGAAATGCTCTATTACTTATCTTTGCATGGTTTGTCAAACTTTTTTTGTCTTGACTAAAAGATAAGGAGCAAGGATATGTATGTAAAGCTATTTTTCAAAAAATACAAGAGATTAC
>JAUCGD010000343.1 GCA_030377945.1 Desulfobacterales bacterium HSG17 | reverse complement strand
AAAAGTGTATTAAGGCCGGCCTGCCCATTTCGACGGTTGAATTGCAGTTCAGCCTGATGCACTAGAAAGGCATAGTTTCCGGACAAGTGAGACAGGTCCGGGTCGGCACGCATTTTGTTTTCATAATCAACCGTAGCTCTGGCCAGGTATGCCGGAGAAAATGGCTGTACCTTTTCGTACAGTGCTTCGGTATCATCGGCTAAAAAGGATTGATGGAACATTCGAGCATATTCCAAACGGTTTAAGATGACACTGGAATCGGAAAATGCTTGCACCAGGTAATCATTGAACCATTTGAATTGATGGGAATAACGAGGCCAAAATTCAGTGAGTGGAATTTTTTTTAGGATTTGTTCAAGGGCCTGGGCCTGTTGCCCCTCATATTGAATGCTTTTTAATAAACGATTGATCGGTTGCGGGTCCGGTAGTTCATCAGCCTCGGTCAGTAAAAGACGAAGTTTTACGTAGGGGCTTGAAAACGCTTCGGTCAGGGCATCCTTTAACGCCGATGATGTTTCCGGATACAGGGCAACATAGGCAAGAACCGCTTCGACAAGATCGGATTCCAGGATTTTAAGCAATGAGGAGCCATCCAATGAAGAAAATCGGGTGGGTTTAGCGGATTGTATCAATTGCAACTGGAGGGGAACCCATTTGGTCAGTAATTCATCGGCTTGGGAAAAGTTTGAAATTTCTTTTTCCAATGATACTATACTCGCCACTCGGTCAGGCATCCGGCCAAGTGGAGGTAAGGTGAAAAAACGGGAGAGTACATCCAACTGTTGATCCAGAAGATCCCTGAAATAGTTGTAGAAAAAGGGTTTTGTGAGTTTGATCTTAGATTGGTGCAGCATGAAAAAACCATCTGCTTGAAAATTCGGATTGATTTTCCGGTTTGTCATAAATTGAGAATGACAGCCCACGTATCGACCGCTTTCAAACAAGGAGCGCATGGCAAAATAATTCTTCAGTGGTAAGTCAGGGTCAGGCAAAATAGTAGAGGGTTTAAGGGTGTGCGATTTAAGTTGAATTGCGTCGCGCAGAATCCGGCCACGACCATTGATATTGGTTAAGGTGTGAACAGCTTCCCCGGGATAGCCCAGGGCTTTGAGCAGTAACCCTTTATAATATGCTTTCATCCTGATATCCGTCGTTCGGGACCCGGCAATCAGATAATACGCCAGCGCGCGAGTGGAAAGACGGTGTCGCAACAGTTTAGTGCCTGGCTCTCTTACTATAGCAGACCAGGAATACCACTCCGAAAGAGCAAATAAAGCACCAGGATCGGCATTTTCCTGATGTAGGTATTCATCGATATCGTCAAACGCATCAATAAAATCAGCGTATGCCAGACCATCCAGATGATGCCGGGTCTTTTCCAGTTGTTGATCCCATTGCTGCTTTGTTTGTTGCGGGAGAGTATTTGATCGGGTTTTTCCTGCATGCTGTTTGGCAAAGTGCCTGAAAGCGATTTCCAGATTGCTGATATTTTCTAAGATTTTGTTGGGGTGATTAATAATATTGAGTTTAACTTTGTGCCGGGACCTGGCTGAATTATATTGAAACAGGATTTCTCGGGAATAGGGCATTGGTGTTACTGCTTCTTGGGAGAAATCATAAATTTCACGGCTCTTTGGTAAAAATAAACGGTTATATTCGTACATAGCCAGTTGAAAAGCATTCTCCAATCGGTGATCCTGAATCAAAGGAGTCTCAAAGGCAAGTTTTACCGGGGCATTTATTTCAACTACCGGAGCCAAGGTTGCCGAGATGGATTTAATCTGATCGGGCGGTGGTAACTGGCGGAGAGGTATTTTTCCAATAGTTTGCAGATGTTGCCATACACCAAAGGCAGCAACGCCGGAGATAAAAAGAAAAAGGAGGATAGCGATGATTCGGCGAGCGATCTTTTTCCAGGCTTGCTGTGAACCGGGCAGATAATAATAACACATCTCGATGAGTGCGGGATCAAGGGAAAGATCAAGCACCTGGGATAGATTGCGACGCAAAGGTAATGTCGGGTTTATGGATACGTCAATTGGCGTATTGTTTGGGACGAACTCGGCATGTGCACCGCATTTTTGCACCATTGTGGCTAAATTTTGCCCTTTTATGGGCGAGATGCTTTCCGCAATAACAGCCGGCAAGTTCGCCATTACCGCTTCTGTCGTTGCCCGGGCATCCGGTTTCTTTGATAATTGTAAAAGGCACCCCAGTACCCGCTTACGAGTTTTTTCATCTGAAATCGACTTCAGGACGACCTTTCCCAGGATGGGTTCATCCTCGGGAATTTGGCGGGACGGATTTTTCAGGGCCGGTTTATTCATTGGTGCCCATTCACCTTGATTTCAGTCATATTTAGGATAGTCCCTCCGGGGCTAAAAATGGAGCGAATAAACTCTCTAAGGGATTCATGGAGTCTTCAATCGTAAAAGGGATCATTTGAGCGAAAATATCAAGTGATATCAATGCATTTATGGATGAATCGGTCGTGGCTGCAACCCTTAATCGTTGAGCGGTGGCATAATTGACCGTCTGGACGTTGCGATAAATTTTTTGCATCCCGGCAAGGGTTTGGTCAGAATCCAGACCCTTTTGATGGCGGAAGTATTGCGCCATCATATACATGGAGCAAGATCGGTAAGCGGTTTCATCTTCATTGGCAAGGGGCAGGTGAAACCGGGCCATGGGTTTGAAATAATTCATATGCGGACATCCCGAAGTAGCAATCACAAGACCCATTAATGAGCTTACAGCCCGTTGGGCAGTGGTTTGATGGCTCGTGCGGCGGTCATCCGTGTCCACATCAAGCCCGAGGGTTTCATAGGATAAGATACCGTCAAAACGGTCCACAATGGGAGCAATGCTCAAGGCCAGTGGACAATATGGGTTTTCCAGTACCGACAAGGGGCAGTTTTCACATTGCCCGAAATCGAGTTTGGCCCAATCCGGTAAATTATTTGAAACCGGACTGACCAACGTCATGGAAGAGGCCTCAAATTCCAATGGGAAATCTTCGATTGTACCGTTTTCAAGGCGGAAGCAATATCGGATCGTTACTTTTTCCATTTGATGAAACCCCTTTTTTATCGAGTGAATGTTGAATGTTATATATACAACCCCGTCATAAATTCATAAAGACAAACCGTAAAGAGCATGTGTAAAACCCAATCCCTGGGCTGTGCGACAGGCAATGCCCTGATGATATACAATGACAACAGTGCATCGTCGGATCAGTCGAATCGGTTGGGGTGCCGGATGTGAAGGGAGATATTTGAAGCATAAGGGTGAAAAATCGACATCAATATTTTTATGTATTCTGGCTTATAATTTGTAAGGCCTTATCATATTCATTGGGAAATAAATCCTCAGGGATAAAGCGCAAACCACATTCATAAGCGATCATATAGCGGCTGCAGGTTTCTTTATTGGTAGTGCAATATTTTTCATGGAACGACTTGATTATTGTTGAATTTTTGATCTCGTGCTGCATAAAAGAGCAGGCTTTATAGAGTTCGCATTCTTTATTGGGTTCTGTCATGGCGATGCTCCTATTTTAGTTAGAAATTTTTTTTAGTGTTCGTCGCGT
>JAUCGD010000342.1 GCA_030377945.1 Desulfobacterales bacterium HSG17 | reverse complement strand
CAATTCACCTGCAACATACTGGTCTTTACCACACACCTCTCTGGCAATTTGAACCCCAGTTCGATTTACGTCTTCCACACTTTGGGTTACACCCATTTTTTTTAGTTTTATTGCAGATGCGCCATAAGTATTTGCACTTGCCACATCAGCACCAGCCAAATAATAAGCCCGGTGTATTTCCATGATGATGTCAGGATGTTTAAAGTTCCATAGCTCAGGTGCTTCTGAACCTGTGATACCTTTGTTGATAAGCATGGAGCCCATAGCACCATCAAAAACAAGACCATCTTTTCGAACTTTTTCAATAATATTCATGCCTGATCGTTCCTCTCTATTCCAATATTTTCATAGCAATTCTGCCTTTTGGCACTCACATCTTCATCAGTATTGCCGGAAAATATCAAGGTGGCCACCCACAGTTTTTTCCCCGGAGTAAAGTTTGTAATGGCTTCATTCGCACCAAAAAAATTGGATTGGATTGTCAAAGGACCTTCCCGGGTCATTATATGCTCTCCGCAAACCTCTAATTCAACTCCTGAAACCTGAATATGCTCAATAACAACAAACCGTTCATGTTTTTGTTTAAAGTTCACATGGTTTTTATTTAAAAACAAATTACCAAGTATCTCTACCATGTTGATCCCTGTTGACCAGTAAACAGCCATGGGTGTCTGGCTGGGAAATCTGGCGTCAATTTCAAGTAGTTTGAGTTCATTTTTATTGAGTATCACTTCAACATCCATTATTCCAGTAAGATGAATTCTCTGTGCAATGGCAAGGGCCATTTCTTCAAAACGGCTGATTTGATCCAATGGAAGTTGTGTAGGGGCTGTAACCCTTTTACAGTCATAAATTTTGTCCATGGTCAGATCCGTGACGGAAAGAACCTGGTATTTTCCTGGACGACCTGCAACTTCAATTGAATAAGAGGGCCCTTCCAAATATTGCTGTATGACCATATTATTCAAGCTCTGTTTAGTTGGGAATCCGGCCAAAAATATTTCTGGATCATTAAACAATTCTACGCCTTGACTTCCACTTGCCTGATCCGGCTTTAACACGATAGGGAATTGGCAGCCCGGCCAGGATTCAGGTGTTGGAAAATTCATTTTTTTGAAAAGGGTATCGGATTTGAGTTTGGAGTTTGAAATCCTGTATGCATCCAGATCAAATGCCAGGGGAATACTTTTCATTTCTGCCCATAGCTTCACTAAAGTGAGCACCTCGATATCCTCGATTGCCGGAAGGATAAAATCCACGAAGGGAAAGCCGGAAGGCACCGGGTGTTCACAATTGAACTCAAATTCCAGAAAATCATCACACAATCTGGCTGCCGGGGCATCAGGGTTCTTATCAATGACAAGGGTTTTCCATCCTGCCTTGCGAGCCAGGTAAACCACTTCAACTCCCTGAAGTTTTCCCCCTATGACGGCAATCAGCATATCATTTCTTCTTTCTTGCAAGAGAATATTTTAATGTGTTGTGTCTGGCTGCAACCCAGTCCTGGTATTCTTCTCGGAGAGCAGGTTCAAGGCCACAGGTTTTCAAAATCGGTAAAATATGCTTCAAGGTTCTTCGTGAATCTTCAATATCAAGGGAATGGTTGGCAACCCCTGCAAGACCTTTTTGGGGAGGAACAATAGACGTCACCACATTGGCTCCTGCATCAAGTCTTGTCTTTAAACCGTCAAGCCCGCCAACATCAAGAGAGGCGGGAATAAGCCTGTCTGGGAGAACCAGCCGCATAACAGCAATAATGATTAGTTCTTTTAAACTATCATGGGGTATTATTTTTGCCATGGGTGTGCCTGCCTGGGGAACAAATGTCATTACTCTGGCCTGATCCACAGAAAAATCTTTCATCCAGATAATGGAATCGGTCAGATCATCAAGAGTTTCTCCTATACCGGTGAGTATACCTTCTTCAATTAACATTCCATTATTTTTTGCCAGCTGTTTTTTTGCCACTCTTTTTTCAAACCCCTGCCCATACCGCATATCTTTATACAAGGTTTTATTGTGTGTTTCCTGATAACATGCATACCAGGAAATTCCAATACTGGATAGTTCCATGAGGACATCATCGGGCAGTGTACCAGGAGAAATCATCAAGGGAAGCTTGGTCTCTTTCTGAATTACTTTGACCATGTTGACCATACGTTTAAATCCAGATGTCCCCGAAGAATAAAACTCAGGGTCCTCTCCCATGGTCAGGTCAATAAGATGTACCCCGGCATCGGCCATTTCTCTGGCAGCAGTTAAAATTTGTGTTTGGGTTTTCCGATATCTAGGAAGCCTCTTATTGGACTGCCTGTACTGGCAGAACCGACAGTTGTTCCGGCAGTATGTTGAAAAATAGAGGAATCCGTATAAAAAAATCTTGGTACCAAAATATTGTGTTCTAACATTCCGGGCTGCCTCAAAAAGCAGGTTTTTCTCTTCAGGCTCAGAAAGACCAAGAAGGGTTTTGATCTCATTTTTTTCTATGGGATAACCATTTTGCAAACGATTTAAAATTCTGGTTAAATTAAAATCTGCCCGTGGCAGTTGTATCTTTCCCTCAAATTCAGCGGGCATGTTCTATCCATCTTTCGTATTATTTTTTATTAACATGGAACCCTGGTGTCGCTTAAATAATGTTGAAGAATATTTTTCCAATTTCCAGTCCGGAACCCGGCATTCGGGGCACACTCGAATAAACCATTTATTCCTCAACCATCGCCCTGCCCGACTGTTTAAAGAATTATTGATACAAAATTCCTTGTTGCAATGTGTGGTAAGCCTTGCGGTCTCTCCCATGATTTCTATTGAACGAATCCCGTGGAGCTGACCTGTTCGGGATGGCCACAGCTTGATTTTATCAATCAAGTTGAAGATCCGCACTCTTTTCCGGTAATATCGTTTTTTAGCAGATTTTATTTTTTTTTCTTGTGTTGCCATTCATAACTCAATTCAGGTTACAATATTGTATAATGTTTTAAAATGGCGGAGAGCCCGGGAGTTGCACCCGGCTGCATGGATTTAGAGTCCATGTGATCCCATCCGATCCACCCTCCGATGAAAATGTTTTCAACCTGGACCATCTATTATAATTTACTGGTTAATGCAGGGACAACATCAAATATATCCCCGACTATTCCATAATCACATTTTGAAAAAATGGGAGCATCCTTATCTTCATTGATGGCCACAATTACCTTAGAGGTCTTCATACCTGCAAAATGCTGAACCGCCCCTGAAATCCCACAGGCAATATAAAGCTTTGGGCTTACTGTTTTACCAGTCTGACCCACCTGGATGGTATGGGGGGCAAAACCAGCATCCACAGCAGCTCTGGATGCTCCAACAGCTCCGTCCAACTTAGCGGCGCAAGTATCAAGCATTTTAAAATTTTCAGATGCTTTCATTGCGCGGCCGCCAGATATAACAATCGAGGCTTCGATGAGATCCAGTTTATCTTCTGAATCTTTTTTTACTTCCACTATTTTCATCAATCCAGGATCTGCGGCATCAGGTTCAAATGAAATAACCTGACCTTCTGCAGACGATGGCAAAGGTTCTATGGCATTGGGGCGTAAAGTACACAATAACATTGCTC
>JAUCGD010000341.1 GCA_030377945.1 Desulfobacterales bacterium HSG17 | reverse complement strand
TTAAAATATTTCTATTATAATACTTTGGAGGGTTTATGCAGTTCAAGGACTATGACAATTTTCATCAAATGCTGTGCGACACTGTTGGCACATATACTCATGATCAGGCTTACAGGTGGTTTGATAAAGATGACAACGCAACATCCATATCCTGGCAGGAACTTTATGATCAGGTCAAAGCAGTGGGGAAAAGCCTGATAGCTCTGGATATGAACAAGGGTGATAAAGCCAACATCCTTGGTTATACCTGTTATAAGTGGGTTTTAACAGATTTTGCCAACATGAGTATTGGGGTCGGTACGGTGGGGATTTATCAATCAAATCTTGCCCCGGATTGTGACTATATCATTAATCATTCAGATGCCAGTCTTGTTTTTGTGGAAAATCAAGTCCAGCTTGAAAAGGTAATAAGTATCCGGGATAATCTTCCTAACGTTAAAAAAGTTATTTTATTTGAAGGCGAGTATCCTAATGATGAGTGGGTGATAACCTATGATGAATTTCTTGAACTTGGCAAAGATATTGATCATTCTGTTTTTGATGCAAGAGTAAAAGAGGTCACTCCCGATGATACAGCCGGTCTTGTCTATACTTCCGGTACCACTGGAGTGCCAAAAGGAGTTGTACTGACCCACGACAACATAACGTTTACCTGTCAATCTGTTTATCAGAGTGCTAAATTTTATGATGGTGAGGAGATGTTTGTATTCCTTCCTCTTGCCCATGTGTTTGCACGTACCTGCTGTTATGCTGGTGTGATTTCCGGCAACCGTACAACTTTTGCCAGAAGTATTGATACTCTTTTAGAGGATTTCAAACTTGCAGCACCTCACTGGTTTGTCAGTGTTCCCAGGGTATTTGAAAAAATCCATACAAAAATAATCAGCGGGGCAGAAGCCAAAGGCGGAGTTGCGCTAAAAATATTTAACTGGGCATGCAGCGTTGGCGCACAGGTCAGTGACCACATAATTAATAAAGAACCAATCCCCTTTTTACTTGGGTTGAAATACAAACTTGCCACCAAATTGATTTTTTCAAAAATTCATGAAGCTCTGGGCGGGAATGTAAAATGGTGTATAAGCGGTGCAGCTCCCTTGAATCCTGAAATTGCCAAATTCTTTCATGCAGCAGGCTTACTGGTTTTAGAAGGTCTTGGCATGACTGAGAATACTTCTTTTTCCAATGTAAACAGGCAAGATGACTATAGTTTTGGAGTTGTAGGTCCTCCAGGTGTCGGTATTTCCCATAAAATAGACAAAGACGGTGAGGTCCTCTTCTCCGGACGGAATGTCATGAAGGAATATTATAAAATGCCTGATGAAACTGCTGGTACCTTTACCCGGGATGGATGGCTCAAAACCGGTGACTTAGGAGAAATTGGTGAAAATAATGTATTGACAATCACAGGTCGCAAAAAAGATCTTATCATTACTGCAGGTGGCAAAAACATAGCTCCCTCCCGCATTGAGGGAATTATGATCACCTCAAAATATATCAATCAGTTCTGCGTAATCGGTGACAAGCGAAAATACCTTTCTGCTGTGGCTTCCCTGGATGAAGAGAATATCCTTGCCTATGCCAGTGAAAAAAATATCACCTTTTCCGATTATACCCAGTTGATAAACAACCCCAAAATCCAGACTTTAATTGAAGGGGAAGTTGAAAAAAGCAATCAAAGCCTTCCCTCCTTTGAAACCATTAAAAAAGTCAAACTTGTTCCTGAATTTACCATTGAAAACAATATGATGACACCAACATTTAAACTCAAAAAGAATATTATACTTGAAGCCTATGAAAATGAGATTGAAGCAATGTATTAGTACACCTACTCAAGTTTTTGTATTATCCTATGGGTAAAAGGCCATACCTGTGACAAAATAAGTGTGGCCTTTTTCGCTTTTTCTAAATCATAACGTATGCACAAGGAAGGAACAATGGTAGCTAAAATTTATTATCAACTTCGAGAACAGATGGACCAGTACTCAACAGGTTTCCCAGCCAGTGAGTCAGGGGTGGAATTAAAAATTTTAGAGAAGCTGTATACTAAAGAGGATGCTGAAATATACCTGGATCTTTCCATGCTTTTGGAGACAGCAGATGCCTTTGCTGAAAGGACTGGACGTCCTCCTGAAGATATGACTGAAAAATTGGAGGATATGGCAAAACGGGGATTGCTCTTTCGCCACGTCAAGAATGGGAAGAAAAGATACTCCTCAGTTCCATTTGTCATCGGCTCCTACGAGTTTCAACTGGGACGTATGGACAAAGATTTAGCCAATCTGACTAACAGCTATATGGAAGAGGCCTTTCTCGAAAGTATGAGTAACAACGTAGTGCCTTTGAGAACCATTCCCGTTGGAAAGTCAGTGGAAGTGGTCCATAAAGTGGCGGCTTACGAGGATGCTAAAACCATCATCGCTGGAAAGGATAAAATTGCTTTGGCCGACTGCATCTGCCGAAAGCAGCAAGAACTTATTGACAAGGGGTGTGACAAACCCATGGAAGTCTGCCTGATGTTTGGCTCCCACGCTGAATACTATGTTGAGAACAAATTAGGTCGCTATATTGACAAAGAAGAGGCCTTTGCCATCCTGGATAAATGTGAAGAAGCCGGGTTGGTAAACCAGCCTGCCAACATGGTAAATCCAGGAGGTATGTGCAACTGCTGCGGTGACTGCTGCGGTGTGCTCCGGGCTCTAAACCTTCAACCCAATCCAGGGGAACTGGTCTATAACCGCTACTGGGCCATTGTTGACCAGGAAGAATGCTCTGGATGTGAAATTTGTTTAGCCCGGTGCCAGATGAATGCCATTGAGATTGATGATATTGCCACAATAGATACAGTGCGTTGCATTGGATGCGGCCTTTGCGTCACTACCTGTCCAGAGGAAGCAATCAAGCTAGAGGAGAAACCTAAAAAACTCCAAAACTCCCCTCCAGCCAGTGGACAGGAGCTTATGGCCATTACTGCAGAGAAGCGGGGAACCTCTCTGATTCCCCTCAAGATGCAGTAAAAAATAGTACTTGGATAATCAAACAAGTTTTTTTAATATTGGCTGAATAGTTACAGTCTTTTAAAAGTTGTCTGATTTTGTTACGTCAAGTTGGAGAGTAAATGGATTACTATGAAACTCATATTTCCTCCAATAAATCATTAATGGCACGCACATAATCTTTATTCTGGCAGGGCTTAGAAACATGCTCCACACAAGGATCTTTATGCTTTAATTCTTTAATGGATTCTAAGAAATCCAGATTTCCAGAGACAAAAAGTATCGGAATAGTATTATTTTTTTGCCTTATATGCTTATACACATCCATTCCATCAAGTTCACCTGGAAGAATATAATCCAAGCTTACAAAATCATATTTATTCCTGTCAAACAGGTCCACAGCCATCTGGCCGGTAGCTGCAATATCAACTTTGTGATTGCAAGGTTCATGTGTCAGTATTTTGTATTGCATGTCTGAAATAGCTAATTCATCTTCAACAAGGAGAATATACTTTTCATAACAAAAAATTTCTTTTTTAATTTCTATTATCTCTTTTTCAGTTAACTCTTTTTTTATAACAGGGAGACTGATTGTAATTTTTGTACCTTTC
>JAUCGD010000340.1 GCA_030377945.1 Desulfobacterales bacterium HSG17 | reverse complement strand
CTTTTGGCTGATATTTTGTCCAAAGTCCAACTTTGTACTTGTATAGATTTATTAAACAGGAATTTCAATTGGAACCATAACCCCGACTTTTACTGCAACAGGTGTATAAATATCAACAGTTTCATGGGGGGTAGTAATTGATACAACAAGAGCATATCTGGTTTTCTTTCCCCACCTTTTTAGATGATGACGCTCTCTCCACCATCCAATGGTAAGAGATACTGAAATAATATTAGAATCTGCAAGCTCTGCTGCGGTTCCTTTCCATATATCCGAATGAATAGAACCTTTATTTCTTGCCTGAGAACCAATAACCCAGTGTTTTGAAGAACTTTTAGTTTCCGGTCGTCCCTGTTCTTCATTTCTGGCAGCAGCATTAACACGCCTGACAAATTCCTCTCCTGATTCGCCTGGAGAAGTCAGATGAAATCTCAAGCCGTGTGAAGCATATCTGTACCGATCTTTCCAACCGATTTCACCTGGCCCCGGTTCAATAAAATAGGACAATGTAACTCTCATTTCTACTTCTGTTTCCAAAGGCAGGTTTTGAAGTTCTTCCTTTGGCCACGGAAGATTATAGAGATGCATATCTCTTGTCTTGTAACCGCTGATATTTTCTTTTTTATCAAAGGGCTGAATAATTGACTGGGAAATTAAGGTCAGTGAGTTGGAAGCGCTGTATAATGCCTGTTGAAGATCAGGTACACCATAACCACAGATACGCAGGAGCCGTTTAAGCGATGTCTTTTTATCATCCATGACAAACTGCTTTTTTAGATTTTCCGGCCACTTTGCAGAATGAACAATTAATGCCCGAATCGTTTCAGGCCATAAATCAGGATATTTAACCTGTATCTGTGATGCAAACCAGACAGTACTGGCTGTTGAAGCACTGGTCATATTGAAAGGATAAAAATTTGCTTCCTGTGGTTTATAGTAAGTTGAAAGTATTGACAAATCTTCACATTCAGTCACAAACCCGCTTGAATCCTTAGCCAGATTTCCCCCTTCCATGACAATTTCAGGTTTAATTGGCCAAACATCATCCCAGCTAGAAGATGTTGTTGAAAACGGGGATAAACAATCCCTGGGCGCAATTGGTTCATAACCTGCATATGTTGAATTATTAATCTGATCCAGACAGGTATATGAACCAACAGTCAAAGCATTCCATGACTGACCAGGGTCTTGGATTGAATCTTCAATCTGCGATTCAGGATAACGCATTATATTACTAATATCGTTGCTGTTTCCAGCGCATACAACCAGCAGCCTTTGGGTATCATCTTCACAGCCAGAAGCAAGTTGATCTAACTGGCCTGACCATGAGCTTGGGCGTCCCTTGTCTTGAGTATCTGTTGAACTGACAGCCATGCAGACAGTACGGTTTCTTTGAGGTGCCTGAATCTCAGCCCGGTATATGCCCTGAGCAGTAATATATCCCCATAAATCCGGTTCTGTTTGCTTCGGTGGCAGGGGAAGAATCTTTACTGATTCAAGACAATGCCTGATTTCAATAACACTATTGTTAGAAAGACAGGATGCCAAATCCCCGTAACCCGAAACACCAGCCATTAAGCTGCCGTGTTTATCGTGATCGTATGTTCCCCAATCGTCATTAACGGCTTGACAATCTTCATCTGAAAGCAAAGGTGCAAGAAGAGGATGCCCATTATTTACACCAGTATCAAGAATACATATTGAAACATTGGAATCAGGTTCTATTTTTATTCTATCCTTTAAATCTTTGACCCATTCAGCCTGCTCAATATTTTTCATTTCAGTCCAGAATGAAGCAGTTTCTTTTGCTCTGCGGTACTCTGCAATATCATCAGAAAGAATAGTTAATTTTTCAAGCTGACTCCTGTTTGCAAAAATCACCTTTACTGCCCTTTCAGGGAATCTAATAAAACCATCTTTAGATAAAATGCCCTGATTTTCCAGGAGATTTTCAAATCGTTCTATAACATCACCTGTATCACTGCTTAACCATATTTCACACCATTGAGGTTCCTTTTTAGGAATCAGAGATTTAGCATCTATCCAAAAAGATTCAACTTTTTGGGCGCTTCTAATATCTGAAATACTGTTAATCAAGTCTTGGTTCTTTGGTTTTCCTGACGTAGAATTTATTTCTTTTGCATACTGCTCAATTTTATTAAAAAAGAATTCTTTCTTTTCATTGCTGACATAAACGGTTGCAATTGATACTGTTTTTTCTGCGGGCTGTTGTTCTTGATTACTATCATCAACAATTTCATTTCTGATATTTAACAGGCGCACTTTTTTTGAACGCATATCTTCAAGGCTTTTTGTTATCAGATCAAAACCCGGTTCACCTTTGAATTCAAGATAAATGCCATGACGGGTTGCATGGCAGGCAACCTGTTCAGATTTTGATTCTTTCCAGGCTATATCCAGTTTTTTCTTCAGCAGTGTGCTGTGAAATTTACGATTACGCTCTTGAGGTATATTTTTATTGTTTCGAGGAGTGTTGGCACTTTTAAATGAAGATTCTTCCAGAGGTTTAGTAAGAACAATGTGAGGATACCTTTTTACTGTCATTATTTATTTTCCATTCTTCCATTATATTTATCCTGCCTCTCTTTTAGTGCATGGCTTAATAAAGCAGCATTTACCCTGGTTTTATCAGATAGAATAACTTCTTTTATTGCATCCTTGCACGCATAATCTATTTCAGCATGGCACAAGCCCTGGCTGTTGGCAAGAACATGCTTCCATTTAAAACCAGAGCTACAATATGCTCCCATAACATTTTTAATCAGATTCTGTATTTCTTCCTTTTCCGGGAGTTTATAATTTAGTACATCCTCAAATCTTCGAAAAAGCGCATGATCGAGCAAACCCGGATTATTAGTTGCTGCAACAATAAGACTGTCGGAATGCTCCTGTTCAATAAATTGCAGAAAAGCGTTCAAAACTCGACGCATTTCCCCAACATCATTATCCAGGGAACGATCTGCACCAATAGCATCAAATTCGTCAAAAAGATAAACTCCATGTTCCTGTTGAATCAGATCAAAAATCTGGCGGAGTTTTGCGCTTGTTTCACCCATAAATTTTGTAACAAGCCGGTCAACCTGTATTGTATGAAGGTTAAGTTTAAGTTCATGGGCCAGAACCCTTGCCGTCATTGTTTTGCCAGTACCCGGAGGGCCTGAAAGAAGAATTTTTCGTCTATGTTTAAGTCCGTGGGCTTTTAATTTATTTTGCTGCCTGTATTCATGGATAATCTTATCAATTCTTTTTTCCAAATTGTCAGGCATAACAAGGGAGGATTTTGGGCTTTCGGACTTTTCAGTCAAAATCAGCCCTTGTAAATCCTTTGGAAAAGGGATTATCTTTGCCCCTTTTTTCTTACGATCTTTGTCAATAATATCTCGAATGGACTTGGCAAGAACAACATGGCCCTGCTTGGATTCATGAGCAGCCACTTGGAGAGAAACCGTGTAGAAATGCTCCATATCATCGCTGAAATGAGACCTGATTAAAGCTTTTAGTTGTTCTGCTGTTGCCATTTTTAAGCCTGTTTTGTTTCAGTGAATATATTTTATCAGCAAAAAGTTGCTACCAAAAGTTGTTATTTTTTCATATCAAGATTAAAGATG
>JAUCGD010000339.1 GCA_030377945.1 Desulfobacterales bacterium HSG17 | reverse complement strand
AATATTGCAATAAACCCAATCGCTTTCATTAACATAATTTCGTACATTATAAATATAAGGAGATGAGAAATGATAAATCAGGCATTAATTAAAGAATTTCAAAATATAATCGGCAAAGATAATGTTTTTACAGATCAGGCTGACCTTTTAACCTACTCATATGATGCAGCAGTTGTAGAATCTGTATTGCCCGGCCTTGTTGTCCGGCCTGCATCTTCGGAATCTTTAAGCAGAGTTATTAAGCTCTGCTATGATAATAATCTCCCATTAACTGTGAGGGGAGCAGGAACAAATTTAAGCGGCGGAACCGTTCCCATTGCTAAAGGAGTTGTTATCCTGACCAATGGCATGAACAAAATACTGGAGATTAACCAGCAGGATATGTATGCAGTGGTTCAGCCCGGTGTGGTCACTGCAAAGTTTGCAGCAGCAGTTGAAGCAAAAGGTTTGTTTTATCCACCTGATCCTGGAAGCCAGGCTGTTTCAACCCTGGGAGGAAATGTGGCAGAAAATGCCGGAGGTCTCAGGGGGCTTAAATATGGTGTAACATCTGACTATGTTATGGGCCTTCAATTTTTTGACACTTGCGGAGAATTAGTCAAAAGCGGGTCAAAAACCGTAAAATGTGCCACAGGCTACAATCTCACAGGCTTAATGGTTGGTTCTGAAGGTACATTAGGAGTTTTTGACGAAATCATCCTTAAACTTATTCCTTTTCCTGCACACAGAAAAGCCATGATGGCTGTTTTTGATGAGATGAGTAAGGCATCTGAAACTGTTGCTGCCATTATTGCCAGCCATATTGTTCCTGCCACCCTTGAATTCATGGATAACTTTACAATAAAGGCAGTTGAAGATTACAGTAAGGCAGGTCTTCCAACAGATGCGGCTGCCCTTCTTCTTATTGAAGTTGACGGCCATCCAGCACAGGTAGAGGAAGATGCGCTAAAAGTTGAACAGATATGTAATCAAATGGGAGCAAAATCAATCAGGGTAGCAAAAGATGATGCAGAAAGAGACAAGGTTTGGGCAGCCAGGAGAAGCGCACTTTCAGCCCTGGCAAAACTTAAACCCACACTTGTTTTAGAAGATGCAACAGTTCCCAGGAGCAGGATACCGGAAATGGTTCAGGCCATGCAGGATATAGGAAAACAATTCAATCTTTCCATAGGAACCTTTGGTCATGCAGGAGATGGTAATCTTCATCCCACTATTTTGACTGACAAACGAAACAAAAATGAATGGGAAAGGGTTGAAGCTGCCATTGATGCAATTTTTGACAAAGCCCTTGCAATGGGCGGGACCCTTTCAGGGGAACACGGAACAGGTATTGCAAAATCAAGATACCTGGTAAATGAAACAAGCCCTGGAACAATTACTTATTCAAAACAGATCAAAAAAGCACTTGATCCCAGAAATATTCTCAATCCCGGAAAAATAATAGGAGGCTGAACATGTCTGATATAAAAGAACTTACAAAATTGATAAAATCTTTGGAAGATCAGCTTGTGGTATGCATGAGATGCGGCATGTGCCAGTCAGTCTGCCCTCTGTTTGAACAGACAGGAAGGGAAGCAGATGTGGCAAGGGGAAAACTTGCTCTTTTGGACGGATTGATCCAGGAAATGTTTGAAGACCCTGAAGGTGTTAACACCCGTCTTAACAAATGCCTTTTATGCGGTTCCTGTGCTGCCAACTGCCCCAGCGGGGTGAATGTTCTTGAAATATTCATGAAAGCCAGGGTTATACTTACGGATTTTATGGGACTTTCACCTGCAAAAAAACTGATTTTGCGCGGAATGCTGGCACATCCTCAGTTTTTTGATGCTTTAACCCAATGTGGTTCAAAATTTCAGAAAATATTTACCAGACCTGTTAATGAAGTTATTGGTACATCCTGTGCAAGAATGGTATCTCCTTTGCTTAAAGACCGTCATTTTAAAAATCTTGCAGAAAAACCTTTTCATAAAATTCTTCCATCTCTAAATACACAGCCTGGAAAATCAGGCATAAAGGTTGGATTTTATGTTGGCTGCCTTTTAGATAAAATATTTCCCCATATTGCCCAGAATGTTGTAGATGTACTTAATTATCATGAAATTGGTATTTACATGCCTGAAAAACAGGCATGCTGCGGTATTCCTGCTGTTTCCTCAGGTGATATGCAGACCTTTAACAAACTGCTTGGGCACAATCTTGAAAAATTTAATTCTGACAAATATGACTATCTGATAACAGCATGTGCAACCTGCACCTCCACAATAAAAGATGTATGGCCCATGATGTATGGGAAAAAGACGGCAGGCAGAGATGATGAACATGTAAAATCCCAGGTTCGGAAAATTGCTGCAAAAACAATGGATATTAATGATTTTCTTGTGAGCATAGTCAAGGTAAGTCCTGAGCATGAAAAATCAGGAGAAAACAGGATTCCAATTACCTATCATGATCCCTGCCATCTTAAAAAATCCCTGGGAGTTGCTGCCCAGCCAAGAACCCTTATTAATGCAAACCCGGATTATCAGCTTAAAGAAATGTTGGAATCTGACTGGTGTTGTGGTATGGGAGGAAGTTTTAATTTACAGTATTATGATATTTCCTCAAAAATAGGAAATAAAAAACGGGAAAAAATTGTATCCACAGGATGCTCAACAATTGGAACAGGATGCCCTGCCTGTATGATTCAAATATCGGACATGCTGTCAAAAAAGGGCGACCAAATTGCAGTAAAGCATCCCATAGAAATATATGCGGAGTCATTAAAATTATGAAAATTCAGCTTAAGCCAATAAAGCCAAAGCGTATTTCAGACCAGGTTTTTGACCAGTTAAGAGAACTTATTTTCAGAGGAGATATTAAACCCGGAGAAAAGGTAATGCCGGAACGGGAATTATCCGAAGTTCTGGGAGTAAGCCGTACATCTGTGAGAGATGCTATCAGCAAGCTGGTGGTCATGGGACTTCTTGAACAAAGACAGGGACAGGGAACCTTTGTCCGAAATCCTGAAGCAGCAGATAATAATCCCCTGGCAGCAGCAATGGAGGCTGAAGATGCAACTCTCACTGACCTGCTTGAAGTCAGGATGGGAATAGAGTGCAATGCCGCAGCTTTGGCTGCTCAAAGAGCTGATAAAAAAGATATTCAGTTTCTTGAATCAAGCATTAAAGAGATGAAAAAAGAAATCAAACAAGGTAAGCTGGGAAATGAAGCAGATGTATCGTTTCACATGGCTCTTGCCTTTGCCACGAAAAATCCTTTACAGGTTTACCTGATGAAACATTTTTTCGACTTTCTCTTTGTCGGCATAAAAGAAAATTTAAGCCACCTTTATGAAGAACCAAAGAATATCCCTGAAATCATAAAACAGCATACGGAAATTGTTCAGAACATAAAACAAAAAGATCCTGAAAAGGCATATAAAAGCATGAAGAAACACATTAGTTATGTCATGGATTTTTTTAAAAATATTAATGGAAAGGAATGAGATGCGTAAGCGCCGTCTTATTGGGCGGCGTTTGCCGTTATCAAAAATAATATCGCGGATTTTGAGCGCAAAAAATCATTATTGTTGCGTTACAGCACAGCCTAACGCAACAACCTGGATTATCATATAATTAGAAAGGAGTTTTTA
>JAUCGD010000338.1 GCA_030377945.1 Desulfobacterales bacterium HSG17 | reverse complement strand
AAAGACATCCGTATTGTCGAGATTAATCTTATTAGCAGCAAGTTAAACATTCATGTAAAAGAGGCCGGTAGTAATATGCGCCCGGCGATTGATCTGGCAGTAGACAAATTAATAATTCAGTTTAAGAAAGTTAGGGAAAAGGTCTACGAGCATCGGACACGACGTAAACCACGGGAGGAAAATGTTGAGAATGAAATTATCGAGGAATAGTAACTAAAATTTATTTACAAATCGAACAATAATCCTCTCGTTTTGAGTAGAAAACGGTTGGATCAATATGGACGCTTCCATATATTAGCTATTCAAATTTCACTAAGTTTACAATCGCTTATAGGTGAATGTATAGGTAAAAGAGTCTGGATCAAGCCAATCAAGTATCTCTTCTCCCACCTGGGCATATGGATACATCAAAAAGTTCACGGGTTCTCCTTTTTGAGTAGGATTCAATACAAGATCCCGTCCATTGGAAAGCTTCAGTCGATAGGGGTCGATAGCTCCCCAGTAGTATTCTTTGTAAGCATCTGTTTTAGCATTTGAAAATTCTAACCCCTCTTTGAACATCAACTTTCGAACATCTGCCGGGTCAACCGGAACCCAACCATATCCCGGCAAATAGAATTCAGCCCAGCAATGCTGCCATTTACTTATATCCTGGACAGCTTTTTTCCCTTGGCGGATACCGAAAATTTCCCTGGACGGAACGCCGGCGGCCCTTGCCAGAGCCACAAAAATGGAGCTGATATCCGCACATTTTCCACCCGGATCTTTTAGCAGACGATAGACATCCCCAACTCCGCACCCCCTGACATCCGGATTTCGATACGTATTTTCACAAGTCCAATCGTATATGGCCCTTGCTTTGCCTAAAATTGTATCCTGACCTTTGACAATGGTATCTGCCAGGGCTTTAATTTCCCCATCTATGGGCCCAAGACTTGTTTCAGATAGGTACCGGGTATAATCCTTCGGGTCCCAGGTCGTTTCAGCAGCAGGAAAATCGCGGCGGATCACTTCTTTTCTCATGACGTTAAAAACAAATGTCAATGTTCGTTTTTCGATCTCAGTATCCCAACGGGCATAGAGGATTGGCGTTTCAAAGGTGTTATCTGTATAAACACCTGATGACGACATATTCCCTTGAATGGAAATGTTGTCTATGGTCTGGTATTGATTGGAAACCGGATAAGGAATCCACAATTCAGCGATTTCTTTATTTCCATGATTTGACAGATCAAACTCCATAGTGATTTGCCCCGACGAAGTATTGGCCCATACCGGAGAAAGGCTAAGCAGTAAGGTAACGATAATGGCTAAATAGAATTCACGCATGAAACGTCTCCACTTAAAAGGAATATTCCCCTTGAATACTTGCCACTATAAATTTAATCCAATTTTTAATTCCAATACAAATCGCAATTAACATAGGGAATATCTATGCCGATTCGAAATGAAAGAAGGGGCAATAACAATATTATTTAAAATTCAACTAAGATCTTGCCAATATAGAAGGGTGCTTCCTCTTGTATTGAATTCACTTGAAGGGGATAAAACTCAAAAACTATGTCGCGATCTGTCTAAATGATCAACGACTCATCCCCATATTGTGCCACCATCCCGACAACCGCTCTTGATGCCTGCCGGATACCAGGACGATATGATTCCCCAAAGGTTCTTCCAATAAGTCACGCACCGCCGCTTCCCGGTCCAATTGGATTTTGATTTGGGTGCGACACCGGTTTTCATCCCTTCCGGTTTCCGTAATACACCCCTCGGCTAACCATACTTCTGTAAGCTGTGCCCCGCCCAGGCGCAAGAGCGTGACCGGCCCTGGGGCAAAATCACCGGCAAAAGCCACACTTTGTCCTGTTTCAAAATGGGAACGCACCTCAACCGTTTTCACGAGACTAGGTGGTACTGTGCAATGGGCCAGCCAAAGGCTGTTTTCCGTATTATCTAAATATGCCGGATTTGCCATCCAGGGGATGTTACCGGTCAATTGATATGCCCACAACATCCCCAGAATGCTTGGGATATCTCCTTCACAACCAGCCATAACGCCTTCATCCGAAAGCCGGGACAGGGCATAACAGCCGGTGACGCCCAGTTCCATGACCATGTCAAAACAGCGAATCGTCAGGGCATCAAGCCTGTGGGTTTGGACCATCTCTTTTACGATTTCGTAGCCGATAACCGCATTTTGTAAATCCAACGGGGTGGGTTCCCGCACGGCCCTGGCATTTTTAAACAAAGACGTTACATCATTCCGGGCGAGCGTTTTTTCCGAATTTTTTTTCGATTGATTTTCGATTGATTTCCGAATCTTTGCCAATATGGGCGCCATATCAATCGGTATGAGCTGCATTCCCCATTGTTTTTTTACAATCGCCATGGACGGACTACTTGCCACTAACCAGTCGGACGGTTCTCCAAAACAGCCGATACGTGCCTTTGAAAGAGAATGCAGCACGGCTAAATCCGTTAATGCAGACTGGAGGGTGAGCCAACTTCGTTCATCACCCACTTGTCGCATAAAAAATATCCGGCCGACATGCCCTTCTTGTCGGACCCGGGCCAGTACTTCAAGGGCAGCCGGCAGACTGTTGCGGTGCGGATGGGCGACTAAATATAACGGTTGACGCCGATTTTGCTTAAGACATTTATAAAAGGCGGACAATATTCGATTTTCCGAACCGCCGGTACTAACGAAAAACAAATCCGGTCGGGAATCGGCATCCTTAATTTCACACCCCCCGATATTTTTCATTTTCCGGATATAAGCGGCATCTTCTAAATCCGCGTCCCCTGCCCGGAGGTCTGAGCTGTAACATTTAAAATTAAAAGTCATCGTCAAAAAGCCTTAATTGGCGTGGATCATCCGCATCGGAAATTTTTGGTTTGGGTTCGGTGACGGGTTTGGAGGGCTTTTCCTTGGGATCATCTTCCAACAGCATCTTTTTTTGATCACCGAAACGAATAGAAACCAAACCATTGCGATCCTCTTCCCATTGAAATGAAATCTCTCGTTTAACGGCAGGATGCGTATACATTTGATCCCCGGTGAATATATCAAGAGCATCCTGAATAAGACCGGCTTTGGCGCCGGTGGTTGATGATTTGGTATTAAAAAAATTACAGACGTCTTTTTTTGAAATGCATACCGGCCCGTCGTCATAAAATAAAAAATTGAGGCGAATGATCACCATGGCAATGGCCGCCGCCCAAATTTCAGGTTTACCCCGGTCAAAATTCAATGTCCGGCTCACTGCAACTTCATCGCACAAGTCCAACATAATCTTCTGAAAATCCGTTAATTCATAACAGGTACAAAATTCACACAATTGTTTATTTACGGCCTCCAAACGAGCACGCATTTTTTCATCAACAGTTTCATCCGGTGCATTTTTATCAAGATTTAATTTTGTACGGATTTGCTGTAAAATTTTTTCACCCGCATCTTCCATTCCCGGAATTCTCGCAAAATTTGATTGGGCGATATCCAGCAACAAGGCATTTACTTTTTCACGGCCCAAGGGTGTTTTCACGGCCGCCATTGGCGTTTGATTATTCAACGCCTGTATTTTTGTGTGGCACCATTCATCCCATATTTGAAACAGTTTATTTTCCATTTGGATCTGAACTTCTTCGGGCAGATCGTCTACTGA
>JAUCGD010000337.1 GCA_030377945.1 Desulfobacterales bacterium HSG17 | reverse complement strand
TTTGCTACTGAATAGTTGTAACAATTCTTGACTTCATAAAATCCAAGGATGGAAACCTTAAAAAATAATTGTGACCTCCTTTTTGATTTCTAATCTCAGGAGTACTTTATGATAGGAACACTTTGGAAACATCTTTGCAAACTGCACATAATGTTCTATGTGCTCATTTTCCTGATATACCATATAGGTGGCATTACAAGCTGGATTTTTGAAAAATATTCACTTATCGATTTCCCTCTAATCCAGCAGGAATTGGCCCGGAGTCAGGAAGCCAATGAACGCGGGGAGAACTGTGAATGGTCACCGGAAACCATTCAAAAGATGTTCAAACCTTTAAGTTTGAACGAATTGCGTCAGATAAATGAAACGTCAAAGGACTGGGATATCGAGATTCGTGATGAGGATGTCGATCACATAAAACCCTACTGGATCTTGCTGCTCTTCATCTGGTTGTTGCCGCTCTATCGATATTCCTTTTCCAAGATGAAGCATGATATCGCCTGCATTGAAAAGCGGATTATCAACCTCCCGATAATACTTGTCACTATAACCTGGATCATAGCAGTTCATCAGTATTTTCGTAAAATAAATGTATATACTCAGCTATACGGGGAGGCGGACTTCCAGACGCGTATGGTATTTATCGTATCGTCGGTACTGTTCGCGACCTTTGTTAATTTTCTTCATTTTGAATTAACACAGCTTTATATCAGGAAATTCATTGCTAAGCCTTTTTTTCAAGAAACCAATCCTTACGGAATCAAGAAAGGACTGCGCATCAGCCTGACAAAGCGCTTTGCACTTATACTTTTTTCATTGGCCATGGTCCCGCTGATGATGACGTTTTATGTTCCAGTGTATTTCAATATCGACCTTTTTCAGCAGTTTCTTGCAACTGAATCCCTTTCAGAAAATACAATAAGTGCATTTGTAATGCAGAATTACAGGATTCTGCTACCGTGCTTGATCGTTGGAATAGTTGTAATAGCGATGATCTTATTTCAATCGGCCACCATTTTACTTCATTGGTTCAACATTCAGTCACCCATCAGTTCGCTTATCCAACAAATGCGAAAAGTGGCTTCCGGTGACCTGGACTGCAAGAGTCCGGTGTTAGAATCCGACGAGCTCGGCCAACTCGTAGGACATTTTAATCTTATGATGGACGGACTTAAGACTAAACATAGGGAGCTGGTCCAGGCTGAAGCAAAATACCGCGAAATATTTGAAAGCGCAGTGGAAGGAATATTTCAGATGAGGGGTGATGGGGTATTTATCCAAGCAAACCGCTCCATGGGAAAAATGTTCGGGTACCAATCGCCCGATGAGTTGATGAAGAATGTAACGGATGCAGCGCATCAATTATTTGAAACCCCAAATGATTTTTTGAACCTTTTTAATATCATAAAGGATAAAGAATCTGTATCCGGTGTGGATTGCGTGTTCAAAAAAAAAGATGGATACCCTTTTTGGGGGTCGGTTTCCGGGAGAACGGTTAATAATGCAAAAGGTGATTTTCTCTATTTTGAAGGCGCTGTGGTCGATATCACCGAGCGCAAAGAAAGGGAAAAAGCTGAAAAAGAAAAAGAAGCGGCAGAGCTGGCAACTCAGGCGAAAAGTGATTTCCTTGCGAACATGAGCCATGAAATTCGTACACCGATGAATGCCATTATTGGTTTCAGCCATCTGGCACTGAAAACGAATTTAGACCCTAAACAACATGACTATATCAACAAAATCGATAACTCCGCCAAATCTCTGCTCGGAATTATTAATGATATTCTTGATTTTTCCAAAATCGAGGCCGGCAAACTAGATATAGAAATTATCAATTTTGATTTAGACCAGGTTTTTTACAATCTCTCCAATATGGTTTCAGTTAAAACCCAGGAAAAAGGATTGGAACTAATCTTTGCCGTTCACCCGGATACACCCACGCTTTTAAAAGGTGATGCCTTAAGGCTGGGCCAAATTTTGCTAAACCTGGCCAATAATGCCGTAAAATTTACTGATCAGGGTGAAATTGTTATATCCGTGGACCCAATTAAGGTGGAAGAAGATAAAGTCAAACTTAAATTCTCAGTGCGGGATACAGGTATCGGCCTGAGCGAGTCAGAAATGGGAAGACTTTTTCAATCGTTTCAGCAGGCCGATACTTCCACAACACGTAAATTTGGCGGAACCGGGTTAGGCCTTGCTATTAGCAAAAAACTGACTGAAATGATGGGTGGTGATATCGGTGTTGACAGCGAACCAGGGCATGGCAGTTCCTTCTTTTTTACCGCACTATTCGGACGGCACCAAGGGAGCAGCAAAAAGGCGCAAATAGCACCTGAATCACTAACAGGGCTGAAAGTTCTGGTAGTGGACGACAATGAGACTTTCCGAATAGTGATGAAAAGATATCTGAAGGATTTCGGGTTTGTCATTGAAACAATTGACTCGGGAACAAGCGCCATTAAAATGATAGAAGCGTGCGTTCAAACCGATAAACCGCTTTTTGATATCGTTTTTATGGACTGGCAAATGCCTGAAATTGACGGCATCGAGACCTCTCGGCAAATCCAAAAAATAACCGGGTTAAAGCAGATCCCCAAAATCATTCTGGTTACCGGATTTGGAAGGGAGGATGTCATAAAACAGGCTCAGGATATACACCTGGATGGATTCCTGCTAAAACCGGTCACCCAGTCATTACTTTTTGATGCCATTATGGAAGCATTTGGACGGGAGACGGTGTCTAAATTAGAACAAGATACAGGGGAATCTACGATACCTGAGGGTTTCGACGCGATTCGAGGCGCTCATATCCTGCTTGTGGAAGATAATGAAATCAACCAGCAGGTAGCTACAGAAATTCTTGAAGGCGAAGGATTTTTCATTACTATTGCCGATAACGGGAAAATTGCCATCGAAACCCTTCTGGAATCCACAAATGGTAATCGATTTGATATTGTGCTTATGGATTTACAAATGCCGGTCATGGATGGATATTCCGCCACCGAAAAAATACGTCGGGATGATCGTTTTAATGAACTACCCATCGTTGCCATGACAGCGGATGCGGTGGACGGTGTTCAGGAAAAATCAAGCAAAGTGGGAATGAATGATTATGTTACCAAGCCAATTGATGAGAATAAACTTTTTAGTACTTTAGTTTCCTGGATCCAACCCGGCAAGCGCCCCTTGCCGTCTGAATATGCCGGGAAAATGGTGATAGGAGAACAATCAGAAACTAAATTGCCTTTTTCAGAACTACAAGGTATTAATACTCAATTAGGATTATCCCGCGCCAGTGGTAATGCAAAATTGTATATCAATATTATAACCAAATTTTGTGATACCAACTTAAAAACAACAGAACAGATCCGAGAGAGCCTAAAAAGAAAAGATTATTCTGCAGCCATACGTTTGGCACATACTGTTAAAGGGGTTGCCGGCAATATCGGTGCAATACATCTTCAAAAAATCAGTGGTGATCTGGAATCTGCCATTAGCCATAGCGATAGCGTAAAAACACCAGATTTGCTTGATCAGTTTGAAGGGGAAATAGATGAAGTTATTAAGGTATTAAAACCTTATGCAAACGCAGAAAATTTTACAAAAATTGATCAAACGTCGAATTCAAGCGGCGATGCAAAAATGTTGCTTGAACAATTGTTAC
>JAUCGD010000037.1 GCA_030377945.1 Desulfobacterales bacterium HSG17 | reverse complement strand
AAAGGTGATGTAATATCCTTGGTGATTGATTTAAAATTTGTGGACAATCCATTTTGTATTGCACAGAGGATGTCGTCTTTCAAGGGATTACAATCAATGATATTCTTTGTTTTATCCCTTCCTTGCAATTTGTCACCTATATTTACTACAGGAGTTTTAAAGCTCGGGGCAATTACAATACTGTCTGAATTATTACCAATCACTACAGAACAATATTTAATGGCGCAGCTTAAATCAGACAGATTCATATATGGAATTGATATGGTCATGTCTGGGTTATTTGCAATAAAATCGTCGATACTTTGAATAATCATTTTACCCAGGCCAATTGCCTTTGGTTTATTGAACAGCAGTTTGAACTTTTTAAATTGTTCCATGGAAAGAGTATCCAATATTTCTTGAAATATATTTGCATTCCTTGAGCCAAGGGATGGGTCTGGATGAAAAGAGACTAATAAAAACTCGCCCTTTTTTGGTAACTCAATTTTATCGTAAAAAAGTTTTTTTTCTAAAGTAAAATCTTTTATTTTTTTAATCATTAGAGAGCCCACATTAAATACCTTGTCAGCATGCTCACCAAATTGAATGACCTGTTGACGATATTTTTCTGTGGAGGTAAAATGCAGGTCGCTTAATTTTGTAATCCCATAACCATATGAGTCGTCAAAGACTCCAAATTTTGATTCGCCTCCCTGGATATGTGCAATTGGAATATTTTTTTGGGATGCTGCAATGGCACCAATAAGTGTCGGGTAAGTATTACCAAACAAGATAACCATATCGGGATTTAAAGCTTCAAAAGCCAGGTCATAATTTATCCGATCATAATCTGTTGGGTCATAGTCTGCAGGATCATTGCTTACCGGGATACAATGTGCCAAGTCACAACTTGATTGTTCCGGAATAACTGGATTCCCTTTTTTTGTATTTTTTTGATTTCTGAAAACAATATCTGTTTTTTCATCAACTATAAATCCTTCTTCTTCAATATGGGTGTAAAAAATTTCCATCTCAAAGCTTTTATGCCTGTCCATTAACACAACGGTACAATAAAGTCTTTGATCTTTTTGAAATTGTTTTATTAAAGGTTTTAAAATTTGATATTCAGTAAATGAACCGGCGATAATACAGATTGTTTTCATCATAATCCCTTTGTACAGTTTTAAGATTAGCTTTTGTATCAGGAATTTTTTTCCTGTTTTAAAAGCATTTTGGTTTTATTCCCATAGAAATGCACAAACTATACCTTTGAAAATTAAAAAACGAGAGAAGAAGGCAAGTTATAACAATGTTTAAAAAATAATTTGTTTTGAATACTAACCTTTCAGATTGAACATCTCCTCAATTAGTTGAGATTTCATAATATCGCCGTCAAGGGAGAGTTTTCCCGATGAAAAGGCCTGCATGGACGTCATGGCCCCAGTAAAAAGTTTTATAAAATTTTCATCACTTATGGTTAAAGTGCAATCAGGGCTTTCATAAGTGCCTTTCTGGATATCACATTTGCTGTTTGCTACTTTAACTGTCCAGTTGCCTCCTTTTGGGCCATTAATATTAAATTGAAAAGTTACTTTAACTTTTTTTGCAGCATCTTTTTTAAATCCTTTATGCATGTTTTTAAAAATCATGTCTGGATCAGGTGTGATATTAGATGGCTTTGTTTTTTTGACTGAAGATTTCTGCCCATCAGGTTGAGTTTCTATAAGAGAGAATACAGCGCTTATAGCGTCTGTAATCTCTTTTGCATTGTCCATATTATTGATTTTATCAAGGTTTGCAAGAATCATTTCAGGAGTTGGCGGTTTTTGAGGGTCTCCAATCTGTAAACCACTGTTGGTAACCACTGCAACACGGTTAAAAAATCCCATGCCCGCATTAAAAATCTGTCCTGTCGTTCGGCACTTATCACTACTTAGATATAATACCATTGGTGATACAAATTCAGGACTGCTTTTTTCAAAAATTTCAGGTGGCAGAATATCCTGGGTAAGTCTTGAAGCGGCAATGGGAGCAATGCTGTTTACAAAGATTCCATATTTAGCACCTTCAAGTTTAATAGTATTCATTAAACCCACAAGTCCAAGTTTGGCTGCAGAGTAATTTGCCTGGCCAAAATTTCCATAAAGACCTGCTGCCGATGTAGTCATGACTATTCTTCCATAGTTTTTTTTCTTCATGATTTTAAAGGCAGGCCTGGTAACATTATATGAACCTGAAAGATGGACATCAAGAACTGCCTGCCAATATTCCGGATCCATTTTTACAATGGTTTTATCCCTTAAAATCCCGGCATTATTGATAAGAATATCAATGGTTCCAAATGCATCCAAAGCTGTTTTTACAATATTTTCTCCACCTTCAGGGCTTGCAACATTGTCATAATTTGCAACTGCAATGCCTCCTGATTTTATTATTTCATCCACAACCATTTGTGCAGGAGATGAAGAGCCTTGGCCTGAACCATCTAAAGCTCCGCCATAATCATTTACAACAACTTTTGCACCTCGCTTTGCAAGATCAAGTGCATAAGCTCTCCCAAGACCTGCTCCTGCACCAGTTATAACAGCCACACGATTATCAAAACGTATCTCATCAAAGCTTGCTTTATCTTTTGGAATGTCACCATATTCAAAAATACCATTGGTAATGATTTCTTCATTAGTCTCTTTATTTATGGTTTTCCACAATGCTTTGCCCTCTTCAATTTTCCATATAAGTGTTTTTATGGGAACGCCTGGATATAATGCATTGGCGAAACGGCATTTCATACGTCTTGCTTTGTGGGGTTCATTGAGAATCAACTGATTTAAAAGTGCTCTGCATGCAAAACCGTGAGTGCAAAGACCATGCATGATTGGTTTTTTAAAGCCAGATGTTTTTGCAAATTCAGGATCAGCATGAAGGGGGAAAATATCCCCGGAAAGTCTGTAAAGAAGCGGCTGCTCGATTAAAGGCTGATCTTCCACAATAAAATCAGGTTCCCTGTTGGGAAAGTCAAATTTAATTTTGGGAGATTTTTCACCATTAAAACCACCATCAAGACGGCAGAAAAGTGAAAATATGCTGGTAAACAGTTTTTCTCCATTTGAGTGACAGGTTTCACTCTCAGCAATTACAAGAGCTCCTCTGTCTTCACCTTTGTCGTAAATATCTGTAATTGCGCCATTCGTTGTAAGTGTTCCTTCAGGGGGAATTTGATTGTGAAAAATAAGGTCCTGTTCTCCATGTAATATACCTGATAGATTGACCTGTGCTTTAATTGCAAATTCTGCCATGGTGTCAAAGATAGATGCTATGGAAAAACTTGGAAGTACCTTGAGATTTTTTTCATAACAATATTCCAGGTCGGAAAAGCCGGCTCCAACACCAAGAGCATACAAGATCACATCCTTTTGTTCATATTCTTTGGTAAAAGGACCAACCTTTTTTCCAATTGATTTTAGATTCAATGCCATGCTGTTCCTCCTGAGAGTAAAGAAATGTGTAGAAAATAAAAAAATATTTCCAATATTTAATGACAGCAAATTAATCGGTATTTTTTGATATGTCAAGGTTTGACGCTAAATCATCATTTATTATCAATACTGGTTGCATACCCTGATAAATATGTGCTAATAAAATTGAGCATGAGAGTATATTTAATAGATGGGCTGAGGCTCAATGATTATAATAAATTAGAAGATTATCTTGATAAACACTTGGAATCGGCCTCTATTGGTGGAATTTACTGGCTCAAATTAGATCAAGAAATCTTAACTGATGCCCAAAAAGAGCATAAGGATTGCCATCCCCATGTTTTTGCTTTAATGCTTGAAGAGACATCTCTATCCAGTGAATTTCTTGTTAGAATAACAAAGAAAGTACAATGCGATTGTATGGATTATGCAACAAAAGAGCAGCGTATCTGGCTCATGGAACAGGTTGATGCTATTTTTGAAAAACTTGATATCCAATTTTAATTGTAGCATGGGAAGTTTAAATGCTTAAAATTATTCCCCTTGGCGGTCTCGGGGAAATAGGTCTCAATATGATGGTAATTGAGTATGACGATGTCATATTCATTATTGATGCTGGACTTATGTTCCCTGAAGAATATATGCTTGGTGTGGATATTGTTATTCCAGCCTTTGACTATATTCTGGAAAATCGTGACAAGGTACAGGGAATTATTATAACCCATGCCCATGAAGATCACATAGGAGCTCTGCCTTATCTGCTCAGACAAATCAGGCTTCCGGTATATGGTACTGGTTTTACCCTGCGTATTATAAGAAACAAGCTTGTTGAATTCAAACTTAATAAATATGTTGATCTGAATCTTGTCCATCCAGGTGAAAGTCTTTCAATAGAACCCTTTGAAATTGAATTCATCCGTGTCAGCCACAGTACTGTGGATGGTATTGGTCTTGCCATAAAAACTCCTGAAGGCGTTGTTGTGCATACAGGTGATTTTAGAATAAGCCATAGTGCAGACAAAATGAGAAATACAGATATTTCAACTTTTGCAAGATTTGGTGAACAGGGAGTGCTGGCATTGTTGTCGGATTCAACCAATGTTGAAATTGAAGGATACACTATATCTGAACATGAAGTGGCCCAGAATCTTGAAAAATTGATTGATGAAGCCAGAGGCAGAGTGATTGTTGCTCTGTTTGCATCCAATGTATTCAGGACACAGCAGGTTATTGCCATAGCTGTAAAAAACCATCGAAAAGTTATTGTAAATGGTAGGAGCATGGAGCAGATAGTTGCTGTTGCCATGGAACTGGGGCATATTCAATGTCCTGAAAATACAATTCTGGATATAAAGCAGATAAAAAACTATAAAGATGATGAGGTTGTAATTATAACCACTGGCAGTCAGGGAGAGCCTATGTCCGCCCTGGTGCGAATGGCGTCTGGCATGCATAAGCAGATCAAGATTAAAAAGGGTGACAAGGTAATATTATCATCCAAACATATTCCGGGAAACGAAAAAGCCATTGCCAGTATTATTAATAAATTATACCGCAGGGGCGCAGATGTAGTCTATTCAAAAATTGCTAAAATACATACCTCCGGGCATGCTCACCAGGAAGAACTTAAACTGATGATAAATTTGATAAAGCCCCGGTATTTTATCCCTATTCATGGCGAATACCGGCATCTTGTCATGCATGCAAGACTTGCTGAGAAACAGGGTCTGCTGAAACAGAATGTGATTGTGGCTGAAAACGGCAATATTATTACCTTTAATCATGATAAAGACAAAAATATAGATAAGGATGGAAACAGTGTTAAGCCACGTGTGCGTACCGGCAGAATTTTTGTTGATGGTAAAGGTATAGGAGATGTGGGAAGAAGTGTTTTAAAAGAGAGACGCGCACTTTCTGAAGGAGGGCTTGTTGTTGTCACAATGGTTCTTGATGAAGAGACAGGAGTTGTTCTTTATGGTCCTGAACTCACTTCAAAGGGATTTATCTTTGACGCTGCCACTGGACACCTTATTGATGATGCCCAGTGTGTTATACTGGAAATTATTGAAGAGACAGAGCCTGATATGGAATTAAAAATTCAATTTCTTACAAAAAAGCTGCAAACAGCCCTGAAACAATATTTTGCTTTTACCATAAGCCGCAGACCCTTGATTGTACCGGTGATAATTGAAGTATGAAAAAAGAACTTGTCTGCATACTTCTATTTTTTTTGATTGTTTTAACCTGCGTCAGCCTGTTTTCCTATAATCTTGCAGACCCCTGTGTGGGAAATAATTTTTTAAGTATCCCTGACAACATTCATAATGCATTTGGACTTCTCGGAGCTCATTTTGCCGGATTTTTTATTTTTCTTTTCGGCCTGGGATCTTTCTGGATACCTGTTGTACTTGGGATTATCAGTATATGGATAATAAAAACCAGGTCAGCAAAAATAATATATCTTACATTGACTGGCAGCCTGTTGTTAATGATTTGCACAGGCGGTATGTTTTCTATCTTTAAAGATAATTATAATCTTTTAAACACTACTATTTCATCAGGCGGAATTGTCGGCATCTTTGTTTCCTCATTTTTGTTGAAATATGCCAATATTACCGGCTGTATAATCATTTTAACGTTTTTTTTAATCATGGGTTTCATTCTTACTACAGGAATTTCAATTATTACTCTTGGATTGTTTATCAAACTCAAAACTATGGATCTTTTAAAAACCATGGCTTTAGATTTCCAGGAGTTTATCGATTTTTTAAAAGAGAAATATGGAAAATTTCAGCAAAAAAGAGAAGAAAGACAAAAAAGAGAAGAAGAGCAAAAAAAACAGATTGATATTACACCTGAAGCATCCAAAACCGATGAAATTATGTCTGATCTCAAGATTATTAAAATTCCTGAAAAAATTTCAACAAGCCAGGAATTATCAGAACCAGAAAATTTTGTTGAACCTGCCATTATTGAGATAGAAAAAGATGATTCAGATTTTACACATGATGCACAGTTTGCAGATATACGAGAAAAACCGCAATTTACACTCCCGAGAGTTGCTTTTCTTGATAAAGCCAAAAAATTTGAAAAAGATCTTGATAGAGATAAACTTACGGCAAAAGCAAAAATACTTGAGAATAAACTCAAAGATTTTAATGTATCAGGAGAGGTGGTGGAAATACTGCCGGGACCTGTTATCACAACCTTTGAATATAAACCTGCTTCAGGCATAAAAATAAGTAAAATTGCAGGGTTGTCAGATGATTTGGCGCTTGCCTTAAGTGCCATAAGCATAAGGATTGTCGCACCTATTCCAGGCAGGGATGTGGTTGGAATTGAAATCCCCAATGATGAGAGAGAGAATGTTAATTTAAGAGATTTAATTACTTCAAAAGATTATGCAATCTCCAAATCTTTGCTCACTCTTGGCCTGGGCAAAGATATTCTTGGACGGCCTGTGATAACTAAAATGGATTCCATGCCCCACCTTCTTATTGCTGGAGCCACAGGAACCGGTAAAAGCGTCGGGTTAAATGCAATGATTATAAGTTTATTGTATAAATCCACTCCCGATGAAATCAAGATGATCATGATTGATCCCAAACGCATTGAACTCTCCGTATATAATGATATTCCCCACCTGATATCTCCTGTTGTGACAGATATGAAAAAAGCAACCAATGCCCTTTTCTGGGCTGTAAGAGAGATGGAGCGGCGCTATGAACTTCTCGAGCATACTGGGTTGAGAAATATTGTTCAGTACAATAGCATGATTGATTCCAAAATTAATAAAAAAGCAGAAGAGGCAGAAAAGCCAAGTGAAAATCAGCTTGAGAAACTTCCTTATATCGTGGTTATTGTAGATGAACTGGCAGATCTCATGATGGTTGCTTCAAAAGATGTTGAATTTGCTTTAACAAGACTTGCCCAGATGGCAAGAGCCGCTGGAATCCATTTAATCATAGCGACCCAGAGGCCTTCTGTGGACGTGCTTACAGGAAGTATTAAAGCTAACTTTCCCACAAGGATTTCTTTCCAGGTATCTTCAAAGGTTGATGCAAGAACGATTTTTGATGGTGGCGGTTCTGAAAGCCTTCTTGGAAACGGGGACATGCTGTTCTGCCCTCCTGGAACCGGCAAGCTTGTCAGGATTCAGTGTGCCTATATTTCTGAAAAAGAGATCGCCAGAGTTACAAAATTCTTAAAAGAGCAAAAACCCCCTGATTATATTGAAGATATTACAGTGGGCAGTAAAGATGATGAAGCAAAGGAATTTGATGAGTCTGACTATGATGAAAAATATGATGAGGCTGTGGCTTTGGTAACTAAAACCCGCCAGGCATCAATATCATTTGTTCAGCGCCGTCTGCGTATTGGTTACAACAGGGCGGCACGCCTTGTTGAAATGATGGAATACGAGGGTATTGTAGGACCTCAAATCGGATCTAAACCAAGGGAAATACTTGTTAGAACTTATGAAAACGATTGATTTTGATCTACTGCATAGTATCAAGGGCTTTATGGATGATGATGAAGCAGTGCAGCTATATAATATTGCCCTTAAAACATCAAAAAGTGGTCCTGTTCTTGAAATTGGAAGTTATTGCGGCAAATCTGCCTATATAATTGGATGTGCATGTGAACAAAACAGGTCCATTCTTTTTTCTATCGATCACCATAAAGGTTCAGAGGAACAACAGCAGGGTGAAGAGTATTTTGATCCTGAGCTTTATGATTCTAAATTATCAAGGGTTAATACATTTCCTTTTTTTCAGCAGACAATTGTACAGACAAGCCTTGAAAACACTATTGTTCCCATTGTTGCGGGTTCAAGTGTTGCAGGCAGAATGTGGAAAACACCTCTTTCCATGCTGTTTATAGATGGTGGGCACTCCTTTGAAGCAGCCTATGAAGATTTTTTAACCTGGGCATGCCATATACAGCCCAAAGGCTTCCTTGTGATACATGATATTTTTTTTGATCCAAAAAAAGGAGGGCAGGCTCCTCGAAAGATCTATGAGATTGCTATTCAATCAGGAGATTATCAAGAGGTTGAAATGGTAAAAACCCTCGGTGTTTTACAAAGAACTGCCCCAGCCCGCATCAAAGTTTGAAATAATCAAAAAGTTAGATTAACTCTTTTGTAAAATATAAGGATACTGATATGACTGTTGAAGTTGATATAGTACTTGCAAAAATAAGAGAATACTATCTGGAACTGCTGCCATTTAATAAAGTTCTGGGTATTGATATTGACGAACTTGATTATAAAACTGCCCAGGCTGTGACAAGGTTCACTATGACAAAGGATTTAATAGGCAATCCTGTGGCCGGTATTTTACACGGAGGAGTAACAGCTTCTGTTATTGACTTGACAGGAGGGCTGAGTGCATTAATTTCATGTGTCAAGCTACATCAGGACAAACCCATTGATATCATTGAAAAAAAAATTACATCTTCTGCAACAATAGATATGCGTGTTGATTATCTGAGACCTGGTAAAGGAAAGTCCTTTAAATGCAAAAGCAGGATTATTCGAGCCGGATCAAGAATTGTGGTTTCCAAAATAGATCTATATAATGAAATAAAAAGCCGTATTGCCACAGGCACGGCAACTTATTTGATTGCTTAGGGTTTGATTTGTTTTATGAAAAATTTGTAAAATAGGGAATTTTACGAGGTATATCATGAGAATTCTTCTTGTTGAAGATGATTTAAAAATTGCAAAATTTATTGAGAAAGGATTTATCTCATCAGGTTTTGCAGTTGACCATGCAGTAACAGGAACGCAAGGTTTTGAAATGGCCTTTGAAAAGCCCTATGATACAATGATTGCAGATATAATGCTGCCTCAATTAGATGGTATATCTTTAATTAAAAAGATTAGAAGTAATAAAAATAATACCCCTGTTATTATTTTAAGTGCAAGGGACAGGGTGGATGACAGAGTAAATGGTCTGCAGGCAGGAGCAGATGATTATTTAACCAAGCCTTTTGCATTTTCAGAACTTCTTGCCAGGGTACAGGCGCTTATCAGGCGGGCTGGTAATATAACAGATCCTGTAAATCTTTCATATGCTGATTTAAATGTTGATATCCTAAAGCGCCAGGTAAAAAGAAATAATGAGACTATAGAGTTGCAGCCCCTTGAATTTTCTCTTCTGGAATATTTACTGAGAAACAAAGAGAGAGTGGTGTCTAAAACCATGATTATGGAACATGTCTGGAATTACAGCTTTGATCCAATGACCAATGTTGTAGAAGCAAGAATTTGCAGGCTAAGAGATAAAATTGATAAAGACTATCAACCCAGGCTGATTCATACTATCCGGGGTGCAGGATATGTCCTGAAAGTTTAATGAGTCATAAAATATTTAATACCATAGCCTTTAAGTTAACACTCTGGTTTACAGGGATTTTTACAATCTGTTCCGGTGTTGTATTTGTTTTGTTCTATTTTCTTGCCACACAAACTATTGAGACTCAGATTGATGAAAGCCTCCTTGAAAATGCATCTAAATTTTCTGCTTCCATTCAAAGAAATGGATTAATGGGTGCAAGAGAGCTTGCAGTGCTCGAAGCACAGGCAGCAGGAGAGAAAGTAATTTTTTTCAGGCTTTTATACTCTTCAGGAGAAGTGTTTGCATCTTCACATATGTCCTATTGGAAAGATGTTAATATTCAAGAGCATGCTTTAAAAAAACTTATTATCACGCATAAAAATTTCTTTGAGACCATTGCTATTCCATCAACTAAAAAAAAGGCAAGAATACTCTACAGTTTTGTAGCAGTAAATGTAATTTTGCAAACAGGAATTGCAATGGATTATCAAACTAAGTTTTTATCAGCATTTAAAAAAGTCTTTTTTGCTGCCATGGGATTTATTATTGTTTTTTCTGCAGTGTCAGGATGGCTTCTCGTGGCAAAGGCATTATCAGGTGTAAAAACAATAACAAAAACAGCTCAGAATATAACCGGATCTAACCTTGAAGCACGAGTTAGAACAACGGGCAATAAAAATGAACTTGATCAACTTGTAATAACTTTTAATTCCATGCTGGACAGAATAGAAAAACTTGTAAAAAATATAAGGGAAATGAGTGATAATATTGCCCATGATTTAAAAAGCCCGATTACAAGAATCAGAGGTTTTGCAGAACTTGCACTTGTCCATGATGAGAATATGGATAATTATCGTACCATGGCTGCAAATACCATTGAAGAGTCAGATCGCCTTCTTGATATGATCAATACAATGCTGTTAATTTCAAGGGCAGAAGCAGGAGAGAGCGATTTTCAATTTAAAACAACTAATCTTTCCTCAATGGTAAAAAATGCATGTGATCTTTTTGCTCCACTGGCAGAGGATAAAAACATTGAGTTAATTCTTGATATTCAGGATAATATCTTTGTTATTGCTGATATTCAAATGCTTCAAAGAGCATTTTCCAATCTACTGGATAATGCAATTAAATATACTTATGAAAATGGGCAGGTATGTATTAATACTGCTGTAAAAAATTGTGAAATAATAATAAATGTTGAGGATACAGGCCCAGGTGTTGACTCTGCTTTTTTTGAAAAAATATTTGAAAGGTTTTACAGAACTGAGGAGTCGAGATCAAGTGCAGGAACCGGTTTAGGATTGAGTCTGGCAAGAACAATTGTTCGTCAGCACAAAGGGAATATCTCAGTTTTTAAAAGGCAGAATCAAGGCATAGGGTTTAAAATTATATTACCATATTATAATCTTGAGGTTATTTAGTAGTCATATACATGTTTTATTATAGTTAAGTGGAAATTTTTAATTATAATAATTTAAATCAGGAGGGTGTGATGAAACAGACAAATAAAATATTTATCATTATGATGGCGATTGTCCTTTTGGCTATACCGGCAACAGCAGCAAAAACAGTTAATACAATTATGGTGCCTGCAAGTTTTGCCAAACTTGCTAAACTTGCACAGCCTGGAGTTGTAAATATTCAGACAGTTAAAACAATTCAAGGCGGAGGAAGAGTCTATAATCATTTTTTTGGCCAGCCCTTTGACGGAAATAAAGACCCATTGAATGATTTTTTTGCTCCTTTTTTGAATCAGGGGCCACAAAGCAGAAAAGAGAAAAGTCTGGGTTCAGGTTTTATTATCAGCAAGGATGGATATATCGTTACTAATAATCATGTCATTAAAGATGCAGATCAAATTAAAGTAATACTGCATGATAAAACACAATATGATGCAAAGATCATAGGGACAGATCCAATTACAGATTTGGCCTTGATTAAAATTAAAGGTAAAGATTTTGTATCATTAAAGTTTGGAAGCTCTTCAAAAACTGAAGTGGGCTCCTGGGTGGTTGCCATTGGCAGCCCTTTCGGGCTTGAACAGACTGTAACTGCCGGGATTGTCAGCGCCAAGGGAAGGATTATTGGCTCCGGGCCATATGATGATTTTATCCAGACCGATGCTTCCATTAATCCTGGCAATTCAGGAGGACCTTTATTAAATCTTAAAGGTGAGGTTGTAGGTATAAATACAGCAATTATCAAATCAGGGCAGGGCATAGGGTTTGCTATCCCTTCTGATCTCGCAACAGGAGTAATTGATCAACTAACATCTCAAAAATCAGTTTCCCGCGGATGGATAGGAGTTGCCATCCAGGATGTAACTCAAGAGCTTGCACAATATTATAATATTAAAGAGACAAAAGGCGTGTATGTTGCTAAAGTATATGCAGATAACCCTGCAGACAAGGCTGGTATTAAAGTTGGTGACGTTATTGTTATGATCAACAGTAAACATATTGATTCTGCACGGGATCTTAGTTTGACCATTGCCGGTTCCTCTGTTGGTGAAAAAATTAATATCAAACTGATACGTGAAGGCAAAGCAAAAACTTTGAAAGTCAAACTTGGAAAAAGACCGGAAAATGGTACCGATACAATTGGTGAAAATCCGGACTCTAACCAGAGTTTTGACCTGTTTGGTTTTAGATTAAAACAAATGAATGCTGATATCGCAGGTAAGCTTGGTTATCCTGAAAATATCAAAGGACTTTTAATTGTTGATATAGAGCCCAATAGCCAAGCATCAAACACAGTCGTTCGTCAAGGAGATCTTTTAATGGAAATCAACCGTCATAAAATTTCCACCATTCAAGATTACAGACAATATTTAAAAGCCATGGGTAAAGGAGGACTACTGCAGCTGTTGTTTAGAAGAGGTAACAGTCATGTATTTGTCGTGAGGTTGGAAAAACCATAGTAAAGGCTCTTTTTGTTTTAGTGCTTGACAAAAATAATGTGAATTAATACTTAATTTAACGTTAGTTTTAAATTAAGTATTAATTTTTAGGTTCATATGAAAAGGATATGCTAATGGAAGAGTTCGAGGGTATTTTGCAGTTAGATAAATCTGAAGGCATATATATAGATATCGGTAATAAAATTTACCTTGAAATTGATGGTGTGAATTTTTCTGTCACATGTATATTTGTTGGTATGCTTCATGATGAATTCATGCTTATTACTTTTCCTAAACGATATAAAAGTATTAAAAACAAACTGTTTCCCGGTAATAAAATGGTTGTTAAATACTTATTTGAGGGGTCTATATATGCATTTCAGACCAGTGTCATAGAGATAATTACCAACCCTATCAAAGCCATTGCCATTGAATATCCCAAAGTAGTTCAGCAAAGAGAATTACGAGGTAGTAAAAGAACTGAAGTTGTTATCCCGGGTAGGATTGAAGCCAAGAATGTTGAATTTAAAGCTGTGGTATTTGATTTAAGCAAGAATGGCTGTAGGTTTAAATATAATGATAATAAAAGTGCTCTGAATTCTTTAAGAGAGGGGAACCTGTTAAGGATATATCTGCAATTTCCTGGAGCTGCCGATGAAATAGGTGCAATGGCAGTTGTCAGAAATGTTAAAAGAGAGCAGGGTCAGCTTTTCATTGGTGTAGAATTTCAGGATATTACAAAATCTTTTCTAATGGCTGTAATGCATTTTTTATATTCCATTGAAGATTTTTGATAAAGACGATTTTTAACAAATAAAATTTTAAAAACATGAAAGATAATTAGTACTGTCACATGACGGTTGGTGGAGCTGAGATCCACCAAAAAAATACTTAATAACTTTTTAAAACAACATGCTACAAATTAAGTTCAGATAAAATACCATCATAAATACCGTCAAATAATTTTCTTTCAACTCACAGTTTTTATTTATGACATTATACATATAGTAGTGTTTACACCAGAATTCTACATGTGTACGTGAAGACAATCAGGAAATTAATATTAAAGGCGTTTCATTAAGGCTTAAGCCCGCTCAAAAATCAATATAAACTTTGCGAGTAGTAAAGCATCAGAAAAAGACAAAGGGTTTTAAACCTGCTTATTTAACACTGTTTCTTTACAGGATTAAATGATTGTTTTATTTATCAACAATCAGGTAGTAGATATTACAAGGAAAATTGAACAGGCCTATGAATAAGATATTTTTGGTTCGATGATTTCAATACGAGTTACATAATTATAAGATCATGCAGTATTATTGTTTTTCTTTGAAACGTTTTCTGATTTTCCGGGGAAATTTGCTATTTAAATTGTTTGTTAAAAAAATTTTTAACTCTGTAAGAGCTTGAATTCGTCCTTCAAGAAATTTTATTCTCCAAGGGTCATTTGAAGTATTAGCAATACCTTTTTTCACTTCATTGATTTTTTTGTCTATTATTTCATGAAGGTTGAGTAAATAAATATATGCCAATTTAATCCCTTTAATATATCAATTATAATATTTTTGAGTGTCAAGATCAATTTGATCAGTTAAGTATTTTCTGATACTGAACAATTCTTCTAACTGTCCATTATAAAAATGCACATTATTTAAATCTTCAATTTTTTTTGCTTTGCTTTGCTTTTCTTGTGCAGTTTTTATTTTTGAAGCTAGATAATCATGAATTATAACTGAATATTCGTGCGCCACTTACTTTATCTCCATTATTTAAAGTCACTATTAACATTATAATCACCTTATATTTCTTCCATCTGAAAATAATTTTAATGTTTTGCCATCTTTGAGATTGTCCGAACCCTCTTCGCATATTCAAATCAATTCAAAAAAATGCAACATACAACATATGCATATTTAAAACAAATTATATTTCATTTGTAAAAATCCTATCCCTTGGTAAGTTGCTCCCCAGCAGAGCTTACCTCTGTTTTGTCAGATATGCATATCTGACAAAACTGGCATGAGGTAGGCGCCATTACCATCAATCACCTTTGCATTTTTGGGGATAATAACTTTCTTTGAGAGACCAATTTTAAAAATTTTATTACCTTTAATCAGAACAGTTTGATTTTTTTCAATACCATTCTTTGTCATAGGAACAAGATTCACATTGTAAAAGGCAATTGTGTATTTTGGTTTTTGAGGTTTTATGTTGATTTCATCCGCATGCAAGATGAGGGGGTAATAATGAAATTCTATAATTAGTAAATAAAAAACTATGAATAATATTCTAAATTTTGGAAATTTATTTTTTTTGAAGACTACAGTATCCATGTGCTGATGTCCGAAAAATTTTTTTAAAAATTCCGTCGAAACAACAGTATATAAAATAATCAGCTAATGCAAATAATTAAAAATTAAAAAAAATTATAGCCGGATACAAGATGTTGTATGAACTGGTTCTTCAATATCAGATTTAAAAATCAATTATATAGGAACAGGAAGAATCAAATTTCCCAAAATCTCATTACACTATATTGGAGATTTACTTTTTAGCAGTTCAAATCAACAACTACAGTTTTGTTGATTGATTTCTACCCAATCTCTAAAAAAACTCAATCACTTCGTAATATTTGTTTAAAACTCTGAAAAATTATACAAAATTATTTCCAATTTTATATCTTTTCTTAAAATATGCAGGTGGAACATATCATTTATATCTTGGGGTTTAGATGCTCCGGTCAAGAGAGAAAATACCCGATAGGTTTGATCAAAAAAGATTATTGAGAATCAGTAAAAAATTTCTTATTATTCAGGGGTTTATTACAGCCATTGCAAATCCCAAAGGTTGGGCATTTATCATTACCGGTGGATACAAAGAGCATACATCTTGTAACAACCCCCCGACTATTTAGCGCCAGCTTTTTTTGCGAAACTTGTATCAACAAATTTTTCAAGATCAATCAGGCTTGTCATTATTTTCATTTTATCCATCATATATTTTTGAATAATATCAAGATCTTCAATGTTTGGGAAAAGTTCGCCAGTCAGGATACGATCTGGAGGATCAGTAAGTACCTGTTTGATTAAATCTTTATCCTGGGAAAGGAAATCTCCTCCAATCACCGAGGCTGATTCAGGCTGTGCGTCAATGGCAAGGCCTGATTTTACAAAGCTGTCGCAAAGTTCCTGAATTGCTTCAGGGTGTTTTTCAATAATTTCTGTGCGCATTACAAAAACACAACAGGGATGATTCGGCCATAAATCCTTGGAGAAGTGAACTACTTCTCCCTGGCCCTTGGCTATAACCTGAGCTCCGAAAGGTTCTGCAACAATAAAACCGCCAATTTCACCTTCTTCGTCATATTCTACAGCTTCGGGCATCTGGAAAGGTGCTACAACTTCAAGTGTTACATCAATACCTTTTTCTGTTGCCCTTCCGGGTTTTAATCCTTTTTCCGACAAAAGTTTATGAAACAGCATATTATGGACAGAGAGTTGATAGGGAATAAGAACTGTTTTGCCAGCAAAATCTTCTATTTTTTCGATATTGGCATTTTTATTTTTAACAAGGATACTGCCTGATTTATGGGCAAGCATCAAAAGTTTTAAATCAACGCCTGATTTAAACAGGTCCATTGCTGTTGGAGCAAGTACAAGGGCACCATCCAGAGATTTTACTGAAAGTGCGTCAGCAACTTCATTCCAGCCGTTTTTTACAACAGGTTCAAGGGTACAGTGTTCAAAATTTTCCATACCTTTTTTTAATTTGAGATCAGTAACGCCAAGAATAAGATGGTCTGTGATTTTAAGATAACCGATTTTTAATGCAGGTTTTTCTGCCATTGTGAAACCTCCAGGTTATGTCAATTTGGATAAAAATAATGCTCTATTATTATGCTTAACTCATGTTTAAAGTCAATAGATATTTTCCTAAAACAAGATCTTCAGGAGTCGTAATTTTAATATTATGTTTTGAACCTTCTACAATAGATACATCATGTTTTAAATGCTCTATTAATGAGGCATCATCAGTGCCTGAAAAATTGGTTTTGATTGCATTTTCAAATGCATTCACTATAAGCCCCAGCTTAAAGGTTTGTGGTGTCTGGGCGCAACAAATAGATCTCCTGCTCAGCGTTTTTTTAACACAAGAGTCTGAACTGATTTGTTTAATAGTGTCTGTTATTTTAATAACAGGGATACAGGCTCCATATTTAACAGCCTTTTTAATACAATTTTTAATAATCGTATCATCCACAAATGGTCTGACTCCATCATGGATCATCACAATGGTCTGTCTGGTAGAATCCTTCATATCCTGAACCAGTTTTAATCCGTTAAAAACAGAGTCCTGTCTTGCTTTGCCACCTTGAATCAGATGGATTGTTTTTTGAAATTTAAAAGGATCAATAATATATTTTTGGCAATAATCTAAATCTTCTTTTGGCACAACAAGAATGATTTCATGGGTATCTTCACTCTTGTCAAACACTCTTACAGTATGGGTGAGAATGGGAACTTCGTCAATGCAGAGGTATTGTTTTTTTTTAGGTGAACCCATTCGTACACCTTTACCTGCAGCAACAATTATGACAACACTTTTATGATTCATAGTTTAAGTTAAATAGGATAATTCTTTTGGTAATGGAATCCCTTTGCCCATAAGATCTTCTCCATAATTTACACTGGCAAGGATTTTTAGATCTTTTAATGCCCGCAAATCACCTTTAAACTGAACATTTTCTATCTCTTCTTTGTTGATTTTCCCTCCTGCCCACTGAATATCAAGAACACTTGCTGCATCAAAGACATCATTATTTACAAGCATTTTGACCTCTCCGCCATAATGCTGGACTATTTTAGCAACAAGAAGGCTTGGCCGGCTGTGAAATCCCCGATCTTTCGGTATTGTTACTTCAATCAAAGAGGTTTCCATATTTTCATTTAATATTCGGGATGCCAGTGCCTTTCCTGATGACAAAAACTTCCAGGCATAAAACAGACAAAAATTAACTGCGCGATCCAGCAGGACATTTGGATCAATCACATAGGAGAGTGAGATACTTATATTTTTATAGACATCTTTATAGCCTGTATCATAAAGATGACGTTCATAAAAGTGTAATAACCTTCCGAGAACCTGAAGGATATGAAAAACAATGGAAAAATGGCTGCGAAGCTGGTCAAGCAATAGATTTTCTGAAGATGATTTAGTATTGATAACATAAGAATCAAATGAAGACTGGATATTATGAATAAGCATTTCATATCTTCTTATGGTTACTTCATTGATCTGTTCAGGCACCAGTTCATATATTTTTTTTAAATCATAACGTTCATAAAATGCAAACTTGTCAAACTCTTTTACTACTTCAAGAAATTCAGTTGCGAGCCTTGTAAGATTTCCTTTTTGCTGATTTTTGGCATTAAAGTCATCAATATTATGCTCAAGCTGCTGTATGGATGAAATTCCTGGGAAAAAATCGAGGTCATATCCAGTATCCGGCACATTTATTTTCAAACGTCGTGCTTCTTCAAGAGCTGCAGAACCAGCAATTTTTATTGATTTTTGTAAAATTTTGAGGGTTTTAAATGCCTCTTTTTTAAATGTTTCTTGCTGAACATCCTCAAAAGAGTAAAACATTAAACGGTTTAAAACATGCCTTTGGGAGTAACAGGCTAAGGAGAGATGCTGAATGGTTGCAGCAAGTTCTCGATAGAACACCCACTCTTTATTTTTTTTTGCTCCATGAAAATCGAGAAAATCTTCAAGGATTTTAGAAGTCGTGACAAGTTTTGAATATAATTTTTTCGTAAAAACATATTCATCATCATCAAAACTCAGTATAAAGATAATGCACTTTAAATATTCAAAAGAAAAAATATTAGCTTTTTCTTTAAATGTAATATCACAGCTGTAATCCATAATTTAAGACTAATAATTTACAGTTCAAAAATAAAATAATCGGTCTGACCAGTTAATAAGCCGAATTCTGTTACCTGCTCTTGTTACCTTAAACAGGTCAATGATCATTCATCTACGATGTACGTTGCCGCACACCTCATGCAACCTACCCGAAAACTTGATAGAGCGGACAACCCTGAAGTTTCCCTATTTGGTCTTGCACCGGACGGGGTTTACCAAGCTTTTCCAGTCACCTGGAAAACTGGTGCGCTCTTACCGCACCGTTTCACCCTTACCCAGTTGACTGAGCATCTGGGCGGTCTACTCTCTGTTGCACTTTCCTTCACGTCACCGTGACTCCATGTTATGGAGCGTCCTGTCCTGTGGTGTTCGGACTTTCCTCCAGATTTAAATCTGGCGATCATTTTGCGTGGTCAGACCGATTCCTCTTCTACATAATAGAGGATTCTACTGCATTGAGGGCATAAAATCAATGAATTCCCACGTTGTACCTCAATATACAACTGGGGTGGTATATTCATGAAACACCCTTTGCAGATTGCATCTTTCACATTTACAACCGCAAGGCCCTGGTTCATTTTTGATATTTTTAAAAATCGATCCATTAATGAAGAGTTTAGATTTTTACCAATCTCATTTTGCTGGGTGAGATAGTCTTCAAGAAGTTCTCTGTCATCTGTTGATTTTTTTTCAATCTCTTGTTGCTCTGTTTCAATCTTCTCTTTTAAAAGATTATACTCTTTTTCCTCTTCTATAACGCTTTGTTCAATCTCTTCTTTTTCATCAAGATATTCCAAAAGTTCAGTCTCAAAAGCATCTTTGCGCTGTTTATTATCATCCACTTCTCTTAAAAGGACCTGATATTCTTTGTTGGTTTTTACCATTCTTAAAGTTTCGTTACTTTTAATAATTCGTTCATCAACAACCTGAATTTCTCTCTCACTGTCTTTGCAAGCTTTGGCAGCAATGGAAAGATTAGCTTTGTTCTCTTCTAATGCATTTCCAAACTGTTTCAACTGCGCACTTAATTTCTCTTTTTTCTGTTCAATTTTTTCTAAGACACTCTTAAGTCTGACAATCTGGGTTTCAGCTTCCTGAAGTTTAATAAAAGACTGCATATCCTGTTTGGAAATATCATTCATAATCTTAATTCCTTAAACTATAATAAATGGATCTTTCTCTTTGTTAAATTTTTTGATTTGTATATCTATTCCAGCCTTGAGTGCTGCCTGGCTTAATTTTTCAAAAAGCAGATCAATTGCCATATGCTCAGAGCCAAAATGCCCTACATCAATAAGTGCTTTTGAATTCTCTTCAACAAGCCTTGCTTCATGATATTTTATATCTCCAGTGATATAAACATCTGCACTGGATTGTAAAAATGTATCAATCAGAGAGCCTCCACTGCCTGTACAGACCGCAACACTGTTTACAGGCAATGTCATATCTCCAATTACCCGCAAATAATTTAATGCAAGTTTTTCTTTTATAGCTTCTGACAGTTGTTTCAGTGGTATTTTTTTAGCAAGATTGCCTATTCTGCCAACACCAACAAGCTTATTCTCTGGAATAAAGGGTGAATTTTCAATATGGAAAACGTCAGGTTTTTGCATGCCAATTTTTGCTGCAAAATAATCATTTAAACCATCTCGGGCTTTGTCAAGATTAGTATGGGCTGATATTATATTGATTTTATACTTTGCAGCAATTTCAATGGCTTTGCCCGGCATTTTATTGAAATCGATACTTTTTTCTGATTTAAGCATTAGAGGATGGTGGGTCAATACAAGATCGCAGTTGTTATTTTTTGCAGCGTCCATTAATGGCAAAGAGACATCAAGCCCGATAATTACTTTTTTGACTTCCCAGTTTAAATTACCAGCCTGAAGTCCGCAATTATCCCACTCTTCTGCAATGTCAAAAGGAGCAACTGTATCAATCATTGCCAATATATTTTTGAGTTTTATCATAATGCATCTAAAAATAAAAAAAGCGTGGTATATTCCCACGCTTTTTTTGTTTTTTTATATCCAGGTTGATATTTATCAGGCACATTCATATACAGGTAAAATATCCTCGTGTACTAATTTTTCGGTTCATATAACGTACCTGCTGCCTTTCAATTTCTGTCTTTTATTTGGTGGGCCCACCTGGACTCGAACCAGGGACCGACCGGTTATGAGCCGGTGGCTCTGCCAAACTGAGCTATGGGCCCTTTTTGTTTATGCAAACTTTAGAAATATATACAAATACTCATTTTGTGTCAAGATTTAATTCTTAACATCATTTAATTTTCAATAAAGGTTTTAAGTTTTTTGCTCCTTGTGGGATGTCTCAGCTTTCTCAAGGCTTTTGCCTCAATCTGGCGGATACGTTCCCTTGTAACTGTAAAATCTTTTCCTACCTCTTCAAGAGTATGATCGGATTTTTCACCTATACCAAAGCGCATTCTAAGCACTTTTTCTTCCCTTGGTGTCAACGTGGCAAGGATTTTTCTGGTCTGCTCTGCAAGACTGAAGTCAATGGCAGCATCAGAAGGGATTGAAAACTTTTTATCTTCTATAAAATCACCAAGATGACTGTCTTCTTCTTCACCAATAGGTGTCTCAAGGGAAATTGGCTCTTTTGCAATTTTTAATACACGCCTGACTTTCTCAATGGGGATTTCCATTTTTTCAGCAATCTCTTCAGGTGATGGCTCCTTACCCATCTCTTGTACAAGATATCTTGAAGTTCGAATCAGCTTGTTAATGGTTTCAATCATATGAACCGGGATTCTTATGGTTCTTGCCTGGTCAGCAATGGCTCTTGTAATAGCCTGTCTTATCCACCATGTAGCATACGTGGAAAATTTGTACCCGCGTCTGTATTCAAATTTATCCACAGCCTTCATTAATCCAATATTACCTTCCTGGATTAAATCAAGAAATTGCAATCCTCTGTTTGTATATTTTTTTGCAATACTGACCACCAGCCTTAGATTTGCTCTAACGAGTTCTCTTTTTGCAAACTCAGCGCTTCGTCGTCCTGCATCAATCCTTTTAACAATCATTCTTAGAAAATCAGAATCGCCCTTGACTTCATTTTTTCTTAAAGAGACCTGAATTGATAATGAATAAATATCTTGATATAAAATTTTTGCCTGGGCAATAGTCATATCAGACTTGGATCTTACCCATGTTACAAATGCATTTTCAGAGGCCATTTTCCCCAGCATGGTTTGGCTTTTGACTTTAAATGTCTTTGCACATTTTTCAAAAAGTTCATCAATTTTTGAGAACCAGATAATGGTATTTCTAATATTTTTTTCTATATTATTAATCACACTGGCTTCAAAGCGCCATTTTTTTAATTGATCAAAAATAGTTTCAGTATTGTCAAATACTTCTTTTGAAAAAGTCTCAAATTTTTTTGTTTTTTTATTTGCCTGCAGCAGATAATCTCTTTTTTCCTGACTTTCGTCGTGAAGTTCTTTGATAATTTTTAAAGAGTTCAAAAATTTTTCTTGTTTAGATACTTCGTCAACAACGCCATCTCCTTCATCAACATCTCTTAAAACATGCTTTGGTCGCATGGATTTTTGTTCCATTTTATCGCCATAAATAAAAATAGTGAGGATCGTTAAAGGACAATCCAGCATCGCTCTTAAGATAGTCCGCTCACCAAGTTCAATTTTTTTGGCAATTTCAATTTCACCCTCACGACTGAGCAGAGTGACCATGCCCATCTCTTTAAGATACATTTTTACAGGGTCAGTTACAGCACCAAACTCAACATCAGAACCATCTTTTTTAGGCGCGAGAAGTTCTTTTACAATCTTTTTTTTCTCTTTTTCAGCTCGCTTTTCAGCTTCAAGCGCAGTATCCTTTTTGCTTTTTGCTTTTTTTCGTACAACTTTGCGTTTTTTGGCTGGGGCTTTAGCTTTTTTAGCACCTGCTTTGGCAGTTTTACCTGTTGTTTTGGCTTTTTTTTCTACAGCTGTAGTCTTCTGTTTTACAACTTTTTTTATTTTCTCTTTTTCCTTATCAATAAGCTTGATACCAAGCTCTTTTAACTGAATAACAACATCTTCAATTTGATCCAATGATTTTAAGTCATCAGAAATCGCATTATTAAGTTCGGCAAAAGAGAGAGAACCTGTTTTTTCCCCTTTTTTAATCAGCTTGTTTAACGCTTGTTTGCTAATCACCACATTCTCTCCAGACTTTTTTGTCTTACCTGCCATATTCATGCCTCCTAAAGGCTTAAATGAGACCTATCTGAAAACTGGTAATTTTCCAATTTTTTTAAGTTTTCAGGCAGGTACTATTTTAATTATAACCTGTTTTGTAATTGCTGAATTTCAGCCTGTTTTTCTTTTAACAATTCCATTAATTCAGAATCACAGCCCTTTTCTGCACTTATAATTTTACTTGTCAAAGTGTTTTCTTTTCTTTTTCTTATCCTGATAATTCTGTTTATCAGTGATAGTGCTGTTTTTTGAATATCTTCCTGTTCTGCAAAAGAATCATCCATGGATAAAGAAGCTATAAGTTTTTGGTCCTCATTGTTTTCCATTTTTGCCATAACATTTGTAATGAAGGCCTTTGTATCAGGACTCATACTTATAATTTTTTTTCCAACCAATTTTAACTTTTTAGAATAAAAATATTCTAAAACACCTGTGTTACTAATATCATCAATGATTTCAGG
>JAUCGD010000336.1 GCA_030377945.1 Desulfobacterales bacterium HSG17 | reverse complement strand
TGAGAATTCATCAAAGTTTAAAGGAGTGTGGCTTAGAACCAGCTTTAAAGATTTATTATTTTCAGTCTTATCATGTTTATTATCATATTTGGTCAAAGTTTCTGAATCATCATAGCCTTTATCCAGGCCTGTAATTTCTATTGCCTGGCCATTAATTTTAATTTGATGAGAAGAGTTTCTGAGCATAATGACATTGTGCTGTTTTGTCAGTTGAGTTTTCCCTTTTTCATGGCAGAACAGACAGCTTGTTCTTGAGGTGGAATAATCATAGTCTCCCATTACTGCAAAAACTCCCTTTTTTGCCTTTAATCGGGATAAAAACTTTAATGCAGGTTTTATATCGCCCTTCCATTTTATATAATCACCTGTTAAAAATATCAAATCAGGATTGATCTGTTCAATGGTGTTTAATATTTTTTCCTCTGCTTTTCCGAACTTTGACAGATGCAAGTCTGCAAGATGAATAATTTTTTTACCCTTTAAAGCACTGTTTATAAAATCGGTTTTGACATGAACTGTTTTGATTTGAACCATATCAGGCTCAACAAATCTGCCATAGACAAACAGGAGTGCAATCAATCCGATCAGCAAACTGGCTATTAAAATGAGAATTAAATGCTTCACTATGCAGAAAGGACTCTCTTAAAACAATATGGCATTTCAGGAACCAGAATCCTTAGTCTTTTGCAAAAGTTCAATAATTTTTTTATTCTGCTCAATGAGAATATCAAATTTCTCAATCATGACATCTGTTTTATAGTTCAAATTTTCATTGCCCGTAGTGAGCTGATCCAGCATCAGAATTGTATATTGACTGCCAAGGGCAATCTGTTCATATAGATAATCTGACTGTACAGAGCTGCTTTCTGCAGGAATCATGGAGTTAAATTTTTGTGTAAAACTGTCTGAAATATCAGATGCATGAACAAGAGATGTACAACATAGAATAAAAAAAAGAATCACTATTGTTTTGCCTGGAACACTCATGATGCTGTCTCCTTTTTAGGTTCATATACAAATTTCCAGTCACTGTATTTTTTTTTATTTTCAAAAGTTTTATAACTTTCAGGAAAATTCCCTTTTTTAAAAGGCTCTTTCTTACTTTGCGAAAAAACTCCTTTAATACCGCCCTTTCCATCATATATAATACCCCATTTCCCATCCTGGGTCATGGGATCTTTATATATCTTTCGCAAATACCGCTTTAAGCCCAAACTTCGATTGTCTTTTAAAAGTATTTTTAAACTGCGTGGATATTGCGGTGATCCTGCAGAAGAATTTTGATAAAATGATTCTATGCCATCAATAATCTGCCCTGCCCTGAAAAAAAGTTCTTTCTCTTTTTCTCTTTTTACTATGGTACTCCACTGTTTTTGAACCACCATTAAAGAGACAGAGACAATAATGATCAAAAGCAGTGCTGCAGGGTAGGTAAAGCCTTTGTCACCATTCATTATATGGAGTTCCATAAAGACTTATTTTGTTGCTGCCGCTGTGAATATCATAGACTCCGGAAAGGTCTTCACCTTCAGGCGGGATTAAAATCCAGGTTTCAACTGAGCCTGTAAAAGGATCTTTGGGAATTGATCTGATATATCTTTTCTCGGTAAGGGTTTCAAGGGTATCAGGATAATCTCCATGATCTGCATAATATTGATCAAGAACATCTCTTAATACAAACAGGGAATTTCTTAAAGATGTTTCTCTGGCTCTAATAACAGATCTTTGAAAACTTGGCGTAGCAATGCTTGCAAGAATACCGATGATTGCAATCACTGTAAGCATTTCTATGATTGTAAAACCTTTATTATTATTTATTTTATACATCAGTTTGCCGGTTTTACCTATTGTGTTAGTCAACCAAATTTTACAATTACCAATTTTACCAATCGGCATAATATGTACCATCAAGAGCCTGTTTATCGCTTAAACAATATATATCATACACATCCTGCCCACCCCATATAGTGCTGTCAGAACTATCAGCATAGGATCTTAATCCCCATTCACCTTCTTCAGTAATAGGTTCTCTTGGAATTTTTCTTAAAAATTTTTTGATTTCACCTGTCTGTGTCTGTAAATCAACTCCAGTAACCAGGACATCAAGAGTTTTAGGATATCCACTGTCTGAAACACTTTTAGGTATTATTTTTTCATCCACAAGTTTTTTATAATCATCCAGGGCAGTTCTTATAACACGCAGATTATTTCTCAGTTCCATCTCCTTTGTTCGTTTATACACAACCTGAGAAAGAGGTATTATACCTGTAGCAAGGATCGAAATAATAGCCATGGTGGCTATCATTTCAACAAGGGTAAAGCCATTGGCTTTATTCTTCATACACATATGCCCTGTCAACTATATGCATATCTTTTTGAAACATTTCATTTTTTAACATATCCTGGAGAGTGTTTTCTGCCTGGCTGTAAGATGCATATTGTCCCACAAATATACGATAGAATGTCCCCTTGTCTTTTATATGCGCCGGCCTTACCCAGGCTTTATATTTCAACTCTTCAATTTCTTTTGCTTTCACCTTTGCATCATCTTTATCTTTGGATGAGTAAACCTGGATACTGAAATATTCATCACTTGGTAAGAATTCATCGTTGGAAACCACCGTTATATAATCTTTATGGGGTATATCATTAAAATCAGTCTCTTTAATTATTTTCTCTTCCACAGGTTCCTGTAAAGAAATCTGTTTTTCATTACCAGACCAGAATTCTGCAATATTTTGTTCCGGGACATCCTGGCTTCTTATAATAACAGGGGTAATTGTCATGAGAATATCAGTTTTTATAACTTCAGAATCTTCAGTTGAAAAAAGTCTTCCAAGTACAGGCATTTCCCCGACTATGGGAATTTTCTGCATTGTTGTTCTATCTTCATCTTCAATTAACCCGCCAATAATGACACTGTCACCATCATTAATGGTTAAAACAGTATTGGTCGTTCTTGTCTTGATGGAATACTGGGGATCTGTTGATGTCCCGACATTACTGCCCAGAGCACTTATTTCAATGCCCAGCGCCAAAGAAACCTGACCATACATATTAATCACTGGTTCAACAGTAAGTTTAACACCCACATCCTGGTATAGATAATCATAGGTTGTAGTGCCATCGGTCTGAACCTTACGATTTGATCTTAAAGGTACTTTTTCACCAATTAAAATAGCTGCCTTTTCAGAACTGCTCACTCTGATCTGAGGTTTGGCAAGGATTCTTGTGTCGCCGTCTTTTTTAAGAAGATTCAATGTTGCAGTGGGTAAAGAAAGATATAATTCCTTGCTTGTAATTTTACTGATATCGTTAATAGATGCCATACTTGTAAAAGCAACACCAGTTGAAGTAGCAGTTATTCCAGTACCTGTTGCACTTACTCCCAAGGTAATTGTTTCAGAAATGGAAAGTCCGAGATCTTTCTCTTTTTTTCTGGAGACTTCCATGATTTCAACATTTAAAATAACTTCCGAGGGAGTTCTGTCATTTGCTGCAATAATTTTTGCAGCCATTGCAACATTCTCTTTTTGTCCTCGAATGGTCACAGCATTTAACTTTTCATTGGCAATAATATTTTTACTTTTTAAAATCTTGGTTAAAATACCCACGGCTTTTTTTGCTTTTAAATATGAGAGATAAAAAGTTTTAACATATAACTCATCATACTCT
>JAUCGD010000335.1 GCA_030377945.1 Desulfobacterales bacterium HSG17 | reverse complement strand
GCAATGTTTAAGGTTGAATCAGCTGGAAGATAGATATCAAGGCGTGATCCAAAACATATCAATCCAAAACGCTGGCCCTTATTCACAGTATCACCTGGCTGCAACCCGCAGATTATCCGCCTTGCTATAAGTCCTGCAATCTGTACAAAACAAATCTTTTTCCCGGATTCAGTTTTTACTATAACAGCATTATGTTCATTATCTTTTGATGCTTTATCAAGGTTTGCCGAAAAAAACTTGCCTGGATGATAAATTACATCTGTTACACTCCCTGAAAAAGGGATTCTGTTTACATGGACATTAAATACAGACATAAAAACGCTGATTTTAATACATTTGCCTTCACAAAAATCAGAATTGTCAATTGTATCTATCAATATGACCTTTCCGTCAGCCGGAGAAACAACTGCATTTTCCTTGTTAGGGATTACCCTGTCAGGGTCTCTAAAAAAACCGCAAATACAGAATGTAACCAAAAGGCCGATCATGGATAGTATGGTTAGTCCTGTAAAAGCAAATACAGCAGTAACAAATGCAGAAGCATAAATAAAAGGGTATCCTGCCTTTGCTATGGGAAAATCCATGTTTTTTATGTTCCAGACTCCGCAGGAAACGTCTTTTTGAAATAGCTGATAAATTTGGTTATAGTAAGCTTGCACTGGGTCATAATAAAGATGATATTATTGAAACCTTGTTTTTAAACATGTTTTATTCTGGAGAAATAAGTACAATGTGTCCGGTTCAATCTCTGTTTGATAAAAAATTTACAGTGATAAGACCTCTGGCATATGCAGAAGAAAATATGATCCGTAAATTTGCAAAAAATAATGATTTCCCAGAATTTGTTAATACATGTCCCAGTGCCACTAATTCCAAACGACAGGAGATAAAAAATTTTCTTAATCAGCTATACAAGACTAATTCAAAGATAAAAGGAAACATATTCAGGTCAATGAGCCGGGTAAAACCGGAATATATGCTGAACCCTCAAACATAACATGAAAACTGAAACAAGAAATCATGAAAGATATTCAAAATCAGCGTGACGAACGCAATATCCCCATTGATAAGGTTGGTATAAAAAATCTCCGATACCCAATTACTGTTCTGGATCGTAAAAAAGGATTTCAGCATACTGTGGCTTCCATAAATATGTATGTTGATCTGCCGGGAAAATACAAAGGAACCCATATGAGCCGTTTTGTAGAATTGCTCCATTTGTTCCGTCCAGAAGTATCTTTGGAAAAATTTTCCCAAATCCTGGAACAAATGAAAACACACCTTGATGCAGCTTCTGCTCATATTGAAGTTACTTTTCCCTATTTTATAGAAAAAAACGCTCCTGTAAGTGAATCACCAGGTCTTATGGATTATACTTGCAGGATTACAGGAACAAGCAATCCAGAAAGCGATATTGATCTTATATCCGAAGTAATTGTGCCCATTTCTTCGGTATGTCCCTGCTCAAAAGAAATCAGTGATATGGGCGCACATAATCAAAGAGGAGAAGTACGTTTAAGCACCCGGTTTAAAAAATTCATATGGATGGAAGATATGATTGAACTGGTTGAATCATGTGCTTCATGCGATGTTTATTCTGTTTTGAAACGTATAGATGAAAAGCAGGTAACTGAAAAAGGGTATCAAAATGCAAAATTTGTTGAAGATGTTGTTCGTGATATTGCAACATGTCTGAACCAGGATGAAAATATTACCTGGTTTTCTGTAAGTGCAGAACATTTTGAATCTATACATAATCACAGTGCTTATGCTTTGATAAACAGCGGGGAAGAACCGCGTTCGTAAGAAGTTTAGAAGAATGTTTTACTTTTTCAGGAATTATTCATAATTAACAGTCAAAATACGCCAATCAATCTCCAATACCAAAGCCACTTTTTTTAATGTACTTTTGTCTGGTGTCTCAGATTGCTCTAACCTGTAATAAGCAGATTGGGAAATACCCATGCTGTCGGCAATATCTTTGCAATTCATTCCTTTATATTCACGCCATGCTCTAATCAGAGATTTACCTTCAATTGCATGGGCTTTTACAACTTCGTTCGGCAGGTAGTCAGGCCATGATATCAAACCGTCAACAGTTTGAGAAATCTGGATCCGATCTTTCAACGGGAACCTGATAAATTGCTTTAATGCTTTTTTACTCCATTGAATAGTAAACATAAAAACAGCATGACAGAATATAAGGATTTTATCAAGGCAATGTCACATTATTCACTAAATAAAAAACGCTGTATCTTTGTGGTCTTTTCTGTGCAAAAGACTAAAATTACAGCGTTTATCCTGATTTTACTTTTTACTTGCGGATGTACTCCCGGAACCCCAAGATTTAAAAATAATATATGTAAAATCTTCAAACAAAATCCCGACTGGTATGACCATGCCGTGGATTCATATAATAAATGGGGTATTCCTATCCCCATAATGATGGCAATCATGTACATAGAATCAGGCTTTGTTGCTGATGCCAGACCACCCCGCACCACCTGTTTTTTTATTTTTCCAGGACCCCGCCCTTCTTCTGCTTATGGGTATGCCCAGGCCATAGACAGCACATGGAAAGATTTTCAAAAACAAACAAAAGACTCATGGGCAGATCGTGATGATTTTGAAGATGCAATCAGCTTTATAGGATGGTATTGCAAATTGAGCAGGACCAGGTGCGGTATTTCAAAAAATGACGCATTTAATCTTTACCTTGCTTATCATGAAGGTCATCAAGGGTTTAATCGTGGATATTATTTAAAAAAGGCAGGAGTTAAAAAAGCAGCAAGAGCTGTCCGAAATCAGGTAGCCAGGTATAAAAAACAGTTTGATTCCTGTAAAAATGATTTTGCAAAACCAGGAGGAGGCTGCTGTCTCTGGCCATTTTAAATTTGAAAAGGAATTATAAAATCTTTTTTTTAACCACGAATAACACAAATAACACGAATAAAGAATTTCTGCATATATTTGTGTAATTCGTGTTATTCGTGGTTTTACTATTTTTCAGACGGGCAAAAATCTATATTATTGCAGATGGTTTGAATTTTCCGTTTTCCTTTTGAAAAATAATTGCAAATAAGTTTTTCTTTGCATTTTCATGATGCTTTTTTATTAATTCTTTAGCCCAGTCAACGTCCTTTATACTTATGGCCTTGTATAACTGCTCATGTTCATGGACGATTTCATTCATTCTTTCAATCCTTAAATCTTCAATTCTATGGCGGAGAAATATTTTTTGGCAGATCTCCGTGTATCTCTCTGTTAGATAAGGATTTTCTATCATTTCAATAATACTTGCATGGAACTCCGTATCAAGAATGAATAATTTCCTGTGAACTCGGTCACTAATTGATTTGGCAACCATTTCTTTTTTATTTTCAAATGTCTTGAGTTTTTCTTCAGTCATTTGCCGAACAGCTTTGCCAATAGTCCCTATTTCAAGAATTTCCCTGATTTCATAAAGAGATTCAGCTTCATCTTTGGTCAGCTTATGAACGGAATATCCCTGGTTTGGTACAAAATCCAGATATCCTTCTTTAGCCAGAATACTTAAAGCATTATTAACAGGAGTTCTGCTCACACCTAATTGTTTAGCCAGGTCAACAAAAACAAGTCTCTGACCTGGGACAATATCATAATTAAACATCATGTCTTTTATGCTGTCATAAGCAGTTAAAGTAAGATTTTTATGACCTT
>JAUCGD010000036.1 GCA_030377945.1 Desulfobacterales bacterium HSG17 | reverse complement strand
AGACTTTATGGTAGTTGTTTTTAAAATGCACTTTTTGCCAGAAATAAAAATATTGGTTTTTTCCTGTTAAACATTTATTGGTGGGTATCTATGTTTATTTTTACAATTTTTTGATGTACGCACCCGTTCCTAATTCAGAACAATCCGAACTTTTGATAAATCTTTTCCTTTGATTGATTCCTTAATGAACTTATTAAAACGTGCATTTATTTCATCAACTGTTGCGGGTGATCCACCGGAAAGTAAAGCATCTCGTAAATTGACAGTATCAATTTCAATTTTTACAAGACCGGACAAAACCTCCTGAACAGAACCGATTAAATCTTTTCCAATACTATCAGGAAAAGATTTTGTCTTTAGAAAATCATTTATCAATTTTTTATGCCCGGGTTTCAATAAAGACATGTTCTCCTTTATAACAGGGGCATTAAGGTTTTGGAACAGGGTTTGAATCCATTCCGAAACCATATTTCCCAACTCATTATCCAGAACATCCAAAAGATTTTTTACCGAATAGGAAAAAGGTTCTTTTGCAGGATTGAACCCGCAATGTGGGCATTGTGGCATATTCTCAAGCTCTGCCAGAGTGAGTTTATAACAGGGGGTAAGATTTGAAAGCCTGTTTTGGAAATCGCGTAACTTGGATATTGGCATAAGTTCAATTCCAGACAGCCGCAGCAATTTTTCAAGGCGCTCGTCTTTCATCAAAGAATTCTTTCTTTTATTTTCACTTACACCCAGACGCGCTTTTGTATGAAAATCCATATAGATTTTGATATAGCTTTTTTTCAAATCACTAATTTTTTTAACGGCTTTCTGCCTGAAATCAGCTTTTTCACGTTTTTCAGGGTCGCTGATATCCGTAAGAATCCCGGTTCTGACTTTTCTGGTTTGAACGACCCATTCATGATTATCAGGAAGTATGGCTTCAGCCATTGACACATATGCAGTCAGGCTGTTTAAATCATTGATAAGCATTTGATAACGGTTAATTTTTTCAAGAACAGAAAGCGATGACTGCTTATTAATAACCTCTTTTTTTGAATACCTGAAATTTTTGAGCTTTCCAGGTGTAGAATAGACCTGAAGGCTTTCCAGAAAAGATTTTCCTTCTTCAAATTGAGTAAGAAAATTTTCAGTTTCAGCCTGTGTTAACAGATTTTGACCCCATAATAAAATGCCAGTCTGCACCTGTTGTTTTATCATAACCAGTCGTTTAACTGCTTTACCTGTCTCAGACTGCAACTCCTGTACAGGTTCGGTTTTACCCTGGGTAATCAGTTGAGCATAACCCGGAGGCAGATGCATCAGTTCAAAAAGCGCTTGTAAAGCCGGAAGATTCCAGTCTTTGGGTTTTTCAATATGTTTAAATTCAGCCAGATCGTTTATCTGAACACCGGCAATTTCGGAAAGATTGGAGGCATCATATTTTTTGCCCGGCAATGCCAGCACAATATCACCTGAATGAACAAGTGCAGCAAGGAGAACCACCACCCATTCAGGTTCAAGCCGGAATGAATCCGGTGCCATGAATTCAACACCATAGTTTTCAGTAATGATTTCATTATGATTGATTACATGCCCCTGCTCTTTTTTATTAAAGATGTCGGTAATAAATTTTGCATATGGAGATTTGTCAGGCTCAAGTCTATCTCCATCCAGCAATTTCAAGGCATCAAGAACTGCAATTCCTTGTTTGGTTTTCAACTTTCCTGCAATCCATCCCAGTGCATCCTGGGCAGCCAGGTATCTGTTGCTGCTGGTGACCAGCATAGAAAAAGCAGGATATTCAGGAGCCTGATCCGAAAAATGCCCGGAAAGACAGATTGCTGAAACCGTATTTACCAGATCCCTGAAATTAATTCTTTCGTGGGGTGAAATTCCTGTCAACTTTCTTAAGTTCTGTCCTTTTACCCATTCCAAAAGGGCACGGCTTTTTCCCTGGTATGTGACATTGAAAACTGTTGCCAGATGTTCGTTAAACCATTTTAGGAGACTATTTAAAAATGAATTGGCTTTATTCTCATATGTTTTTTTTGTCTGGCCCGAAGATATGGAGGCCAGTTCAAAAGCTGCTGCATATCCTTCAAGGGATTCTTTGTATTCTTCATCTGTTCCTGTCAGGTTGAAAAAAACCTCATCCAGTTTTTTTTGATCTTTGAATTTAGGCGGAGCTAAAGGCTGGATAAAATACAGGTAAAAATCTCTTGGCGGTGCTGCGGTTGATCGTTCATTTGGTGCGCCGAAAAAGAGATACCCCTGCCGTGCGGCTTTTCGCTCAATCCATTCAAGTTCATGTTCCCAGATTCGATAACCGGAAACATAAGTATGATCCGTACATTCCAGGAGGCGTTTAATAGCTTCGTAATAATAACGATCCAGGGTTGCTTTATCAAGTGATTCAGACTTATTCCGGATCAGGGCATCAAAATCTTCTGTTTTCTTTAAATCAATATAATACTGAAAATTTTCCCGATTATAAGATATAAACTGTCCGCTTACTGTTTTAAGTATTTCCTTGAGAACAACATCAATCTGGGTGAGCAGATCATCTGCCGGATCTCCGCCCATATCTTCGATTCCAGGCGTGTATAGACAAAGAGAATCCCGTAACTCAACACTGGTAGCCCCCAAAGGTGCATTGATATCTCCCATTGTCAGCCTGTGTACTGACAGGGCATGGATTATCCGAATGGCCATAGGTTTATAAGCCGGACGGGTAAATACCTGCTGAATACGGGATTCCAGTACCTGACTACAATCAATCACTGCTCTTATATCCGGTATGGATCTGAAGGATGGATTTTCCCGAAGAGTACGCCAATAGGTGTCATAAGCGATAAAACCAGGTTCATTATCAGGTACATCCATATCCAGACGCCGTTTCATGGCAATGGAAAGAGTTTTGAGTATTTCACGCTTTTCAATGGCCCTGATCTGCTCGAATATCCTGAAATAATCAGGATGTATTGGAAAAAGGGATGCAAATTCATCCATCTGCTCATTCATCCTGGTGTAGCATTTTGAAAATCGGGACAGATAAGCAGATATTGTATGATGCTGGTCTGCTGTTTTCTTTAAAAGCCTGTTGGAAACTACGAATTTAACATCTTTCTGTACTATCAGTATTTGTTCGAACCTGTCCTTTACCCGCCGGATACTGTCAGCAACAAAAGAAAATCTGGGGCTGTCAAAAATAGCTTCTTGAACTCCTGCAATAAATCGAAATTTGAGATCCCGGCACACCTCTCCTATTTCCCTGAGAAAATTCAAATCCAGAATTAATTCCTGATCTCTGCGGGTTCTAAGATAATCCAGCAATTCATCCACTACCAGAAGCAGTCCCATATCAGGATAAGTTTGATGAAAAGCTGACATCATGTCTTCCAGGGCACGTTTGTTGTTGGTAATTTCATTCACAGGAGGAAATGTGTAGCTTATACCCATCTTTTCCAGAGTTTCTTCAAGCTCTGCAACCAGGATACCTCTGAGAGACATTTCTGTTGATCCGATTTCCGTTCTGATAACCTTGAACTTTCCCGCAATTTGTTGAACAGTTTTGCTTACATTCGGATGAATGAGCAATGATGCTATTTCCGAGTCTTGAGCAATGCCGGATATTACAGACATGAGATGGGATTTTCCGGTTCCGTAATTTCCCACTACCAGGAGACCTTTATTATCCATGGGCTGATCGAATTGCAGTTGGGGAACAATAATATCTGCCATTTTTTCAGCCATTTCATCGGAAATCACATATGTGGAAACATGCTGCCTGGCAGCCTTTTTTTCGTCTGCATGGCGCAGTTGAATAGTTGTTTCAATGGGTTCAAATTTTATTAAGTCACTGTATTTCATTATATTGTTCCTTCATTCATCATTAAATTAACAATGATTGTATCCTCAATTTTATCCCGTCGGTATTCCGGATGCTCCGGTACTGCATATATCAGATATCCATCCTCTACCATGCCGTTCCAGGATGCTGCAATGGTATTACTTCGAGACAATTTTTTTAACACACTGAAAGGATTCAATTTCAATGCTGTATCGAACAATATCTCGATATTATCCAGCAGCACAATATCTTCCTTAGTGTCGGAAACTATATTTTCCAATAACCTGACAACTTGAATCATCCGCTGTTTTTCAGTAAGTTCCAGTACATGCTTTGACAGCAGTAATCCCACATTAATTAAAGGAATTTTTTGTTTTTGATGAATTTCCCTGAGTACAGCAGTTTTTCCCACACCCGAAGGTCCAACAATAATAGCCAGACGGTGGTAAAGTTCAAATGCCTGCTGAATTTTTTCAACAATTTTTTCAGGTTTATTTTTCATTAATTAAAATCCATAGTTAAATTATTCACAGTACTATATCATAAATTAAAGAATAAAACATTGAATTCCGATAGATTTTTAAAAGGCTTTCATTTCTAGGGTAACCCCATTTTTCACTGATTTATCGCTGGTGAGTTACAAAAATCAGGCAGGCCATATATATCAATCCATTCTTGACACGGTCGAACAAATTTGAGTCAGACGTGGCATTCATCAATCTGAACAGCATCAGAACCAGGAACAGGTAAAGGAATTTATAAATCTAATGAAAGCTTATTCAGCAGAATTTTTAATGAGAATAAAGATAATGAAGAGCAGGAAAAATATAATGTAATATATGAAGATCATATTGGAAATATCTGCGGTATGGCCTGAATCTGTTAAAAGACTTGCCGGTTCCTGGCCTGACTTCCCTTCTATCGAAGACTGGTTCTGATGATTTTTATGATGAGCATGATTTGAATCAGGATGGTCAGGATTATTTCAAGATACCCAGGATAAAGGGCTTATTATCCTGAGTATCCTGATTCAGGCCTGTATCAGTCAACCTTGGAAAAAGCTTTTGCAGCAGCGCCGCAGATGGGGCATTTATCTTCGGTTTCACCTTCAATTGTATGGCCGCATACCTTGCATACATAATAATCGGTTTCTTCCAGATCACCCATTTTTTCCAGGGCTTTTTTATAAAGATCCGCATGTACTTTTTCCACGGCATTGGCAAGACGGAAGGAGCGCTCTGCTGCTTTATCTCCTTCTTCCACTGCTGTTTCAATCATTGGGGGATACATGCTTTCATATTCATGGGTTTCCCCTGCAATTGCTCCTTTAAGGTTTTCTTCGGTTGTTCCGATTCCTTTCATTGCCTTAAGATGAGCATGAGCATGAACGGTTTCAGCAGCAGCAGCAGCCCGAAATAATTTTGAAATCTGTGCATATCCGTCTTTTTCAGCTTTTTCAGCAAAAGCGAGATATTTGCGGTTTGCCTGTGATTCTCCGGCAAATGCTTCTTGAAGATTATCTTGTGTTTTACTCATTTTGTTCTCCTTTTTTAAGTAAAAAAATCAATTTTCTCTGTTTTCTCATAATTGAGAAACCTTTGAATTCGCTTGATTTGCAGGTTATTCTGCTCTATTCGTATTAAATTTTTTTTATATCAAGGTCTTTGCATATTTTTTGTGCCATGAATTCTTTTATTTCGTTGTGCCGAGGAACAGCAGTCATATTTCCAAGCCTTATATTTCGCCATATGGAATGTCTGGAACCTTCACGCAGCAACTCACAGCCATTTTTTAAAAGATGGCGTATCAATTCATTTCTTTTCATATTGCCAGCGCAATTTTTTCATAATCAGTTTTTATTTCGCTTATGGCCTGTTCACGGCGAAGTTCAATAATGTCTTTTACAGCTTCTTTCAGACTGATTATTAGTTCTTCTTTAGTTTTTTCCTGGGCATTTGCTCCTGGTACTTCTTCAATCCAACCAAGCCACCAATCTTCATCCCTTGTTATAATTGCTGTGTATTCAATACTCATTATGATTCCTTTATCTATTTATAACCTGTATGGCCGAATCCCCCGGCATTGCGCTCTGTCTTATCAAGCTGGCTAACAAGTCTGATATTGGCCTGGGAGATTTGGTTAAGAACCATTTGTGCAACACGGTCGCCTCTTTGAATTGTATAGGGGCTTTTTCCCAGGTTTATCAGGGGGATCTTGACTTCTCCCCGGTAATCTGCATCTATGGTTCCCGGAGAATTAATAAGGGTTATGCCGTGTTTAACTGCCAGCCCGCTTCTTGGGCGTATCTGGGCTTCAAAGCCTTTGGGGATAGCTATGGCAAAGCCCGTGGGAGTGAGATAAATATCTCCCGGATTAAGTATTAAATCCTTTTCAACTGCCGCACATATGTCCATGCCTGCTGACAGGGAAGTCATATAACAGGGCAGGGAAATATCAGAATCTTTTTCAGGTCTTAAATAACAGAATTCAATTACAGGTTCCATAATCTAATATGTATTTAACAGGGTTTCATAAGGAGCAGGGTCTGAAACCTGGCCCAGCAGGGTCAGGGTGACAGGGGGAGAGCAGAAAAGTTCCTGTGCAAGTGAGAGTATGTCTGCCGGTGTTACCGAGTCAATTTTTTTAATAATATCCTTTAGGGGCAGCTCATGTCCCAGGTGAATTTCATTTTGTGCAAGGCGCACCATTTGACTGTCAACACTTTCAACTGCCAGTAAAAGTGCAGATTTGGTGTATTCCCTGGCATCATTGAGTTCTGCTTCACTTACAGGTTCCTGTCTTATTTTTTTCAGCTCCTGTAAAATCAGTTCAGTGCATTCAGGAGCCTTGTCAGGATTAGTACCCACATAAATTCCAGAAAGACCTGCATCTGTATATGATGACATAAAGGAATAAACAGAATAGGCAAGCCCTCTGCGTTCACGAATTTCCTGGAAAAGCCGGGAACTCATGTTGCCGCCAAGAATAGTGTTCATAAGTGATGCAGCATAACGCCTGGGGTCAACAACTGAAATTCCAGGGGTCTCAAGGCAGATATGAGTCTGGCCTAAATCCCTTTTTGTTATGGAAATACCGGTTTTCCCCTGGGGCTTGTCACGTAAAGGCAGACCATTGCCCGGCTGAATAGAGGAAAATGCCTGGCCCATGAGATCAACAAGCCGGTTATGTTCAAGGTTTCCGGCTGCGGAAATAACAATTCTTTCAGGCTGGTAAAAGCCAAGGAAAAAATCCCTGACAGCAGATGAATCAAATGCCAGAATATTTTCACGAGGACCGATAATGGTTCTGCCCAGGGGATGATCTCCCCAATGGGCCTGTTCTGCAAGAACATGGATATATTCTTCAGGACTGTCTTCCTGCATATCAATTTCCTGCAAGATTACAGTCCTTTCCCGTTCAAGCTCTTTTGGATCAAATATTGAATTCAGGAAAATATCAGACAGAATATCAACCATGCTTTCCAGGTGGGTATCTATTACCTTTGCATGAAAACAGGTATTTTCCATAGCAGTAAAGGCATTGGTATGCCCCCCAATGGAATCAAATTCCTTGGCTATCTGGTATGAAGAGCGCCTTGATGTCCCTTTAAAGATCATATGTTCTATAAAATGGGATAAACCGTTTTGCGCAGAAGATTCATCCCTTGATCCTGCATTGACCCAGACACCCATAGATACGGATCGTACATGGGGGATTTTCCGGGTCAGAATTCGGACACCGTTTGGAAGAACAGTTTTATTTACCGCCATTTTCCTCTTCCAGAACAGCTTTATGGCTCAGGCGGATCTTCCCGTCCCTGCTGATTTCAAGTACTTTAACTTTCAAGTTTTCCCCTTCTTTGACAACATCTGTAACCTTTTTGACTCTCTGGGTCGCAAGCTGGGAAATATGAACAAGCCCGTCCGTTCCCGGCATAATCTGGACAAATGCTCCGAAATCCGTTGTTTTAACAACAAGTCCGTCATATGTTGCGCCAACTTCAGGCTCTATTGTAATTTCATTGACTCTTGCAAGTGCTGCATCAGCTTCTTCCTGAGTTGCTGCTGATATTTTAACAATGCCTGAATCGTCAATATCAAGACTTGTATTGGTTTCAGACTGGATAGAGCGGATCATTTTCCCGCCAGGGCCGATTATATCCCGGATTTTGTCAGGATTAATCTTGATGCTCATGGTTTTGGGTGCATAAGGGGAAATTTCATTGCGAGGCTTGTTTAAGGTTTCCAGCATCTTGTCAAGGATATGAAGTCTTCCTGTACGAGCCTGGTTTAAAGCTGTTTCCATGATTTCTTTTGAAAGTTCATGGATTTTAATATCCATCTGGAGAGCTGTTATACCTTCGCTTGTGCCTGTGACTTTAAAATCCATATCACCGGTATGATCTTCATCACCCAGGATATCGGACAATACTGCTACATTGTCTCCGTCTGAAACCAGTCCCATTGCAATACCTGATACTGGTGCTTTTATGGGAATGCCTCCGTCCATAAGTGCCAGTGTGCCTGAACATACTGTTCCCATAGATGAGGAACCGTTGGATTCAAGAACCTCGGAAACAAGCCTGATGGTATAATCAAAATCTTCTGTCAGGGGAAGTACTCTTTCCAATGCCCTGGTTGCCAGGGCGCCATGACCTACATCACGTCTGCTGGGTCCGCCCATGCGTTTGACTTCTCCCACAGAAAAAGGCGGGAAATTATAGTGCAGCATAAAACGCCTGAGTTCTTCTCCCTGAAGAGTTTCAATCCTTTGTTCATCCCTGCCTGAACCGATTGTAAGCACTGACATTACCTGGGTTTCACCCCTGGTAAATAATGCACTGCCGTGTGGTCTGGGCAGAATACCTGCTTCACAGGCAATAGGACGGACTTCATCAAATTTTCGACCATCAATGCGTTTGCCTTCTTTTAAGACAAGGTTACGGCATATTGTTTTCTGAATACTGCCTAAAATTCCGTAAATTTCCTTCTTGCGATCAGCATAATCTTCACCCAGAGATTCAAAAATTTCCGTTTTAAGCTCACGCAATGCTGTGCTGCGCTCAATTTTTGTGGGAATTAAAACTGTTTCCCGAATTCGGGTTGCTGCAATATTTTCCAGCTTATCAATTAATTCCTGATCTTTTTCAGGGGGAGCAATAATTTGTTTGGGTTTGCCCGCAGATTCTTTTAATTCTGCCTGAAGATCAATTACCGGCTGCATGGCCTGATGTCCGAAAAAGATAGCATCCAGCATGTCCTTTTCGCTGACAACATTACTGCCGCCTTCCACCATGATAACACCGGTTTTGGAACCTGCAACAATGATATTTATGTCACATTCTTCCCACTGGCTTATGCCCGGATTGATTATCAGTTCGCCGTCTATTCTGCCTACACGTACTGCTGCAATAGGGCCTGCAAACGGTATGTCAGACAGTTCCAATACTGTTGATGCCCCGATCATGGCAAGTGTATCAGGATCATTTTCCTGATCTGTTGATAATACTGTTGCTATTACCTGTATTTCATTAAAATAATCTTTTGGAAACAGCGGTCGTATGGGACGATCTATAAGGCGTGCTGTAAGGGTTTCTTTTTCACTGGGTCTTCCGATTTCTCGTCTGAAATAGTTTCCGGGTATGCGGCCTGCTGCATATATTTTTTCCTGATATTCTACTGAAAGCGGTAAAAAATCTATTCCGGTTCTCTGGTCATTTGAAGAAACTACTGTCACCAGAACAATAGTTTCTCCGTATTGAAGCACTGCCGAACCAGATGCCTGCTTGGCAACCTTTCCGGTCTGGATGGTCAGGGGACGTCCCCCAAGATCTGCTGTAAGTGATAATTCCATGATTTTCTCCTAAAAAAAAGCGGCATAACAACTTTGACAAGCAGTCAGCCGCACAACTTAAAAAACACCCAGGCCAGCCACGCACTTATACTGCAAGCTTGCATTTGAACTGAAATCAGGCATACCTGAAACCTGCTATCGTCTCAATCCCAGTGTTTCAATGATAGTTCTGTATCGTTTAACGTCTTTGTTTTTAACGTAGTTTAAAAGTCTGCGGCGCCTGCCAACCAGCATCAAAAGTCCCCTTCTGGAATGATGATCTTTTTTATGAATCTTTAAATGATCCGTAAGGTATAAGATTCTATGAGTTAAAAGACCGATCTGCACTTCCGGAGAGCCGGTATCGCTGTCATGCAGTTTAAATTTTTCTATCAGTTCTTTTTTATTTTCTGTTGTAAAAACCACTTTCTGTTGCCTCCTGATTATATAGTTTTTTTAATATGTTTACAAGATTACTTAATTTTTTATATATTATCCATGTTATTGATGAAAACACAACAATAATTATATGAATCACTATTTTTTTTATGACTGAGGATTGAAAGCAGGCGATTGTGTTTATCCACAACCCGAAGATAGTTGTCGTTTGACTCTCCAGGTGACTCTCCAGGTGAACCTTCAGGTGAATCTTCAGGACAAAGGTTTATGTCATTGTGGAAAATGGTACGCCCATACATTATTTTTTCAGTCAAGTTTTTATCTGCCTGAAAATAAGGCAAATTTGCCAAAGCATCAGACATGGAAATTATCTGATTATTTATATCTCCCGAATCTGCCATTTCAGCAATTTTTTCCAGGGAAACAGCATTTTGAATAGTAAATTTATCGCATCCGGTTCTGCGTAATTGTTTTAAATGTGCCCCGCATCCAAGTTCTTTACCTATATCCGATGCAAGTGTTCTTATATAGGTTCCTGATGAACATGAAACGCAAAATTTAATTTCAGGCAGATTGACTGCCATAATATCAAGGTTAGAAATAAAAACATCCCGCTCCGGCTTTTGAAAAGGTTTTCCCTTTCTGGCAAGTTTGTAAAGAGGGGTGCCCTGATGTTTTAATGCTGAATATACCGGCGGCATCTGCTTTATTGGGCCGATAAATTTTTCAAATACAGATTTAATTGTCTCTGGATCAAATTCCGTTTTATCAGATATTGAGACCACAGTGCCGGTGCTGTCCTGTGTATCTGTTTCCTTACCCAGTTCCAACGTTCCTTCGTAGGTTTTATTACTGTTTAAAAAAAAACCGGAAAGTTTTGTAGCCTTATTTAAACAGCATATCATTAAACCTGTGGCAAAAGGATCAAGAGTACCTGTGTGACCTGCTTTTTTCACCCTGGTAAGATATTTTATCTTTGAAACCAGCCTGGCTGAACTCATATTCTCAGGTTTATCAACAATCAAAATTCCGTCTAACATTTGCTGCATAATTCCGGATTGCTTTGTTCCAGCCATTTTATAATATGTCCTTTTATCTCAATCAGGGCCATATCCGAACTGAATCCTGCTGCCTGTTGATGCCCTCCGCCGCCAAAACAGCTTGCAAGATCTGCAACATCCACACTGCCGTCAGACCGGAGACTTATATGAAATCCTCTGTCATGCCCGTTTATAGATTCATCAAGATCTTCTTGTATCAGGACAGCTAACCTGACATCTTCTATCCTTTTGGCATAATTTATCATTCCATCAATATCTTCTGACTGTGTTCCGGTTTCTTCAAACATGGAACGAGTCAAAGTCATAAAGGATAATTTACCGTTCTTTACAATTTCAATGGAATCCAGAGCAAGATTCAGCAGTTTCATTCGTCCCAGGGAATAGGTTCCGTAAACATGTTTGGCAACATCATAAGGTTTTACCCCTTTTTCAACCATTTCATCACAAATGGAAAAAGATGCCTTGTTGGTATTTGCAAATCTGAAAGAACCTGTATCAGTCAAAATTCCTGTATAAATTGAAGTTGCAATATCTTTTGTTATTGAAACCCCCATCTTTTTTATAATACCATAGACAATCTCAGCAGTTGAACATGCAGATGTATCAATATATTGAAGATTTCCAAAACCTGTATTGGTTACATGATGATCTATATTGATTATTGTGGGGATTACATGAATCTGTGATGCAAAATGACCGATTCTCTCTATATTACCACAATCCAGGATTATGGCAGTATCCCACTCATTATTTATAGCAGCTCGACTTACAATACGGCTGACCGAGGGTAAAAAACGATATACAGCCGGAATAGGGCTTTGGTTGTACATAGTTATCTTTTTACCCAGGGAATCCAGGGAAAGAGCCATGGCTATCAAAGAACCGACAGCATCTCCGTCAGGATTAATATGAGATGCTATAAATACATTATTACTGAGCTTCAACTGGTGTATGATCTTTTCCATCTTCTGCATGTACAGATTTAAGTACTTTATTTATATAAGCTCCGTAATCAAATGATTCATCATAAAAAAAAGATATTTTAGGCATATATCGCAATTCAATTTCACTGCCAAGCCTTCGCTTGATATACCCCAGGGCACTTTCAAATCCTTGTGAAGCCTTTTCAACACGGTTTTTATCACCGGACACAGAAAAATATACCCGTGCAGTTTTCAAATCCGCAGTCATTTTGACCCCTGTAATAGTAGCCATTTCAAGCCGGGGATCACTTATGTCTTTTCTTAAAATATCCGAGATAACCTGCTGAATCAAGCCACCTACCCGCTCTCCCCTTTTATAGGGCTTCATATATTAATAATCTCCATTTCAGTATCAATAATCTCTGCCAGCCCAAGGCTTTCCGCCATATTAAAAATCTTATCAATCTTCGAATTTATAAGCTGCCTGTCATTACCTGTCAGGGAAAACCCCACTTCAGAGCGTTGCAGATTGTCATTTGCACCAACTTCTGCAACAGAAGCATTAAAATTATTTTGCAGCCTGCTGACAACAGCCTTTACTATCTTTCTTTTAGCTTTTAAAGAATGACAGTCATACAGCCTGAATGTAATTAATCCTATTCCTACAACCATTTTTTCAATTGACAATTAACAATTATCAGTTATCAGGATAATTGCTAATTGTTCACTGTTAATTGTTAAAGTTCGGGTCTTATTTCTTCAAGATAGTAACATTCTATGACATCGCCGACTTTTATGTCATTATAGTTTTCTATGCCAATACCGCATTCATAATTTTCAAGCACTTCTTTAACATCATCTTTAAATCGTCTTAAAGAGGATATGTTTCCTTCATGAACAATAACACCGTCTCTTATAAGACGATTCTTTTTTCCTCTGACAATCTTTCCTTCTGTAACATAACAGCCTGCAATAGAGCCTATCTTGGGAACATGAAATACTTCGCGTACTTCTGTCTTGCCAAGAATACGTTCTTCATAGATTGATTCCATCATGCCCAGGATTGCATCTTTTACATCCTTGATAACATTATAGATTATATTATAAAATCGCATATCAACATGCTCTTCAGATGCAAATGCCTGTACTTTTGAACTGGGCCTTACATTAAAACCGATAATTATAGCATCTGAGACTGCTGCAAGAGATATGTCAGATTCAGTAACCGTTCCTGTTGCCGAATGCCTTACATTGATTGTCACCTCATCATTGGACAACTTTATAAGAGAATCGCTCAAAGCTTCTATGGAACCCTGTACATCTGCCTTGATAATAAGATTTAAATCTTTGACCTCGCCCTGCTGCATTCTTTCAAACAATTTTTCCAGACTGATGCGGCTGGTTTTTGCAAGCTCTATTGAACGGTGCTTCTGAAGCCTGTGTTCACTGACCTGTTTAGCACTTTTATCATCAGTTACTACAATAAGTTCATCCCCTGCATTGGGAACTCCTGAAAGTCCGAGAACCTCAACAGGCATTGACGGGCCTGCCAAATCAGCAGGCTGATTTCTATCATTAAGCATGGCACGGACTTTTCCATAATGCACTCCACATACTATGGAATCTCCGGCATGAAGAGTTCCGTCCTGAATCAGGATAGTTGCAACCGGTCCGCGTCCTGAATCAAGTTTTGATTCAACCACATATCCTTTTGCATGTTTATCAGGCGTTGCTTTAAGCTCAAGAACCTCTGATTGAAGAAGTATCATCTCCAGCAGCTCATCTATTCCCTGGTTCTGTTTTGCAGATACCTGAACAAATATTGTATCTCCTCCCCAGTCTTCAGGCATAAGCCCGTGTTCGGAAAGTTCACGAACAACTCGGTCAGGGTCTGCTCCTGCTTTATCCATTTTATTTATAGCAACAATAATTGGAACTTCTGCTGCTTTGGAATGGTTAATAGCTTCAACAGTCTGGGGCATTACACCGTCATCTGCTGCTACCACAAGAACAACTATATCCGTTACTGTTGCTCCTCTTGCTCTCATGGAAGTAAAAGCCTCATGGCCCGGTGTATCCAGGAAGGTAATCTGCCCGCCTTCGGTTGAAACACTGTAAGCACCTATATGCTGAGTAATACCCCCTGCTTCAATTTCAGTTATTTTGGTTTTGCGAATCACATCCAAAAGTGAAGTTTTTCCGTGATCTACATGACCCATAATAGTTACAACCGGAGATCTTTCAGCCATCTTTTCCGGATCTTCCTCTTCCTTTTCATTAACCAGGACTGTATCCTCCTCAAAGGAAGCTTTTTCCAGCTCATAGTCAAATTCAGAGGCAACCAGAACTGCAGTTTCAAAATCAATGGTCTGATTAACTGTTACCATTACGCCCAGCATCATCAGCTTTTTAATCATTTCATTAGCTTTGATTCCCATCCTTTTTGCCAGATCGGAAAGGATAATGGTGTCATCAATTTTGATTCTGCGTTTAATGGCCTTAGGTGTTGTAATCAGGGTCTTTTGAGCTTGAACTGCCTTGCCTCTGCCAGCTTTTTTCCCTTTTTTCCCTTTTCCCCTGCCTCCATAAAGAGCAGCACCTTCAACCACTTCTTTTCGTTTAAAGCTTATTTTCTTTTTAGCCCATCTGGTTTCTTTTCCCTGTACAGCCTTATCTTTATCATCACCTTTTTTAGGAGCTTTAGTCTTATTTTTTTCAGGTTGAACACTGGTTTTTTCAGGTGATTTTTTCTGAGGTTGAGCATTACCTTTTTTTGTATCTTCTTTTGTTGGCGCAGCCTTCTTCTCTTGAGCTTTTTCCTCTACCGGCATGGGAGCCGGTTTAATAATTTTTGCAGGAGTTTCTTTCCTGGCTTTTTTCCTTTGCCTTGCAGCCCTTCTTTTTTCCGTTTTTGAAAGCTGCTTTTCAGGCTTTTTATCAGACTTCCGATTGGATGTTTGAGTTTCTTTTTCTTCTGCCTCTTTTGTCTCTATGGGCTTACCTGTTTTTGCTGCTTTATCATCCTGAGTTTTTGCAGAAATCTTTCCAGGTTTCTTTTTCTTTTTTTCAGATACTTCGGGGGGATGCTCCGTATCTTTAACTTCTTTAGATTTAGCTTTTTCAGGCACTTTTTTCAGATTATCTTTTTCATTAACATCAGTTGTTTCAGTTTCAATAATTATATTACTTTCCGATTCACTTTGTTTTTCTGCTAATACTCCATTATTAGCTTCTGTTAAATCAGAAGCCTGTTTATCTTTAATATCAGGAGCCTGCGTTTCATCTTTTACAGGGGCAGAAGATTTGTTCCTTTTTCTGCGTTTTCGAATGACTGTGGGCTTAACACGGGTATTATCTGCATTACCTTTCTTTTTTCCATAAACATCTGCCTTTATCCTGGCTACGGCATCGTCGCTCAGAGAACTCATATGGCTGCTAACTGAGATTTTCATCTCACTTAATTTATCAAGGAGCACCTTGTTTTTCATATTCAGTTCTCTGGCAAGTTCATATACTCTGATATTTGCCATCCATCCCCCCTTACATTTTTGATTTAAAAATTAAAAAAGATACTCTCTTTTTTATAATACACTATCAGCTTCGGCCCCTTTGATTTATTATCTCTCCTGCCAAGTACAACAAAAATTATTCTTTATCCGCTTCTTTTTCAGCATCATCCGATAAAATATTTTCTTCAGGCGGTAAAATATTTTCTTCAGGAGTATCTTCTTCTGTTTCCATTCCTTCATCATGATCTGATTGTTCTTCTGCTAATTCTTGATTATCCAGATCATTTTCTTCATTTTCTTCATTTTCATCAGTCAACAGTTCTTCTTCTGTTTGCGGATTATTTTCATGCTTTCTTGCAGCATCAATCAAATTCAAAGCTTCTTCTTCAGTCATTCCCCTTACTTGAAGCAAATCGTCTACTGTACTTCTGCCGATTTCTTCAGCAGAGAAAAAACCTTTTTCATACAAGGCATCAGCAAGATTCATATTGACTTCCGGCAAACTAACAAGTGATTCATATCCGTCTTTCATGGCAGCACTGTATTGAACTTCTCCTTTAACATCAAGACGCCACCTGGTAAGCTTGGATGCCAGACGCACATTCTGTCCTTTTTTTCCTATGGCAACAGAAAGAAATTCATCAGGAACAATTACTTCCATAGTTCTGTGTTCTTCATCAATAATAACCCTTGATATTTCAGCTGGGGCAAGTGCATTACAAACAAATTTTGCAGGATCCACATGCCAGGGAATAATATCAATTTTTTCTCCCCTAAGCTCCTGAACAACATTTTGCACACGGCTGCCTTTCATTCCTACACAGGCACCTACCGGATCAACATCTGACTCGTTGGAAGCAACTGCAAATTTTGCCCTGCTTCCGGGTTCCCTTGCAGTGCCCATTATATTGACAATGCCTTCTGCTATTTCAGGTACTTCTGTCCTGAACAGACTTGCAAGAAATTCAGGGTGAGTTCTGGAAAGCATAATTTGAGGCCCATGGGACTCATTCCTTACATCCATAATAAAAGCTCGGATACGGTCTCCCCGCCTGTAAGATTCTCTGGGAACCTGCTCCCGATTTGGCAGAATCGCTTCTGTATGACCCAGGTTTACAACAATATTATTGCGGTCAAAACGCTGGACAATTCCATTTATTATTTCACCTTTACGATTGATAAAATTGGAATAAACAGCATCCCGCTCCGCATCTTTCATTTTTTGAATAATTACCTGTTTTGCAGATTGTGCTGCTATTCTTCCAAAAGTAGAGGTATCAATTTTAGTTCCAAGACTGTCGCCTATTTCACATTCAGGATCAAGTTTCAGACCTTGTTTCATGGTTATTTGAAGTTCAGGCTCTTCAATTTCCGTTACAACTTCTTTAAATTGAAAGATTTCAATTTCACCCAGTTCTTCATTATATTTTACGTCAATGTCAATTTTGCTGCCGAATTTTTTCTTGGCAGCAGATCTCAGAGCTTCTTCAAGTGCGCTGACCAGAACATTTGTATCAATTCCTTTGTCCCGGCCAACCTGCTCAATGACACGCTTAATATCTGTTATCAGCATCTGTTTTCTCCGTTATTATTGACAAGCCGCGCCCGGTTAATTAAATCATGGGGAATCAAAACTGTTTTATCATTGACCAAAATAGATACTACCCTGTCAGATATTCCTAATAAGGTACCCTGGTATTTATTCTTACCTTCAACCGGCTGAGAAGTTTTAATCATGACAATTCTTCCTTTAAACATTTCATAATCAGATTCTTTTCCTAAAGGCCGATCTAAGCCAGGTGATGATACTTCAAGACTATAAGCAATATCTTGTTCAATGCTTACATCAAGAAGATCGCTTAACTGCCTGCTGATACAGACACAATCATCCAGCTTAACTCCTCCGGGTTTATCAATATAGAGACGGAGTATCCTCCCCTGTGCTTCCCTTTGGAATTCAATATGGACAAGTTCAAGCCCTTCGGTCTCACACAACGGTTCTGCCAGATCAGCAACAATTCCGAGCAGTTCCTTTTCTTTTACAGGAGAAAACGATCTGTCTTCTTTATCATTTTTTTTTGATCCGTGCCCCGATTTGTTGAACTTCGGTTTATTGAGCTTTGTTTTTTTTCTTTGCGTTCCCATATAATTTTTTTTGTACATTTAAAAATAAAAAAACGGGCTGCCGCCCGCTTCTCTCATAAATAGACCAAATAAGTGAATGTAGAAAATTTAGGTTTTCATATTAAAAGAAACATAAAATAAAATTCTTTCCAAGCACAAATACATTAAAAGGCCTACCTTCCAATATCATCATGATAACCCAAAAGGCGGACTAAAGCCATGGAGCGGGCAACGAGATTTGAACTCGCGACACCAAGCTTGGGAAGCTTGTACTCTACCAACTGAGCTATGCCCGCACACGAGATTGAGCAGATTATGATAAAAAAAACTGCTTGTCAATATTTTTTCATCATAAGATGTTTTTCCAGTGGTTAATAATAATGGTTGATAATATAGTCTGCTGCTTTATCCAGATTAGCTGCTAAATATCCCGGACTGATACTCTTTTCTGACAATATGCTTAATGCCTCAGCACAATTACCGGTTTCAACAAGAAGATTATGACCGCATCCTGCATTTACGGCACATTCAATATCTTTTGCACTGTCGCCAACCATATATGAATATTTAAGGTCAATATTATATTTTTGGCTTGCCTGTAAGATCATTTCCGGTAAAGGTTTTCGACATTTGCATTTTTGTTTTGGATGGTGAGGGCAAAAAAAAATATCTTTTATAATCCCCCCGTGTTTGGAAAGGGTTTTGACCATAAATCCATGAATTTCATTTAGACCGCTTTGTGTAATCATGCCACGGCTGATTGCAGATTGATTTGTAATAATGATAATCAAAAAATCATTGTCAGTCAGTCTTTTAACAGCGTCTATGCTTCCGGGAATAAATTTAAATTCTTTGACACTCTTAATATAATAAGGTGAGTCCTGATTAATAACCCCATCACGGTCAAGGAAAACTGCTTTTTTAAGCATTTTGTTCATTTAGTTAATTATTCTGCAATGGTAAAAGCATCGTGAAACCCTTTGTTTTTCAAAAGATTTTCATATTTTTCAGCCTGTTGAAGAGATGAACATTTTCCAACTATGACCCTGTAAAGGGTTTGCTTTTTACCTTGATCCATGCTTGGTTTTACTTTTGCGTATTTATAAAAACCAACAAGCTCATTTGCAACCTTTTCCGCATTTATACGGTCACCAAATGCTCCCACCTGTATTGAAAAAACTCCCTGGTTAAAATCAATCGGCCTATATCTTTTCTTTTTCCCATTAGTATTGGAGCTGGGTGTACCCAGGGCAATAACTTCAACAGGTGCGGTTCCAGGACCGACAACCCCGAGTTTTTGAGCTGCTCCAAAAGAAAGATCAATAACCCTGCCTGATACAAAAGGCCCCCTGTCATTAATTCTTAAATCAATTGTTTTTCCGTTTTGAAGGTTACGCACACTGACATAAGTATGAAGGGGAAGAATCTTATGTGCAGCAGAAATTCCGTACATATTATAGATTTCACCGCTTGATGTTGCTTTGCCATGAAAATCTTCACCATACCAGGAAGCAAGTCCCTGCTGTTGAAACCCTGTTGAATGGGCCAGGGGTCTGTACCATTTACCTAAAACTTTGTAGGGCCTGGATTCCTGGCCTCCTGAATAAAAATCAGGGCTTTTTTTAACAGGTTTGGGCTTATTTAATTTTTTTACAACAGTTTTTTGCAAAGGCGGCAATGTTGAAGTGCAGCCTGCAAAAAATGTCCCTAAAATTATTAATTTAACAAAAATATAGAATACAGAAACACAATCTTTTTTTAATTCGAAAATTTTCATAATAAATTATTCCACACTTATCTATTCAGTTTTACCTGGTCAGATTTACCTGGTCAGATTTACCTGGCCAAATTTATTAGGCCAAAGCAATTTCTAAAACTTCAAGCATTTTATCTACAAAATGAAATTCAATTTCATTTTGTACCTTTTCAGGAATATCTTCCAGATCCTTTTCATTCCATTTGGGAAGGATAAGTGTTTTTATTTTAAACCGGTGTGCAGCAAGAACTTTTTCTTTAACGCCGCCAACCGGCAAGACCTGTCCTCTCAGGGTAATTTCACCTGTCATGGCAAGATCTTTTGCTATAATCTTGTTGGAAACAAGGGATGTCAAAGCAGTCAGCATGGTAACACCGGCAGAAGGGCCGTCTTTTGGAATGGCACCTGCGGGTATATGTATGTGAATATCATGATTATCAAAAAAATCTTCATCTATTTTAAGGCGTTTTGCATTGGAGCGTATAAAGCTGAGAGCTGCTGTTGCCGATTCTTTCATAACATCCCCAAGCTGTCCTGTTAGAATCAATCCTTTTTTTCCTTTCATGGCAGTTGCTTCAATAAAAAGAATTTCACCCCCGGACTGGGTCCATGCCAGACCCATGGCAACTCCTGGAGTAACTATCCTGGTTTTTGATTCTGACGGTATCTTTATGGGACCAAGGTATGTTGGAATATCAGCCGCCTTCAGCGAAATTGACTCCAGTTCCTCTCCTACAATTCCCGCAGCAACCCCCCTGCAAACAGAAGCTATTTCCCTTTCCAGATTTCTCAACCCTGCCTCGCGGGTATATCCTGATATTATATGTTTTACAGCACCTTTGGCAAATGAAATCTGACCTGCTTTCAGACCGTGGGCTTTCCTCTGTCTAGGTATGAGATACTTGTTTGCAATCTTTATTTTTTCATCTTCAGTATATCCCAGAAGCCTCAATACTTCCATCCTGTCCCTGAGTGCAGGAGGTATGGTATCCAAAATATTGGCTGTGGTTATAAACATTACCTTTGAAAGATCAAAAGGAACATCAAGATAGTGATCTGAAAAAGAAAAATTCTGTTCAGGATCAAGCACTTCCAGCAACGCAGATGAAGGGTCTCCCCTGAAATCACTTCCAACTTTATCTATTTCATCAAGCATAAAAATCGGATTATTGGACTCAGCTCTTCGGATACCCTGTATAATACGGCCGGGAAGAGCACCCACATAGGTTCTCCTGTGCCCTCTTATTTCCGCTTCATCTCTAACACCGCCTAGGGACAGGCGGATAAATTTTCTGCCTATGGCACGGGCAATAGACTGACCCAAAGATGTTTTCCCAGTTCCCGGAGGACCCACAAAACATAAAATAGGGCTTTTGGATTCAGGGTTTAATTTTCTTACAGCAAGGTATTCAATAATACGTTTTTTTGCTTTTTCCAGGCCAAAATGATCTTTATCCAGTATTTTTTTAGCCTTCTTTATATCCAGATTATCTTCTGTGCTGTCATGCCAGGGGACTGAAGTCAGCCAGTCAAGATAGGTTGATGCAACAGTATATTCCGAAGATGAAGGGTGCATTCTGGATAAGCGGCTTAGTTCCCGTTCAGCCTCTTTTTTTGCTTCTTCAGGCAGATTTTTTTCTTCTATTTTTGCCTTGTAATCATCAACTTCAACAGACGACTCGTCTTTTTCCCCCAGCTCTTCTTTAATGGCTTTTAACTGCTCCCGCAGATAGTATTCCCGCTGGCGCTTATCCATATCTCCTTTAACCTGGGATTGTATTTTATTGCCCAGTTCAAGAATTTCCACCTGGTAATTAACTATTGTGGTTGTTTCCTTGAGCCGTTTTTTCACATCTTTTATTTCGAGTATTTTCTGTTTTTCATCAAGGGTGGAGTTTATGGTAGAAGCAATCATATCTGCCAGCACTCCAGGTTCTTTTATGGATTTTGCCATATTAGCAAGCTCAGGTGGAAGACCCGGAGAAAGATTGACTATTTTAGCAAATAAATCAAGGATATTGGACATTAAAGCCTCAACTTCCTTATCCTTAACTTCCTTTTCCTTTATATGTGTCACCCTGGCCTTTAAGTAAGGTTTGTGTTCTGTAAATTCATTAACTTTAAAACGGCTGATGCCCTGGACAAGGAGCTGGGCTTTGTTGTCTTCGGTTTTAGCCAGCTTTAATATCAAGGCGGCAGTTCCCACAGACTCTAATTCTTTATTAGGTTTAACATCTTTTTTCACTGGCTTTTTTGCCACAAGCAATCCAACAATACGATCTTTAGCCATTGCTTCATCAATTAAATTTATGGATTCTCCCTGCATAACGACCAGTGGCAATACCATTTTCGGAAAAAGAGCAGCATCAAAAAGTGGAAGAACAGGGATCTCTTCCGGAATATTTTCAGTTTCCAGGTTAAAAGCGGGCTGTGGTTGTGACATGATGACCTCCGAAAGTCCTTTTAATATCTTAAATTCAAATGACCGGTTAAAAAAATGACCGGCTGAAAATACTTTTTTGCCGTATTTCTATTCATTTGAAATCTGTATTTTATGGGTTTTATCTGTTGGCAGTTTGGCCAGGCGGATATGAAGCATTCCATCAAGATATGATGCTGTTACTTTTTCCGTATTAATGGGAGCCGGAAGGAAAAGAACCCGTTCAAATTTACCGCAGCGAATTTCTGCAAGCCTGTATGTTGCATTTTCCAGCCTGGGCATATCCACACGTTTTCCGGTAATTTTAACAGCTTTTGTATTTATTTCAATATCCAGATCATCTTTGTTCACTCCTGCAATCTCAGCAATAATAATAATTTCTTCAGGAGCTTCATAAATATCCATAGGCGGTGTCCATGTACATTCAGTACATGCAAACCGAGGACTGATGGACTGGAAGATATCTTCAATATTTTTTTCAAAGTTTGAACTTAACTGATCTAAGTTATTTCCAAATCGTATTTTTATATAATCCATTTTAAAACTCCCGCATGTCCTGCCGATATTGTATATGCCAGCCTTTACCAATAATTTTAAATTAATATAAAAGTGAATATCTTTTAAATAAATACATTATGTCAACAATTATTTATATTTAACTATCAAAATATCAAGATTCATTTGTATTTAATTTATGAATACCGTATGAGGGCTTTCATGAAAAATCATAAGCAAATACCTATAAAATGGATTATGGGGACTCAGTATTTTTTGTATTTCGGGGTTATGGGTGTATTTCTCCCGTATTTCAACCTGTATTGCTATCACCTTGACTTCAGTGGTTTCCAGATAGGAATTCTGTCTTCTGTCCGATCTGTTTCCATGATCCTGTTTCCCATTTTATGGAGCATAATTGCCGACCGTTTTGGAATAAGGCGGCCCATATATATTTTCTGCAATTTTCTGAGTGCCGGTCTATGGGTGTTCTATTTTTTTTCAACTGATTTTAATATTATGTTTATTATCTCTGCTGTGTACGCAATTTTCTATGCTCCTATTATATCTTTTATGGAAGCTTTTACAATGGATGTTTTAGGCAGGGAAAAACAAAGTTACGGCAAAATAAGGGTATGGGGAACAATTGCATTTATCATAATTGTAGTTATAACTGGAAAGCTTATTGATCTTTATTCTGTAAATATCATATTGGGGCTTATTTTTGCAGGAGCTTTGATTCAGGCACTGGTTTGTATAAATATCCCTGATATTAAAGTAAAAAAAAACATTGCATTTGCTTCAGGTACAAATTTTTTACGCAGCAGACATGTAATTATTTTCCTGGTCTGTGCTTTTATGATGATTTTAAGCCATGGAACTTATTACGGCTTTTTTTCAATCCATATTGAAAAGCTCGGATTTGGAAAAACATTTATAGGTTTTGCATGGGCTTTGGCTTCTATTTCCGAAATCCTTGTAATGCTTAACTCAAACAGAATATTCAAACGCTTCAGCCTTGAAAATGTTATGTTATTTTCAT
>JAUCGD010000334.1 GCA_030377945.1 Desulfobacterales bacterium HSG17 | reverse complement strand
CTATAAACTCTATATATTTGAAATCTGAATAAAATTTGAGAATTCAAATTAAACTTTACTACAAGTATAATTGAATGGACATTTTATGGGTTTAGTGGATTTATATCTAATTAGTTGAATATGAGAAAAGAGCTTTCCATAGCGGTTGAGGTTCATATAGTTGAATGCTCAGAGTAATAATATTAGCCCCTTCAGCCACAAGATATTGAACATCTCACAATTTATAATTCATGTACTATTTGTCTAAAACATCTCGTATTGCTCTTGCAATTTTACTCTTTGATACAGGTTTCATAACAAACCCATCGATTCCAAGTTGATTTGCTTTTTCTTCATTAATGATGGCACTATGTCCCGTGCAGATAATGACAGGAATATCAGCTCTGATTTCTTTTAATTTTTCAGCCAGTTTTGCTCCTGTCATTTGAGGCATGGTCATATCAGTTATGACAAGGTCAAAGGAGTCAGGTTTTGCTTTGAATAATTCCAGGACTTCAACAGGATTTAATCGCACTTCAATTTGGTAGCCAAGCCGTTCAAGTGTTCTACCCATCATATTTGCGATAGGTTCTTCATCATCAACAAACAAAATTGATTCTGTACCTTGAGGAATATCTTCTTGTATTTCAATTTCAGGCTCAGGCAATTCATCAATTATTGGGAAAAAGATATTAAACGTTGCCCCTTCCTCTGGCGTGCTGTCAACAAAAATAGCACCATTATGGTTTTTAACAATACCATGAACAACAGCTAACCCCATTCCAGAACCTGCTCCAAATTCCTTGGTTGTAAAATAGGGATCAAATATTTTATCGATGACATCAGGTTCAATACCTGGTCCTGAATCGCTTACCGTAATTTTGATATGATTACCTGCTGATAAGTTGATATAATTCTCAGCAGCTTCTTTATTTAAAAATGCAGTAACTACATCAATCTTTAGGGTTCCGCCGGTGTCCTGCATGGCCTGGGATGCGTTTGTACAAAGATTCATCATGACCTGATTGATTTGGATTGGATCACCCTGTATCGGGATATCAGCATCGGGTAAACTTAGTTTAAATTTTACAGTACTTGGGAGGGTTGATCTTAAAAATTTCAGTGCATCTTTAATAATTGTAACAGCACCTATTGGTTTTAGATCTTGAGCTGTTTTACGGCTGAAATTGAGCAGCTGTTTTACAATTCCCGCTGCTCTTAAACTTGCTGACTTAATTTCTTCAAGGTTGGAATGAACTGGATTCCATTCAGGGATGTCTTCCAGGGCAAGTTCAGTGTTACCGACAATCATGTAGAGTAAATTATTAAAATCATGAGCAACTCCACCTGTCAGAGTTCCAATGGATTCCATCTTGGATGATTGTCTAAGCTGTCCCTCCATTTCATTACGTTCTGTGATATCAAGGGCATAATGTAAATAAGTGTCTTCAGAGACAGGAATCCAGTAGGTTTCCCATATTCTTCCGAACGCATTAACTTCAGGAGCTATGGCAGGTTTTAAGTCATTAAGAGCTTCATCAGCAAGGCAAAAAGTGCAGTGACTGCACAAACCTTCATGGGTCTTATGCTGATTTATATACTCTTTATCTTTTTCAGGGATATAATCACTGTGTCCAAAATCCTGCCAGCAGGTTCCTCCAACCTTTGCACCTACTTCACGTGCAACTTTATTTGCAAAGATTATGGTTCTGTCCTTTTTAATCAGCATTGTGGGATAGGGTAAAGCTTCAATCAAAGTGGTACGTAATTTCATCTCCTCTTCTAATTTCTTCTCGATTCTTTTTCTTTTACTAATATCAATGACGATAGTCCGATATTTTTCAGAGTCTCCAATTTCATTTGTAACAACTGTGCTTTCCAACTGCACATTTAATGGTACTCCATCCTTTAGCTGTAAACGTAATTCACTAATCTGCTGTGCTTTTGACTTAGACAAATTGTTTAAATGTTTGTAATAAATGTCCTGATCTTCAATATGAATAAAGGCAGACAGCGGTTGATTCATCAGATTAGCTCTTTCTACCAGCAGCATATCTGCAAATGTTAAATTGGACCTGATAATTAACCCCTTTAAAGAGGTAGTGATATAACCCACTGGTGCGAAGTCATAGAGTTCAGTATAGCTAATCTGAATTTGCATAAGCTCCTGCTGGGAGCGGAGCAGTGTCTCATTTTGAAGTTCAAGCTCTACCTGATATGTCTGGAGTTCATGAATGAGTTTAAGAGGATCTTCAGAATAGTTCAAATCCGGAATGTTTCCCTTTAGGGCTAATAATTTTTCAGCCTGTTTTCGCAGTTTAATAAATTTATCTTCTGCAGTGTTTTGGTTCATAGAATCCTCTGCTTTTGTTATATTATGCCTTTTTGTCGATATTGTCTTTCTTGATATTTTGGCATAGAGCCATTAAAATTGATTTTCCTCCAAAATCAACTACTTTTGCCTTTATCAGTACATCGAGGATATTTCCATCCTTTGTCTTATGCTTAGTTTCAAAGGTATCATTACCTTTTTTGCTGATTTGCTTTAAATGATTTACCTGTTCCTCCAGAGTCTCTTGGCCTTCTATATCTGCTACTGTCAGTTTTTTAATTTCTTCTCGCGTATATCCAAGGTTCTTGTGCGCTTTTTGATTACAATCTATAATTTTTCGGGTCTTTATATCCATTAAAAAAAGTGAGTCATTAGCTATGTCAAAAAGAGTTCGGTACATCAATAGCGATTCTCTAAGGTCTTGTTCTGTCATCTTTTGCTCAGTAATATCCTGATTAGTCCCAAAAAGCGAAACAGGAACTTTATTATTGTCATATGTTATTTGAGCAATTGTTTTGATTGTTTTAACCAGACCGTCTTTCGTTTTTATTTGAAATATTGATTCGATTTTTTCAAGTTTTGTTTGAAATATTAATTTTATTTCATCTTCGATTCTTTTAGAGTCACCCGGAAGAATCAATCCAAGAAACTCTTCATAAGTTATTATTTTCTTATCTGGATGGAATCCAAATAATTTCACTGTTTCATCGGAAAGATGATATTGGTTTTTTTGAACATCCAATGAATAACTTCCCAGTTTTGATATCTTATGTGCTGTTTTTAATTCTTCTGCACTATTTTTCAAATCACTTGTCAGCTGCTTGTATTCTGAAATGTTTTCAAATGTATAGACCAGACCATCAATGACATTGCTAACTGTGCGATAAGGTCGAATCCGCATCATATAGAATTTACCATCCTCGGTTTCCACTTCAGCTTCCCTCATTGCTAAATCTTGGAGCACTTTTTTGCCGTTTTTTGTCAAATCGATATCAACAAGCGAAGAAGCCAGTTGATTGAGCGGGCGGTCTTTATCAGTAGCAGTCATTGGAATGATCTTTGTAGCTTGAGGCGTAAATCGACGTATATTTAGATCGGTATCCAGAAAAATGGTTGCAATTTCAGTACAGTCTAACAGGTTTTTCATATCATCGTTGGCATCAGACAGGTCATCAATACGACTTTGCAGTTCGGCATTAACTGTTGCGGATTCCTCGTTAAGAGACTGCAGTTCCTCTTTTGAAGTTTCCAACTCTTCATTGGTGGACTGCAACTCCTCGTTAGTGGACTGCAACTCTTCATTGGTTGATTTTAGTTCTTCATTTGAAGTTTCCAGCTCTTCAATGGTGGTCTGCAGATTCTCTTTGGTATATTGCAGTTCCTGTTCAA
>JAUCGD010000333.1 GCA_030377945.1 Desulfobacterales bacterium HSG17 | reverse complement strand
AATAAAGACGATGCCCTTACTTCTTTCTGATCCTTAAAAACGACAGCTCTTAATAAACGAGGCGACTATGACCGCCCATAACGATGAAAACAGCTACGAACCTCATTTGAAAACCCGTTCGGTTGAGAAAAACACTCAGCGATTGGAGATCATTGAGGAACTGTATCTTCGCTATGGTCGCCATGGAGGACGCGGTTTTCACAATCGGATAAGATTTTTACGCAAAAAATACGCCTGGTTGACGGTCTTATATGGGGCAAAAGCCATCAAACGTCTGATGGACATTATCGTGTCTGCCGTGGCCATCATCCTTCTGATACCCCTATTTGCCGTCGTTGCTACGGCGATTAAGCTTAATGACGGCGGTTCCGTATTATTCTGGCAAAAACGGGTAGGAAAGTACGGTAAAGAATTTCCTTTTCCAAAATTCCGCTCCATGATGGTGGATGCCGAGGAAAAAAAAGCAGCGATTGAGGATCAAAGTCATCACCAGGATAGCATTACGTTTAAAATGAAAAAAGACCCGCGAATCACATGGATCGGAGGAATTATTCGCAAATTGAGTATCGATGAACTGCCGCAGCTCTGGATTGTGCTAAAAGGAGACATGTCCCTTGTCGGCCCGCGGCCACCGATCCCAAGTGAGGTCGCCCAATACAGCCTGACGGATCGCCGACGATTGAACATAAAACCAGGGCTGACATCCATATGGGCCATCAGCGGTCGCGGGGACATCGGATTTACGGACCAAGTAGAACTGGATGTTCAATATATCGAAAGCCAGAGCATCAGAAATGACATCAAAATTCTGTTCAAAACCATCCCGGCCATCCTGTTTGGAAAGGGTGCCTATTAAATACCCGATTAAGGTAACACCAGGCTTTCAAGGCATTAAGGCCAATACTGAGATTTTCTTACGGGTTATTTTATAGTGCTCATTAACAATGGTCGCAAATCACCCCCTAGTGTGGTGAACCCATTTTCCCATTAAAGGAGAAACCGATGAATACCGTCGTGATCGCTACCCGCAAACCAGCGACCATGAAAATACTGGGTGAAAGATATAGCGCCACTATGTTGCCGTTGATGGACCGTCCTTTTATTCAGCATGTCATTGAATATCTTGTGAAGCAGAACATTACCCAATTTGATCTTATTTTAAGTCACCTCCCAGAAAACGTGGAAAGTCTATTCGAAAATGGCGAGCGGTGGGGGGCCCAATTCCACTATCATTTGGCTCGTGACCCGGAAGCCTGTTACACGGCCTTAAAAAGAATCAATCTCCAAAATGAAGAGACCCTACTGGTACATGCTGACCGTTTAATTCAATCAGACATAGTCTCCTCAAAACCCACCCCTCTGACCGCCCCGCTTCTGTACTGCCACCAGGCAGAATCCGAACCTGAAAATGAGTTGGATAAAACCTGGTCTGGATGGGCATGGATTCCACCCAGGTGCTTGGCCGGCTTGTCAGAGGATGCCGACGAAAAATCATTGCTCTCATTTTTGAAAGTCAGTCATGCCGATTATGCACCGATCGACAAACCACTTTCCGTACAAACAGCCGCTGACTTGCTGGATTCGTCCCGTTCGGTCCTTGCGGGCAAGGGCTCACAGCTTTTAGTTTCGGGAAAAGAGGCGGAACCGGGAATCTGGCTTTCCCGAAACGTCAGCCTGCACCCGGAATCGACTCTGACGGCCCCGCTGTATATCGGCGAAAACTGCCGGATCGAAAAAAAGGTAAGGCTTGGACCAAACACCGTTGTCGGCGCTGATTGCCTGGTAGAGCAAAAAACGATTATCGCCGATACAATCATTTGTCCGGGAAGTTTTATCGGCGAGGGGCTGGAACTTAAAAATGCACTAGTGGATAAAAATTGTCTGGTAAACACACAGCAAGGATTAGAACTCCCCATCACCGAAGACTTTATTCTCGGAAGCTTGAAAAGCAACAGTAAAGGATTATCCCGTTTACAAAAATTCGTGGAACAGGTGACGGCGGTTTTGCTCCTGCTTCTGACCCTCCCGTTTACTATCACAACGGCCGCATATCTTAAACTGTTCAGAAAGGGCCAGGTACTACAGTGCACAAAAGCCCTGCGCTTACCGACCCTCGTAGACCCCTCGACCTGGAAGTATTTCCCCCTTTACCATTTCAACGATATCAATCCACCTGACACCAACATTGCCGGAATAACGGCCGACCTGCCAGCAACCCGTCAAATCGGCCACGGCTGGCTAAGTTTTTTCCTTTTCGTACTACCCGGATTTTTCAGTATCGCAAAAGGTGATCTGAGTTTTGTCGGCGTAGCCCCACGTACCAAGGCAGAGGTATTATCTCTGCCTGAAGACTGGTGTTCGCTGTATATCAAAAGCAAACCGGGAATCATTACCGAGGCCATGGTAAATTTCGGCAGCAAGCCTTCGTTAGACGAGCTCTATGCGGCCGAAAGTTTTTATGCTGTTAAATCCGGCTGGATATACGATCTAAAAATTCTGGGCAAATATCTTTGCCAACTGGTCGGATTGTATCCCTTGCCGTAACCTCGAATTTAGTTCAAGAGCAGGACGGCAAGCACTATCGTGGCTAAACCCCATACCAAGTGAGGTACGGATGAAAATCAGCATCATCATTGTCAGTTTTAACACCAGAAACCTCTTGGGAATCTGCCTGGAAACACTTTTCAAACATCCGGGGCCACACCCGTTGGAAGTTTTTGTCGTCGACAATCACTCCGCCGACGGCTCCGCCGAGATGGTCAGGCAGGATTTCAGCCAGGTTCAATGCATTGAAAATAATATGAACCTCGGGTTTGCTGCCGCCAACAACCAGGCCTACCAGAAATCCACCGGTGATTTTGTGATTCTTTTGAACCCGGACGCCTATGTCAAAAAGCAAACCATCAGGAATGCCATCACATTCATGATGAACCATCCCGATTGCGGCCTAGCTGGTGGTCGTCTGGTCAACCCAGAGGGTGTGCTTGACCCCTCGGCCCGCCGATTTCCCAACAGTCTATACAAACTATTCACCCTCTCCGGCCTGAGCGACAAATATCCAACATCTAAAATTTTAGGAAAAGGCGATTTTAAATACTTCGACCATGGCAGCATCATGGAAGTGGATTGGGTACCGGGCACCTTTACCATCTATCGGCGCGATATGCTCGATCAAACAGGGCTTTTCGATGAACGCTTCTTCGTGTATTATGAGGAAACGGATCTTTGCCGCAAAGCACGCCAATTGGGTTGGAAAATCTTTTTTATTCCTGATGCGGAAGTCGTGCATGTGGGTGGGGCCAGCGCAAAGACGCGCAAGGACCTCAAATTTGACAAGGGCGGTTCCCAGGTCTTAAAATTCAGGATGCGCAGCGAATACCTTTATTTTCGAAAAAACCATGGACTCTTTTCCGTTCTGGCCAATGCAGGCGTTGAACTCGGGTGGCATCTGCTACGCTACCTAATGAACCACGGAGCCCCAAATGAGATCAAGCAATATAAAAAAATGGAATCCGCCAGCATTTTACAACATGGCACACAGGCCCTGCGGGATACGGCCTTTGGTCGCAAAGCCCCGCCAAGACCCTGGTAATCACCGGCCATGAGTATGTTTGAAAATCTTCGCAAAGATCTGAAAACGTATAACAACGACTGGGGTTGCCAGGGATTCTGGGTCATGATCGTCTATCGTTTCGGACAGT
>JAUCGD010000332.1 GCA_030377945.1 Desulfobacterales bacterium HSG17 | reverse complement strand
CCCCTATTGCCGGATTTATGGATAAATTCAGGATTGATATTGTTTTATGGTATTTCCACATAATTGCTTGTTTTACAGGGCTTGCATTGATTCCTTTTAGCAAGTTTTTCCATATATTCTCAACTCCATTAAATCTTACATTTGGAAAAACAAGCCTGGAACCTGAAATCAAGCTGGCAATGGCAATGGACTCATGTACCCACTGCGGTATGTGCAGCGATAATTGCAGCGTAGCCCCGATCTATCAAATAATTGCAAACCCTGACATCCTGCCCTCGGAAAAACTGGCATCACTCAAATCTGTAAGTTCACGGCTCCATAAACCAAAGGCATACATGAACCGGCTTGCACAAGGCAGTTTTATATGTACTGAATGCGGAAAATGTACTGATATATGCCCTTCAAAAATTAATCTTCAATATCTCTGGCAGGAATCCAAAAAAGAATTAATCCGCCAGGGCTATAATGAACCCCATGTACAAATGCAGGCAAAAAAAGCATCTGAATGGGAAAAGGTTTTACAAAAACCAGAACAGTCACCAGAGAATTCCCAGTTCCATCTAAACCTCACAGACCGGCCTGAAACCTTCTGGGACTGCGTACAATGCACCATCTGCACCAATGTCTGCCCTGTGGTAGCAGCTTCAGATGATCCAGAATCCGATCTTGACCTCACCCCACAGCAGATAATGAACTTCATGCGCCTGCAAATGAAAGACATGGCTCTTGGCGCGAGAATGGTTTGGGACTGCACAACCTGCTATATGTGCCAGGAACAATGCCCCCAGGGAGTAAGGGTGGCAGATGTACTTTATGAGTTGAGAAATATAGCTTGTGAACGTTTAAATGAGAAGAACTTAGGGAGTAGCAATTAAATAAAAGTACCCATTTCTATTTTTTTTACCACAGAGAACACAGAGAAGGCACAGAGGACACAAAGAAAATTATAATAAAAACTTTGTGTACTCTGTGAAAACCTCTGTGTTCTCTGTGGTTAAAATTAGACGATTATTTACTATCCCTTAAAGGAACAAAAAAATATGAAATACGCCTATTTCCCAGGATGCAAAATCCCCGATCATCTTCCTGAATATGATATTGCAACCCGTGCTGTTTTAGACCGCCTTGGAGTCAGACTGGTGGATTTAGAGTTTAATTGCTGCGGCTATCCTGTTCGCCATCAGAGTTTTGAAGCTTCAGTACTTTCAGGAGCACGCAACCTGGCTATTGCAAGAAAAGAGCATTTAACCATTGTCACTCCTTGTAAATGCTGCTTTGGCAATCTAAAACATGTAGAATACTGGATGAAACAACGCCCGGTTCTGCGAGAAAAAATCAATAAAATGCTGGCAAAAGAAGGTCTGAAATGGGATAATGACATCCGGGTTATTCACCTGCTGACACTGCTTGCAGAAGATGTGGGAGAAGATGAAATAAAGCCGAAGATAGTAAATCCTCTGAAAAAATTAAAGGTAGCTCCCCACTACGGCTGTCATGCTCTCCGCCCCGGAGAGGTAGTTCAGTTTGACAACCCCCTGACTCCCACAATATTTGAAAAACTAATACAATTAACAGGAGCAAAAAGTGTTGACTGGCCCCTGCGCCTGGAATGCTGCGGCAATCCCCTGTGGGAAAAAAACAACAGGCTCTCAATAAAACTGATGAATAAAAAACTCAGAGACGCTTCAGAATCAGGAGCAGACATAATGGCAACAGCCTGCACCTACTGCCAGATTCAGTTTGAGCAGGTGAGGAGGAATCTGCCTGAAGATAAGCAGAAAAATCCTGAACTTGAGGCAGTGCTTTATGTTCAGATTTTGGGGAGTGCTTTGGGGCTGGGTGGTTTTGATTTAGATTTTAAGAAATCAAAATAAGAATATTCCTTCCAGAGTACCACTCGTCCCAAGTCAATATCCTTCAGACCTTTTTTTATCAGCTCATTAACTTCTGACAACTGATCATTTTTATTTTCTTTTTCAAACACTTCTGTCTTCTCCAGTTCGGATATTATCGTTTTTATTATACAATATCACGTTTATCATGCTATTTCAAGATGTGTAATTGACAGGAACTAATAATAAACCAAGCTTTATTATTAGTTTCTAAACTTCAGGTCATACATTAACCCTACAACGACACTTCTGATTTTAAGCCCCAGAGGGGCGTATTAATACAGCCCAGGGCTTCGGCGAGCTCAGTCGAGTCGCCAGCGGCCTGGGACTGGAAACATTCAAAATTTTAAGCCCTGAAAGGGCGGATTATGAAAAATAATATTTGCCACAGTTTAATACGCTCTTTCAGAGCTTTCTTTATGGGTTGTTCATATCCCAGGCCGTTGGCCTGGGCTGTACTAATACGCCCCTTTGGGGCTAAGTGACGTTGTAGGGTTAACATAATCCCACAATTCTCCTTGACAATCCCCCAATTATTTATGAAAAGATAGCTTTTACTGAGAAAATTAATATAAATCTGCTAATCAGGTGAAAAAATGAACTGGCAGGAAGTTTGCAATAATCCTTTTCTTAAAGACCTTCCATTTAAAATTGAACTCAATGAATGGGATCAGATAGTTATGTCTCCAGCCTCCAACAAACACGGTTTTTTCCAAATGAAAATCGGAATTTTACTAAGTCGGCACACCCGAAACGGTGAAATAATATCCGAATGCTCAATTGAAACAGAAAAAGGGGTAAAGGTAGCTGATGTAGCCTGGGTTTCAAATGAATTCCTGAAAGTACACGGCTATGAAACTCCTTATAAAAAAGCCCCTGAAATTTGTATTGAAATCATATCTCCTTCAAATTCAGAACATGAAATGCACCATAAAATGAAATTATATTTTGATAAAGGTGCAAAAGAGGTGTGGTTTTGTAATGATGATGGGAAAATCTGGTTTAATGATGCAGATGGATTAATTGCCTGTTCCCAGATAGCCCCGAAGTTTCCTGATGATTTAAGCCGAGTTAGTCCTCATTCCAAGACAACTATTCAATAGCAAACTTAGCAAATAGATAATTTGCATGGGAGCCAGTACAAATGAAACGCAAAAGGTTGTAAAAATACAGGCTGTAATCTCGAAAAAAGACTTATGCAGCCGGGGCATACACTTTGACCTCTTTATCCAGACGATCTCCCAAAGCCATTTTTGCCATTTCCGTTTCATAATGAATTTGAATACCTGTCCAGAAATCTACTGACATTCTAAAATATCGGGCCAGACGCAATGCCATATCAGCATTAATTCCTTTTTTAAAATTAATAATTTCATATATTTGCCTTGGAGATACACTTATGTCTCCAGCAAGCTGATTCAGTTTGATACCCATAGGATTCAAAAATTCCTCAAGCAGTATTTCTCCGGGATGTGTTGGATTAAAATCTCTTTTCATATTGCCTCCTTACTAATGATAATCTACAATCTCAACTTGATAAATGCTATCTTATCAGGCTATTTTAAGACATCATTTGACTCAGAACGTCTTCAGACAGCATTGCGCTGGGATAGTCCAATCCATCATTGCTGAATATTTAAATTGATAATTAACCCGGCTAATTTCTATTGACAAATAATATTAGTACAGACATATTAATCAGCAAAAACTCATCAAATTTTCTTGACATGGGAATTTTTTTCCGGATTAAGCGGTACTTTTCGCATTGCGTTTCGATGTTCTTCACCGTGCGGCGATTGAAGGAAAAATTT
>JAUCGD010000331.1 GCA_030377945.1 Desulfobacterales bacterium HSG17 | reverse complement strand
TTTATGGAGGATACTGAATTTAATGGTTTTGGAATCAAATAATCCTTATTCAGATGAAAGTATCTGTCATGTACTTGTGGAAAGCGGGCTGCTGTCTCTTGTCCAGGCTGAACAGATTATAAGGAAAAAAGGCGGGTTAAAAAAAACACTTCAAAAGCGGATGCAGTCGCTTTATCCTGGGGTTAAAGTTGTAAATCCGGTTTCACTTGTTGATGTTATTGCATCTTTACATATAAACAGGGCTGATAATCCTGCTTTAAAACTGGATGAGGAAGCAATATTCAGGGTTCTTTCAAAAAAATGGGGTTATCCCTACAAGAAAATTAATCCCCTGGAACTTGATCTTAACCTTGTTACTACCACCATCCCCCGTTCCTTTGCCATGAAACATCTGATTCTTCCCATTGGAACCGAGGCTGGAAAGCTGATAGTGGCAACATCCAACCCTTTTAATGTTGAGATTATGGATGATATTTCACGGGTGACACTTCTTAAGGTTACACCTGTAATTTCTTCTAAATCCGATATTATCCGGCTGATTAATGAGTTTTTCGGTTTTAAGCGCTCCATTGCCGAAGCTGAGCAGTATTTTGAAGGTTCTAATGTTGATATAGGTAATCTGGAGCAATATGTCAGGGTAAAATCCGGTGATGAAATATTTTCCCATGACCAGCATATTGTTAATGCTGTTAATCATCTTTTCAGCTATGCTTTTGATCAGCGCGCAAGTGATATTCATATTGAACCTAAAAGAGATACATCCCTGGTCAGGATGCGTATAGACGGTGTACTGCATACGGTTTACAAGCTCCCTAAAAGTGTTCATTCTGCCATTGTCAGCAGGATCAAGATTCTTTCCAGGCTTGATATGACTGAAAAAAGAAAGCCCCAGGACGGCAGGATTAAGACTGCTAAAGGAGATGTTGAGGTTGAAATAAGGGTTTCTTCTATTCCTGTTGCCTTTGGTGAAAAGGTGGTTATGAGGGTTATGGACCCTGATATTTTATTTCAGGATCTGGAAAATCTGGGTTTTTCATCAACTGAGCTTTTACGTTATAACCAGTTTATAAGAATGCCCCACGGAATAGTTCTGGTCACAGGGCCTACGGGAAGCGGTAAATCAACAACCCTGTATTCTACTCTTAGGGATATTTCCACACCTGAGCTTAATATTACGACTGTTGAAGACCCTATTGAAATGATAAATGAAGATTTTAACCAGATTGCTGTTCAGCCTGCTGTTAATATAACATTTGGAACCATATTAAGAAATATTCTCAGGCAGGACCCTGATATAATAATGATTGGAGAAATGAGGGATCTGGAAACTGCTGAAAATGCTGTCCAGGCTGCTCTTACGGGGCATCTGGTTCTTTCAACACTTCATACAAATGATGCTCCTACATCTATAACCCGTCTTCTTGATCTGGGTGTGCCTGCTTTTTTAATTCAAAGTACTCTTATCGGTGTTATTGCACAGCGCCTGGTCAGAAAAATTTGCAAGCATTGCAAAGAGGAATTTGAAATAAGTACAAAAGAGCTGATAAATATGGGGCTGAATGTAGGGCAGAACGGGAATGTAACACTCTGGCGTGGAAAAGGATGCCAGATGTGCCGGGGAACCGGTTATCATGGAAGAACCGGAGTTTTTGAAATTCTTCCGTTTACAGAAGGTATTAAAAGGCTTACTAAATCAGATGCTGACCTGGAAGCTATAAGACAGAAAGGCAGGGAACAAGGGATGGTATCACTCAGAGAAAGCGCTGTCAGTAAACTTTTAAATGGAAAAACAACCTATCAGGAAGTGTTGCGGGTTACATGGGAAAATGTTTAAACATTCAGGAGGAATTGAAGATTCATGGAAGAAGGAAAAAAGTTAAACTTACAGGAAATGCTTGATATTCTTGGTGATATATATCAGAATCAGATGCCTTTTGACAGGCTTCTTGGCATAAAGATTGAGAAAATTTCTCCTGATGATGTCATAGTCAGGGTTGATATGAGGGAAGAGCTGATAGGAAATTTTGTCAGGAAAAGCCTTCATGGAGGTGTTATTTCTTCAATCCTGGATTTAACCGGAGGTTTGATTGCTTCTGTGGAGATGGTAAAGCGGATGCAGGGCATGTCAATGGATGAAATGGGCAGGGGTCTTGCAAGGATAGGAACTATTGATCTCAGGGTTGATTATCTAAGAGCAGGGCAGGGAGAGTATTTTGTAGCTACGGGCAATATTCTCAGAACTGGCAACAAGGTTGCGGTTATCCGCATGGAATTTCATAATGATAAAAACCTGCTTATTGCAGCAGGAACAGGAACCTATCTGGTGGGATAATATTTATGGATAATAAAAATCAAATTCCTGAGCCGAAAACAGGTTTGGGAAGAATCTGGAAAGCTTTTTTCTATTCTATTGACGGATTAAAGCACGGGATCAAAAATGAAGCTGCTGTCAGGCAGGAGGTGCTTCTTTCTTGTGTTCTCATACCCGCAGCTTTATTGATTCCAGTTTCTTCAATACTTAAGCTGTTACTTCTTATCTGTAATTTAATTGTAGTTATTACAGAACTCCTTAACTCAGGTATAGAATGTGTTGTTGACAAGGTTTGCCCTGATTACGACCCCCTTGCAAAGCAGGCTAAGGATATGGGAAGTGCTGCGGTGTTTCTGAGTCTTGTGTGTCTTGTTCTAGCTTGGTTGTTTGCGCTGTTTGAGATTTTTTGTTAACCACGAATCACACGAATATAGTATAATTTTCAATTCGTGTAATTTGTGTGATTCGTGGTTTTTAATCTAGATTCAAAGGCAATATAATAGAAATAGTACAGCCATGCCCCCGGTTATTTGCAGCTGTAACACGTCCGCCCATTGCTGCTATTACTTTTTTAACAAAAGCAAGCCCTATTCCAGTTCCCCTTGTATTTTGTATGAGGGCACTTTCTACTCTATAAAAATCCTCAAAAACCTTTTTCAAAGCCTTTTGAGGAATTCCAGGGCCTGTGTCTGATATACTTATCTTTATCCATTTTTCCCTGACACTGACTTTAATGCTTATCTCTTTTTGTTTGGAATCCTTACCAAATTTCATGCTGTTTTCCAGGAGATTTATCAGTACCTGGATCATTAGTTCCCGGTCATAGGAAAATGACTGTATTTTAAATGGTTCCACATTCAGTTTAAAACCTGAATTAAAGATATTTTGCCCCATAACATCTCTGACTTCCCTGACAACTTCTTCAAAGCTTCCTTTTTTCATGTTCAGAAAAAGCTTTTTTTTCTCAAGCTTTGAAAATTCAAGAATATTGTTTATTAATCGTGAAAGTCTGCTGCTTTCAGAACCAAGTATCCTGAAATACTCCTGTTCCCGGTCAGGTGTTCCAGCTATGCCCTGTTCCAGCATTTCAATATACATCCTGATATTTGTCAGGGGGGTTTTCAGTTCATGGGTAACAGAAGATACGAATTTCGATTTTCGTTCTGATAATTCAGCTATGGTCATGGCACTTCTGTAAATGGAAAACAGGCCAAGAAGCATAATGCCTGCCAGGCCGGTTATCATTAAATTAAGAGTCTGCCTTCCTGCGGACTGGGGGATTTTTTCACAGGTAAGAGTGGCTTGTAAAAAGGAAAAAGGACGGGGAAAGGTGCGGTCAAGTGTAAATCCCGGTTTTTTTGCCCAGGTGCCTGCATTTGTTTGGCCTGTTATTACCCCC
>JAUCGD010000330.1 GCA_030377945.1 Desulfobacterales bacterium HSG17 | reverse complement strand
TATCAGGTAAAATTATATGATTGGCTATTTAGAAGGAAAAATAATGAAAAAGGAGGCAGAGCGAATACTGCTTCTTGTAAACCATGTTGGATATGAAGTTATGCTTCCCGGTTTTGTTATGAATACCCTTAAAACAAAAACAGCAGGAGATAATCTTGACCTGTATATTTTCCATCAGCAGACAGAAAGACAACCCAAGCCGGTTTTAATAGGTTTTAATTCCGAGATTGAAAAAGAATTTTTTCAGCATTTCATTTCTGTTGAAGCTATCGGCCCTTTGAAAGCTGTTAAAGCCCTTACTCTTCCAATGAGTGAAACAGCAGAAGCCATTGAATCAAAAAAAACCGATATATTAAAAAATCTTAAAGGGATAGGAGCCAGAACAGCACAGAAGATAATTGCAACATTAAGCGGCAAGATGGATAAATTTGCCCAAAATCAAAACCAGAATCAAAATCAGGAGAGCGGTAAAAAAGAATCCCATCCTGTTTTTGAAGATGTTGCAGCCCAGGTAATGCTTGTTCTGGTGGAACAATTAGGGCATAAACCCACAGAAGCAAAAACCCTGATTGCCGAAGCTTTTAAACGCAACAATACCATTACAAGCCCTGAAGAACTTTTTGATGAAATATATCAGGGAACTAAAATAAATTCTAAGATAAATTAAAGATGCCAGATACAAATACAGATACAGCAAACGACGTTTTAAAGCATTCATCAGATACACTTGGACCAGATACACTTGGACTGGTCTCTAAAGAATCTCTTCCCCAGGATACTGAACCTGAAATTATCTCCCTGAGACCCAATACCCTGCCTGATTATATAGGGCAGCCGGAGATCGCAGAAACCCTTGAAATAGCAATTACTGCTGCAAAAAAACGTGAAGAGCCCCTGGATCATCTGCTGTTTCACGGGCCTCCGGGATTGGGTAAAACTACCCTGGCACATATTATAGCCAATGAAATGGGAGGAAATCTTACTGTTACATCAGGTCCGGCCCTTGAAAAAGGCGGAGATCTTATAGGCATCCTCACTCATATTGAACAAGGGGATGTCTTGTTTATTGATGAAATCCACAGAATGCCCAAAGCTGTTGAAGAATTTCTTTATCCTGCAATGGAGGATTTTGCTGTTGATTTTGTATTTGATAAAGGAGTTCATGCCAGAAGTCACAGATACAGGCTTAACCACTTTTGCCTGGTAGGAGCAACAACCCGTGTAGGGCTTTTATCTGCTCCTCTTCGCGATCGTTTTGGTATTTTAAAAAGCCTTGATTTTTACAAACAAGAGGATCTTATTCAAATAACAAAACGTTCAGCAGCGCTTCTTGACATAGGCATAGATAATCCCGGAGCAGAAGAGCTTTCCAGGCGGTCTAGGGGAACCCCGCGTATTGTAAACCGCCTTTTAAAAAGAGTCAGGGATTATGCCCAGGTGCGCGGAAACGGGACAATCTCAAATCAAACTGTTGAAGCAGCTCTTTCCCTTGAGGGAGTTGATACTCTTGGAATAACTGACCTTGACCGCAGATACTTAAAAACCGTAATTCATTTTTATAATGGCGGCCCTGTGGGAATTGAAGCTATTGCTGCAACTCTCCAGGAAGAAACCGATACCCTGGTTGATGTTGTTGAACCCTATTTGCTCAAGATAGGATTAATAACAAGAACTTCATCAGGTAGAAAGGCATCAGAAGCAGCTTATAAACATTTATCAATAAATATGAAAGATTCAAAAACCAAAGACCTGAATCAGAGGGTATTATTTTAATTTATGGCTTGCATTACTTTTTTAACGGATTTTGGCTTATCTGATGAATATGCAGGAATTATGAAAGGTGTTATTCTTTCAATAAACCCGTCAACATCAATTATTGACCTTAGCCATCACATTGATCCCCAGGATATTGCCCAGGCCGCATATATTATCCAGGCCGCATATAAATTCTTTCCCAGGGAAACCGTGCATGTTGTGTTAGTGGATCCGGGAGTTGGGGGAGACCGGGATATTGTTGCTGTTAAATATGACAGCTTCTTTTTTTTAGCTCCTGATAACGGTGTTCTTACCCTTCTTGCAGATGAAGGCAGGTTTGATAAAATTGTCAGGGTTGAAAATCCTGATTACTTCCTGGATAAAATCAGCCAAACATTTCATGGTAGGGATATTTTTGCCCCTGTTTCAGCCCATCTTTCAGCAGGAGTTAGTATTAATGAACTGGGTAAAACCATAAAACAAGAAGATCTTGTTCGTATCAAACTGCATAAACCCTTTTTATCTTCCCAGGAAGAACTTACCGGTATAGTAATCGGCTGTGACCGCTTTGGAAATTTGATGACAAATATCAGACCTGATGATTTTGATAAATTTTTGCAGGCTGATTCAGATAATATTAAAGTCAGTATTGGAAGACACAGGATGACCGGACTGTCCCGAAGTTATGACAGCACCGATTTTCAGCACCCCCTTGCAATTATCGGAAGCCGGGGCTATCTTGAAATTGCAGTGAATCAGGGCAATGCAATGGAATACTTTGGAATTGAAAAAGGTGACGGAGTAAGAATTATAAAATCGTAAAATAAGGCTGGTTATTTAATTATGCAGAAAAGAAAATTAGAAATTGTTTCACTGATATTAGTACTTTTATCTATTGCTTTCAACTCTTACGCAGTTCCTGGACAGGATGCTGAGTCTGAGATGATTCCCGATGTTTTTATCCCTTTTGATACGGGAAATGCTCCTGAATATATATTTGTAGTAGAAAAAGAATCTCAGCTTCTTTTTGTTTTTGAGTTTAACGGAATACCTAAAAAAATTTTTCAAACAAGCTGTTCAACAGGAAAAAATATTGGGGATAAGAAAATATCCGGTGACAGTAAAACACCTGAAGGAATTTATTTTTTTACAAAAATACATGATGATGCACAGCTTGCACCGATTTATGGAATAAGAGCATTTCCTACGGATTATCCCAACCTGATGGATCTTATTGCAGGCAAAACCGGCAGTGCCATATGGCTTCACGGAACCAATAAAGATTTAAAACCAAGGGATTCCAACGGATGTGTTGCACTTGAAAATTCCGATCTTGAAAAGGTTTCAAAATATATTACCTTAAACAGAACCCCGATTATCATAACCCATAAACTTGGATATGAACCTTTTGAATCAAAAACAGAGCTGAAACAATCTTTGACCGGGCTTGTTTCAGGATGGGAAACTGCCCTGGAAAAGGGAACATATCATGAATATCTGAGCTATTATGATTCAGAATATGTTCCTGATATTTCATGGTGGACAGAGTGGAACAAAACCAGAAACAGGCTTGGATTATCTAAAAAAGCTTTGGCTGTGGAATCAAAAAGAACAGCTTTTTTTAAATATAAGGATATGGTTGTAATACTGTTTGATCTTTATATACGCTATGGTGACAGTCTTGTAATGACAGGCACAAAAAAAATGTTTCTGTCTGACAAACAGGACCGGTTAAAGATTATCGGGGAAAACTACCAGACTTTTCCAGGATTTAATGATAAAATACAGGAAAATCCATTTATCCTGGCTTCAAGGAATTTAAGTATTCCCCAACAGGTTGTTTCTGAAGAGCAGACTGTCATTGTTGATGCTGATATTGAAGCATTAATTGACAACTGGCTTAAAGCATGGTCTTCAAAAGATATTAATGCATATGGGAGTTTTTATGCAGACAATTTCCG
>JAUCGD010000329.1 GCA_030377945.1 Desulfobacterales bacterium HSG17 | reverse complement strand
ACGCAAAAGGGTTCCGGTCGCTATCGCTCCCTCCACCCTTTTGCGCCGGTTAGCTTAGCGTTATGTTTTAAATAATTTACGATTTTAATTTAGAGAATTGGTATCTCTCAGAAACGGCACCTTGGCAGCATTTTGTAAAATTTGACTTTGTTGTTTCAATAGGTTAAAGCTGGTAAGATAAAAAAGTTACCATATTTGAAAGAATAATATCAATCTTAACTATTTAATATTTTAAATAATAAATAAATGAAGCATCGCTTTTGAGTATCTGAATGAAATTAGGTTTCCTTAAAAAACTGATAACCATTATTTGAAAATAGAATGCGTTTGATCGAAATATAGTATTAACCTTAAACAAAAGGAGGTCTTAATCAGCAAATTGATGTGTGAAGTGAGTCGTATTTCCTGAAAAACAAAAAAAACATAATTTTAAGGAGGAAAATTACCATGTCCAGTGTTTACAAAGTTATCGAACTGGTTGGGACTAGCCTGGGCTGTCTAAATCAACCAATTTTCATTACCCGCTTTTTGGACTGAATATTCAATTATAAAAATACCTATCCGTTTGAAGCCTTTTGAAACAGGTGTACAGGAGGAATTTCCTCCTGTTGTTGCAGGTCAAATAGAGGCCCTATTGTTTTCTCATATAACTCTGAAATGTTTATAGTTTCCGCCTTTTTTTCCCGCTTTTTGGACTCTGGAATAAGCTCCAAATTTTGTATTTTATCAGCGATAGCATCATTTATGCTGCCTGGATTCGGCAGGATAGCACGGCGCTGACTTGTTAAGGAATTAAAACCAGCTTCAACCTCTTGTTGACATTTCACACTTATTCCCAAAACCATTGACGCATCATTCCGTGTTATTTCTCCACATAAAGCAGGTAAACGTAATGCTATTCTGTTAGCATCTTTTGTGTTTCCTGTTCCATGCTGTTTTGCAATACCGAACAAGGATTCTATTATATCAGAAGATGCCGGCAGGCCAATATTTTCCAAACCCAAATCTATGACAAGTATCATGTGACGATCAAGCCAGTCTGAAAATCCTTTACGTATTCCTGATCTCAGAGGCATACCTTTTAATAAGTGTTTACATTGATTGCAGGTATCCTGGGTTAATCCTTGTACCTTAAGTATTTCCTGACACTTTGACATAATCCTGGCATCACGAAGAAATCGTTTTATAAAATCCCTGCATTTTGGAATTTCATCCATGCCTGCCCGCAGTTTTGAAAGAACAGAATTTTTTGCTGCACGGCCTCTTGGCGAGAGTTTAAGCAATTTATCAGCCCAGATTATCAGACGCTGAAGATTCATAAAACGAGCTTTAGTGGTAACTTTTGGAGGAGCAAGACAGGCAAGAACAGTCTGTTTTAGATTGCTTGAAATTTTTCCACATGTGCTTACAAATTTATCAAACATCGGGTGTTTCTGATATTCATGCTTAAAAAGATTGGCTATGATGTGAGATATATCATCAATTGAAATGCTGGGTAATCCGCGTTCTCCCAAAAGTCTGACACCCTTTGCCAAATCTTTTCCACCATCTTTGAGGTAGCCTATGGGCCGCCCTGTAACAGCAATAATTTTTTGAAGAAAATCTGCAATAGATTCACCTGTCCAGGATTCTGCCACCCCAGCAGCAACACAATGAACATTTTGAAGTTTTGGCGCACCATTATTCAAAACGTGATGTTTAGGATTCAGCGCCAATATCGTAAGAATTTTCCCGGAACCTAAACCAATACTAATATCCATTATCCATAAAAATCCGTTAGTAAACCCGTTTGTATCAATTGAAGGGCTGTTTAAATAAGCCGGATTTTGCATTCTTGCTATGGAAAGCCGGGTGACCCAGTTAATAACTGTCTGAGTGCATGGTGCTTTTGGTATCCCCAGATAACTGGAAAGTACGTCAAGAACTTTGGATACAGCGCAAAAACTGATACGGGCTACAAGAAAAAGCTGTAATGAAACATAAACAAGCTCTGTTTTATCAGGGACAGGGCGGTTGTTTTTTTGGCGTTCTTTTTCCAGTTGTTTCTTGAGTTCACGTTCCCTGGCTTTATACATGTCACGTTCTTTTTTGATCCGAGTATTCTCTCGGTTCAAATATCGCAATTTTTCACCACGCTCAACTGCCTTTTGAGTCCATTTATCTCTGCTTTTCAATAATTTAGATTTCGAACTCATATACATTCTCCTTAATATTATATATTTTTTAAAGTATATGTATTTACAGGAAATGTCATCATTAATCAAGATAAAGAGCATTATTGAATAATAGCAAATTATAAAAATTACTTGGGTCATAGCAAAATAAAATGTATGATAAGAATTTTGGAAGATTAAAAAGTCCAAAACATAGGCAAAAAATTTAGCTCAAAATTGCTGTTTTTAGACAACCCAGGGCAGGGCTGGTGTGGCATATAAACCTTTTATCAGCTTGTTTTTGAACTGATCTGATCCCAGGATATGTTTTTGAATATTTACAGCCCGGTAAAAGGTATTTCCCAGGACATTTATATCCCTGTTTTCCCTGTTTAAATTAACCTGATCCAAAATATCTTTTGAAGTTTCAGGTTTTGCAATCAAGTTTGTTTTCCGGCCTTTTTTTCCTTCAGGCTTGATATAATAGATAATCTGTCCTGGATATATATGCTTCTGAGCCTGTTTCACCTTCTGACCCCACCAGGAAAGCAATTTTTCATAATCCGGCCTGCCTCCGATTTTCCAGTATAATTGTGGAGCCAGATAATCAATGCTATTATCTTCAAGCCAGGTCATTGCATCGCTGTAAATTACATCATAGGCGCTCATTCCTTTTATACCTTTTGGAATTTCATTTTGCCAGATACCAAAAGGACTTACACCAAATCGCACATGTTTTTTTATTTTTTTGATACCTGCATTTACCTGTCTGATAAGCTGATTTACATTCCGGCGGCGCCAGTCTTTGATTGAAATATTTCCCTTTTTATATTTTATAAATGTTTCTTTGTCCTCCCAGGTTATTCCTTTGAAATCTTTAAAAGGATAAGGATAAAACATATCATCAAAATGAATGCCGTCAATATTGTACTTTTTTACAATGTCCTGGGTAATATCGCTTATATAATCTGTTATTTCAGGGATTCCTGGGTTGAGCATTTTATAGCAGCCGTTATTATCTGACATTTTGATATTGAGTATCCATTCAGGACGGGTTTTTGAGATGTGCTTATTTGCATTTGGAAAACCGCCGCTGCATTTTTTTGAAATATTAACACGATAGGGATTTATCCAGGCATGAAGCTCCATGCCCCTTTTGTGGGCTTCTTTTACTATAAAATCCAAGGGGTCATATCCGGGGTCTCTGCCCTGGATTCCTGTTAACTGTCTTGACCAGGGTTCAATATCCGACTTATACACCGCATCACTTTCAACCCTGGTATGAAAAATAACTGCATTAAAATTAAGGCGCTTGAATTCATCAAGCATTTTAACCAGGGATTTCTTTTGAAGATTCGGATCTTTTTGAGTACCGGGCCAGTCAATATAACTGATCCACACAGCTCTGAATTCTCTTTCAGGGTTGGTTGACAAACTTGCATTAATATTAAATTCAGATATATTTAATTTTATGTGCCTTTTTTTGCCTGGAAAAAGATTGTATCAATAAGAGATTGAAGGGAATTGGAACCTTTTATTTTAACCGTAAATGACTGCCGGTATCTGTCAGGCTCACTTACCAGGACCAGGGGATTT
>JAUCGD010000328.1 GCA_030377945.1 Desulfobacterales bacterium HSG17 | reverse complement strand
TCAGGCTCTTTAAAAGCTCTAAAATGGGTATGACCGCAGACAATTCTTTTGATACAGGTCATATTGCAAAAATTTTTGTAAAGCTCCGGCAATCTTTCAATATCTTCAAAAGATTTATGAATAAACTCAAAATCACACCACAAAGGCCCCCCAAATGTCGTAAATCCATCACTCATGCCCCGCCAGAATCCCATCTGGTCAAATATTTCCGCGCCTGCCATACTTTGAAAACTGAAGTCATTCAAATTGTTTTTCAAAACTTGAGACACCATCCTGTTGCATCTGCCTATTAGAATATCCAGATCAACTTTATTGTTTTTAAAAATGCGGGGTTTAAAGCTGTCTTTGCCATGATCGTACATTGCACCAAGAACCATTGGATCCATCATGGACATTGGCGAAAGACCTCCGTGTACATATAAAGTATTTTTTTCATGAAAAAGATACTTTAAACTATTAAACCAGTCTCCGTAGTATTTACGCCATACCATTGAAATCACCCGCCAGTCTAAGGGAAGTGTTTCCACAGAATCTTCATCTATCGTTCTCTGCCAGGCATTAAAAGAAATAATTTCACGGCCGTAACCTCCGGTTCCGTGTTTGCGGGCATTATCAGGCTCAATTGTCCACCAGTTTTTATTAACCTGTTTTTTAAAATAAATATTAAAAAGCCAGGATGCTTTTGATACAGTGTCTTCCCGGCTGTAATCCTCATCTTCATCCTCATCCTCATTGATTTTAAATTTAGAGTCCAGGTTCAGTTCGTCCACAAGGCGGTTTATATATTTCCATCTTTCCTGTTTTCTGCTTGTTCTTATCCTGTTAAAAAAAGAATAATCACGGTCGTATTTCAAAGAAACCGAATAATGATCAAAATTAAATTCAAGACTGCTGTTTTGATAAAACATTTTCTGGAGATCAAAAATTTCATCTCCATGCAAATCAAAGAATCCTTTTATGCTCTTGTCTATTCCCATCATGTTAATAAAATCGGTTACTTCATAAACTTCACGACCTGTACCATTATGCAATTCATATACTTTAAAAGGATTGGTCATAAACATAAAATTTAACAGATCATGGTTTCCCAAAAGGAAAACCGGGTGGATATTAAAATTTTTCCAGGCAATATGAGATAAAAACCGGATAATGTGATATCCATAATCATAACGATCCAGGCAGTCTCCCAAAATAATTAATCGCACCGGTTCCTTCTGGTTTACGATTAAAGACTCCGGACAGAAAGATTCATTGTCAGCAGAAAAATTTTTAATGGTATGAATCAGGCTTTCAAGATCACCGTTATAATTCATCAGGCCTTTATCAGTAAAACTTTTGGCCATAATATCCAGGTCTCCGTGAAAGTCGGAAAAGATTAATGTTTTTGCAATAAAAAGATCGTCTTGTTTCATATTTTTCCCCATAATTATGTTTTCACATTCCCCACACAATAATTTTAGAACTGTTATACGTCTCTGTTTTCCTGAATATTTTTTCGTCACAAGATTTTTCTGTCCTGTCAAAAATCACCAGATGCCCCTCTTTTGTTCCGCATTTGTCCATATATTCCCAGGTCTGTATTATAATAAATTAACGGTAGCGCCTCCCTGCGAGGAGGCAATTTTGGGCATTACTGCGAAAAACCGCTCCGCTTAATTTCCGCACTCCTTTATTACGAAACCTCTTCCCAGCACAGTCTGTCAAAACCCAGGGAGACAACCGCATATTTTTGCAACCGCAGATTGCCATGCCTTTTATCAAGCACGTCCCCATAATCCTTAACCTGCTTTTTTGCATCTTCCATCTGCGCCTTCATCAGAGGCAGGTTTTGCAGTTCTTCTTTTGTCAGTTTCCGTGCCTGTTCACCGCTCATTTCTGCATCTTTAAGCTTTACAAACTTAAACTCAACAAGAATATCCAGAATTGTAAAGCGCCGCATATCAGGCCGGATTATCATGGTCAGATCGGAATATCTTCGGTCAAGCTCGGTTTCCATGTCCATAATATACAAAATATCATTGTAAAGCAGGGTCAAAAATGCAGTTTTAACAGTAAGTTCATTTGCCCATTTATAATCCCTGTTACTGAAGACCTTGAAATAAGACTGCTCTACAAAATCACATAATGGCTGCATATCACCTTTTTGATATAATTTTTCAGCAGCAAATTTACCGTCATCTCTTTCCATTGGCTCAGGGAGCAGCATTTCACATATTTGTTCAGCATAAAGCCCTCGAATTACGAGATTAGGAATTTTTAGAAGGATTTTACCTTCCTGTGTTTCCTCTTTTATGGTCAGCACACCAAAGTAATACAAAAAAGCAGTCATAAACTTATGATCTTTGCTTTTATCCATAAGCATTTGCTTTATACCAAAACGGTCTGTTATTTCAGATACAACGGTTGTTCTGTCCTCACGCAGCAGATCAAGAAGCATTTGCCGGCCTGATACTGCCTGTGAAATATATTCAAGTTTTGCTTCATCAGTTGCAAGATTGCCATCTAACATCTGGCGTGGATATTTGCAGTCTTCATAAAGATATTTAAGAAAATATGTAGATAATGTGGGATTATACACAAAGCTTTCAGCATCAACGGCAAACTTGTAGCCATTGTAATAAGTACGCATAAGTCCGGCAGCTTCGATAATGCTGTCTTTTGAAAGATCACATTCCTCTGCAATTGATTTAAGTGCTTCTTCAATTTCATTATCTGTAAACCCGCAGATGTCATTAAACTGATACCTTAGATAAATATTCTCTGCAATATTATACCCGCTGGTAATATCGCTCATAACCACAGGGGAAACACCGGTAATAAAAATCCGGTCAAATATGGATTCCGAAGCTGATGATTTAACTGCTTTAAAAAGTGTTCTAAGGGGTCCTTCTTCATAAACCAATGCCCCATACAGCTCATGCTTTTCCCGGCGCACGCCCATCATGACCTGGTTTGCAAAATTGTCGTATTCATCTATGAGAAGGTAAATATTATGATCTGTCATTTGAATAATTGAAATTAATGCATTCATGGAATTAATTGCATTATTCCAGTCCAGTTCCACTTTTTCAGGAAGAAGGTTTCTGTAATATAAACAAAATGCATCTATGCGGGAGTTAATATGATCGTGCAGAGCCTTTCTAATATCTTCCACACTGCCTGATGAATCGACACATGAAAAATCCCATCGAAGAATAAAAAAGCTGTTTCGCATTTCAGTAGGATTTTTTCCAATTTTAAGATTCCCGAACATGGTTTCAAATTCATGTTTTTTAGCCACATCATAATAATTTGCAAGCATGGAAAGTAAAAGGCTTTTGCCGAATCTGCGGGGGCGCAGGAATAAAAGATACTTCCCTTTTTCAACCAGGGGAATTTTATCAGTCCGGTCACAATAAAAATAATTTTTTGTAGCGATTTCTCTAAAATCACATATTCCGTATGGGAATTTCATGGAATCCTCCTGTTATGGGTAAGTGGCAGCCTGAACCCTGTATCTTGTATAATTTTTACCATTAAAATGCAAACAAAAGGAGTGCTAAAATTATTTTTGGCATTATTCCAGTGCTAAAAATAATTTTAGCACTCCTTAATGTTGTACAAATGTTAAGCAGCATATCAAGGATGCAGATTTCTCTTGATTAAATGGTATTCAAATGATAAAAAAGGAAAACTGCAGTTGCAGGGTTTTTAAGGAAATGAGGCTGCCTGAGATTGCTTTTTCGCATTTCATTATTTCAGTGCCTGTACTCAAGGCCC
>JAUCGD010000327.1 GCA_030377945.1 Desulfobacterales bacterium HSG17 | reverse complement strand
AATCATGGATTAATTGATGATTATTTACAATTATTGTTCTTGATACACTGGCTTCATCTCTGCCGCACCTGACAAGTCTGTCACAGGACATTATCCAGCCAAGCACAGGTCCATGCTTTTGAAATGCCTCGGATGCATAATGTGAACAAGACGGATACATTGAGCATCTGTTCCCATCTATAACAGATATATGATTTTGATAAAAATCCAATATAAAATTGTCATCCTGAGCATATAAAGGTTTATGAAAAAATATTACGACAATAAAGGCAACAATATTAAAGATAACAATATGAGAGATACTGGGAATTATTTTATTCCTGGGTAACACGAAGTACCTCCCTGATGGAAGTTATACCTTTGACCACTTTGGACATTCCATCCTGGCGCAGAGTTTTCATGTTTAATTTTAACGCAGCTTTTCTTATCTGGTTGGAATCTGAAGTCTCAAGAACAAGGCTTTTTAAAGTGTCATCCATAACCATGATTTCTAATATAGCTTCTCTTCCTGAATAACCGGTATTAAAGCATTTTGGACAACCTTTGGGCTTGTAGGCATATTCACCAAGATATTCATTTCCTGTCCCGTTAAGAGCTTTAATATGGGAGGATTCAAGCAAAAATTTTTCTTTGCATTCACTGCACAGCACTCGTACAAGACGCTGGGCAATCACTGTATTTACAGAAGATGATATAAGATATGGTTCCACTCCAAGATCCACAAGCCTTGTAATGGCACCTGCTGAATCATTGGTATGCAGTGTTGAAAAAACAAGATGACCTGTTAAAGCAGATTGAATGGCAATTTCTGCAGTTTCAATATCCCGTATCTCTCCTACCAGTACAATATCAGGGTCCTGTCTTACAATGGAACGCAAACCCTTGGCAAAGGTAACACCTGTTTTTTCATTTACCTGAATCTGACCTATCCCTTTTAGATTATATTCCACTGGATCTTCAATGGTAATAATATTTTTATCAGAAGAGTTAATTTCTGAAAGTGCTGCATAAAGGGTTGTGGTTTTACCGCTGCCGGTTGGACCTGTTACAAGGACAATTCCATTATTCTGGCGTATGATTTTATTTATCAGATTGTAATTTTCCTGTGGTAGACCAAACCTGGAAAATTCAAGAAAATATCCTGATTTATTCAGCAGTCTCATGACCACACGTTCTCCATAGGATGTTGGAACTGTTGAAATCCTGATATCAATTTCCTGTTCACCAATTCTAACCTGGGCTCTGCCATCCTGGGGTACTCTTTTTTCGGCAATATTCATATTTGCCATAACTTTAATTCTTGATATCAAAGAGGCCTGCACTCCTTTGGGAGGAGTAAGCATTTCATAAAGAATCCCATCAATTCTATATCTCACATTCAAGACATCCTGGAACGGTTCAATATGAATATCACTTGCACCTGCTTTTACAGCCTGGGAGATCATGTGATTAACAAGCCTGATTACTGGTGCATCACTTGTATCATCGAGAAGGTCTGCAGTTTGATATAAATCATCAAGAATAGTAAATTCAGAGTCTTCCATATCATCAACAAGCTGCTGGGCACTTTGACCTGTTTGATCATACAAGATATTAATTGCAGACAATATCTGATTTTTTGGTGCAAGCACCAGGGTATAAGTATCAAGATTTAAAACAGCTGCAACATCATCTACAAGGCTGAAACTCGAAGGCTCATTTATGGCAATGATTGATTTATTTTTTCCATTTACCAATTTATCTTTTTTTTGAGCCGATTTAGGCTCTTCTTGAGCTAATTTATTCTCTTTTTGAATCAGGGGAACTATATAAAATCTTTTTAAAAACTGCCTTGATATAAGTGTTGTCCAGTCATTTTGAACATTTTCCATGGAAAGATTTGCAACAAAAGGCAGTGAGTAGATACGATCCAGGGCTTCAAGAACTTCATTTTCTGCAACAAGTTTTGTCTCAATTGTAGATGCTGTGATTTTAGAACGATCTTTAACAAAAGAAGTTTTTATTTTTTCGCAGTTTTCCTCTGAAAGTTCTGTTTTGTTTTTTATTATATTTATAAATTCATCAATCATAGATTTGGCATAATTTTAATCTAACTTTATCATTTTGGTAATTTTTCTAAATGCAAGTTTATCATCCACCCTCATGTTCTATTGAAGGGGCATAAGATAACTCTTTTATATTTCCACGTCTGAGCAAGGTAAACCTTAAATTTTCTTCACTCTGAGTATTGTAGAACTGGCTTAAAATATCTTCTCCTGAAATAATAGGTTCATCATTAATAGTTTTGATAACATCTCCATTTTTCAACCCGATTTTCATAAAAACGGAATTAGGTCTAATTCCATAAACCATCAGCCCATCTGCTTCACCTTGAGAAAAATGAGGGCGGAATTTAATCTGCCTCATCATTGTGCTGAAATCAGCAAGATTATCCGGGACATCATGGCCTGTAATTTTATTAACAGGCACAGGGTTAACCTTTGTTGCTTCTTTAACTCCTTGAAATTGGGAATTTTTTTTTGAACTGCCTGAACTTGCCAAATCTGTTTGAATTTCAAGCAGTTGATCTTTCCCCTGATGGGAGAGAATAACCTGGTTGCTTAATATTTTTTTAAGTTTTGCTCCCTGGATTAGATCACCTGGCTGGTATAGAGCTTGTTTTCTGTTTTCTTTATCTTCAATTACTGCATAGACACTTTTTTGCCCTGTTACTGTGCCCCACAGGACAAGTTTTAATTGTGTTGGTTCAAGTTTTTCTATATCTGTATCTTTTGATTTCTGTTCCACTAAAGAAATATTTTCTTTTTCAATATCCACTCTGAAAAGATTTCTTTTCACGATAATATCAGTTAATTTTTTGTCAATTATTGTAGGAGCCTGACTTGAAAGTATTTTTGTCTCTAATGATTTAACATCCTGTTGTTCAGGTGTTGTAAAATCTACCACAATCAAATTTTTATATCCTGTTGCAATCAGGCTGTATGCAATAGCTGCAATTAAAAAAATATTAATTATGGTAAATACAATTTTCATATTGATATCTCAGGCTCACTTAATGTCCCTTTAAGGTTAAATTTGATTCCATTTTTTAATATATCATCTGCCATATCAGAACTGCCCACTGTGTGACATCAGGTGAGATCTTGGCGGTGTTGCCAAAGAGCAGGAATGCCACCGTAGAGATTGCCAGAGCCCCAAAGTGAAAGTAGCCAAAGATCGTGTATTGTTTGATATCCTTGAGTTCGGCATTCTCCAACAGTCTTTTGTAGAGTACCTGCCCTAAAGCAAAGCAGATATTGGCTCCCTGTACCATCATGAATCCAGTGAAGAATCCTTCATTGATATGTGCAGACTTGATCACATAAGCCCCTGTTACCGCAAGACCTGCTGTGAGGAGATAAAGGGGGTTGAATTTACCTTTGAGCAGGTCATAGATGACAGTCACATACAGAGGGGTAAAGATCGTAAATAGCAATACTTCCGGCACAGAGAGGAAGAGAAAGGATTTGTAGAAAAAGATATACATCATCCCGATTTGGACGATACCTATCCCCATGATTTTAAGCTTAAATCTGTTGGGCAGTTTGAAGTCGGTAAAAGGGATAAATATCAACGAAGCGAATGCCACACGGATCAGCACTGCAAAGTAGCTGTCAAGCTTGCCAGCAAGATATACACCGATAAAAGAAAATGAAAATGCCCATATAAATGTCACCAGAGATAAAAGTCTCATTTTTATCCTTTTTTCTAAATTAGTCAGT
>JAUCGD010000326.1 GCA_030377945.1 Desulfobacterales bacterium HSG17 | reverse complement strand
ATCTAAAGGAAGAACTGGGCAAACTGGACAAACAATTATCCCAGGCGAATTCTGATTTTGAACGAACGGCAACCGGCATTGATATCAGTCTGTTTGATGAAAAAGAAGAAGTACCCTTTGACTGGAAGGATGAATTAATTTCTCTTATAAAACCTGGAATCGTTGAGCTGAAACATCTAACCGTAAAAGCCAGATATAAATCTCAGCTTCAAGAAGAACTTGCCTCTTACCAGAATCTTCATCCAATGTCACAACAGGCCTTTGAAAACCTGACTAACATGATCTCAAAAACCAAAGATAAAACTGTAAAGAAAAGTCTTAAAAAACTTCTACCGGAATGGAAAAGCGTGGAGAGCCAGATCTCGAATAGGATGGAAATTATTCAGATGGAGCTGGATAAAATAGAGGCTGAGAAAGAATCCCTCATGGAAGCCACGCAGCAATCGGTTAAAAATTTTTTCAAGACCAGGGGTCTTTTTCTAATTATCGCCATCATTGCATGTGCCGGGCTGGTTTTATTTTTAAGACTTTTATATCTGACACTGATGAAGCTCCTTCCAGATTACTCAACTCAGTACAGACCATTCCATATCCGGGTCATTGACCTTTTTTTCAAAATCCTGACTCTCAGTTTAAGTCTGCTTATTCTAATCCTGGTTTTTTATATATTTGAAGACTGGGTCTTATTATCTTTATCTATTATTATGCTTTTGGGATTAGGATGGACTGTTAAAAGCACTCTGCCCAGATACTGGGAACAAAGCCGCCTTATGCTGAATATAGGTGCGGTTCGTGAAGGAGAAAGAATTATTTTAAATAATATCCCCTGGCTGGTTAAAAACATCAGTATGTTCAGTCAACTTGAAAATCCAGACCTTGCTATAAAGCTCAGGGTACCAATTGATGTATTAATGGATAAATCATCCCGAAAATTTGATCAAAATGAGCCATGGTTTCCCTGTAGGAAAAACGACTGGGTTATACTAAGCGATGGAACACGGGGATGTGTCGTCAGTGCGTCACACGAAATGGTGGAAATGGTCTTGAGAGGTGGATCTCACAAGGTTTATCAGACCCAGGATTTTCTAACCCAATCTCCGATGAATTTATCGAGAAATTTTAGACTCAAAACATTGTTCGGTATTTCCTATGATCTTCAGCCAATATCCACCAGTAAAATTCTTGATGTTCTTGACAGCTATATTAGGAAGCAAATTGCAGATGAAGGGTACGAAGATGACTTATTGAATCTCAGAGTGGAATTTTCCCAGGCTGGGGGATCTTCCCTCGACCTTGTGGTTATTTCCGACTTTAAGGGGGAAATGGCTCCATTGTACAATCGCTTAAACAGGGCTTTTCAGAGATGGTGTGTGGATGCCTGTACTGAAAACAAATGGGATATACCTTTTCCCCAACTTATGGTTCACAAATCTTTTGAATGAAATATTTGAAATGATTGAAGGCCAATATAATAAATCAGGCTTTTGTACTCCACTGTTAAACTCCATTGACAAAAAGGGTAATGTTTGAAATAGGAGCAAATGCCTTTGCACTGTTTACTAAAAATCAACGTCAGTGGGCAGTAAAGCCTTTGAGCAGCCAAAATATCGAAATGTTTAAAGCAAATTGTCGAAAATATGGCATTGCACTGGAACAAATACTTGCCCACGATTCATATCTTATTAATCTTGGACATCCTGAAACCCTGGGCCTTGAAAAATCAAGAAAGGCTTTTGTTGACGAGATGCAGCGATGTGATCAGCTTGGCATTACAATGCTTAATTTTCATCCCGGCAGCCATTTAAAAAAGATTTCACAGGAAAAATGTTTAAATACTATTTCAGATTCAATTAATCTCAGCCTTGATACGACAAGCAATGTTGTTGCTGTTATTGAGAATACAGCAGGGCAGGGCACTAATATGGGATTTGCCTTTGAGCAGATTGCCGCTATCATTGAAAATATTGAGGATAAAACACGTGTTGGAGTGTGTATTGACACTTGTCACACATTCAGTGCTGGATATGATCTAAAAACTTGTTTTAAAAAAGTATGGGAGGAGTTTGACAGGATTATAGGATTTCAATATCTTAAGGGGATGCATCTTAATGATTCTAAAAAGGCTCTATCCTCCCGGGTTGACCGCCATGAGAGTATTGGCAAAGGAACTTTGGGAATTGAAGTGTTTGAGCAAATCATGCATGATCAGCGTTTTGATAATATACCCCTTATACTTGAAACGCCGAATAGTGAAATCTGGGCACAGGAAATTGCTCTCTTAAAAGGGTTTGTGTGAAGCTATGTAAAGAAAAAGCCTGTTAACCAGTATGTTTTGTCTTTAAAGAGTCATAGGCTCTCTGGATTTCAAGAAATTTTTCATTGGCAAGGTTAGAAAATTCTTTGCCAAGGTGGGACAGCTTGTCCGGGTGGTATTTTTTTATGGCTTGTTTATATGCATTATGAATCTCTTTTTGGTTTGCATCAGGGCTGATACCAAGAATATCATAGGGTGTTGGAATGGTTTTTGATGTTCTGTTCTTAGCCGTTTGCTGTTGATGATATGTTCTTTGTTGGTTTGGCTCTTGTTTTGAAGTAAAACCTGCAAAGTCCTGTTTAACATTTGGCCTGAATGGCTTCCTGCGACCTTGTTTAAAAGGATTTTGTTTTTTAAAAAAAAAATTAGGCAGTCTGCCAAAGCGGATAAGATAATAAATTGTAGCAATAACAACACCATCATCAATCCAGCCAACAAAGGGCAGTAACAGATCAGGAATAATATCCACAGGGCTTATCAGATAAGCCAATCCAAATAGTATCAAAATGATTTTAAGATAAAGACTCAAATGGTTATTCCCGGTTAAGGACATCAATCATGGTGTATAGTTGTTTGGGACTGTCTGATTTTTCAAGTTTTTTTACAAGAAACATCACAGCATCAAAAGTGCCGCTCACATAAATATCTCTGCCATTGATATTGTGTTTGAATTCAAACAGAACTGAGCCATCATTGGACTTTAATTTATATGTATGCCAGCCATGACCGGTCAGGTATTCTTTGGGGATTTTCAGCTCCTGTTCCTGGGTTTTGGGATCTCTTATCATCTGAATATCATTGACATTAAAATCAGGTCCAAGTTTATTAAAATAACCAACCATTGCTTTTGCAGTTCCTGATGTGTCAGCTTTGCCATTCTGGTGGCTTTCAACGACTTCAAGGGTATAATCCTTAAAAAGATCAGGAAAGGTATCTGCTGCATATTCCATCATTGCCTGGAATCCCACAATTTGTTTAGCCATATTAGGAGCAATAACAGCAGGGGTTGAGGCATCTTTTACAACCTTTTCAAGTTGTGCTCGGTCTCCTCCTGTTGTTCCCATGACAAATGGTATTTTGTTTTTTGTATAAAAAAGAGCATTTGAGCTAACAGCTGTAGGATGGGTATAATCAATTGCTATAAAAGATGTGAATTGTAATTTAATCTCTTTGATTTTTTCATCTCTAGTGTCTGGTTTTATAAGCTCAAATGTGATGTTGTCCATTTGTGTTGTTTTATCAGCAATCTCCTGTCCTGTAAGAGAAAAAGGAACTACATTGAATCTTTCATCATTTAAAGCAGCGGCAGTCATGATTTTTGCAACATTGCCTGGTAAACCATTGATCATGACATTGATTTTTTCCATTTTTATTAACTCCTTCAAATCCAAAATATGGTGTTTATATTGATTGTACAAGCTTTGACAGTTTGGGTATCTTATTATCTATATCTAAATCACTG
>JAUCGD010000325.1 GCA_030377945.1 Desulfobacterales bacterium HSG17 | reverse complement strand
AATAATATTTGCCACAGTTTAATACGCTCTTTCAGAGCTTACTTTATGGGTTGTTCATATCCCAGGCCGTTGGCCTGGGCTGTACTAATACGCCCCTTTGGGGCTAAGTGACGTTGTAGGGTTAACACTCATCAAGTTCCTGTTTCAGATCCCTTGTCATAAGTCTTTGCAGGGCTTCTTTGGGTGATACATCTTCGTATAGTATATGGTAGATTTCATGGGAAATGGGCATTTCAACTCCAAGTTTTTTTGACAGGTTGTAAACTGATTTTGCTGTTTTTACCCCTTCTGCCACCATGTGCATTTCTGAAAGAATATCTTTTAATGTTTTGCCTTCACCTATTTTTTTCCCTAGTGTATGATTCCTGCTGAGATCGCCGGTGCAGGTTAAAACAAGATCACCGATACCTGCCGAGCCTGTAAAGGTTCTTGGGTTTGCTCCGAGTGCCAGTCCAAGCCTGCGCATTTCAGCAAGCCCCCTGGTAATAAGTGCTGCACGGGTGTTTAATCCCAGTCCCAAGCCGTCTATCATGCCTGCTGCAATGGCAATAACATTTTTGACAGAACCGCCCAGTTCCACGCCGATAATATCATCACTGGAATAAACCCTGAATTCCGGTGTGGAAAAAACCTGCTGGACAAAATCGGCAGTATTGCTGTCTTTGGATGCTGCTGTTACTACTGTTGGAACCTTTTGAACCACCTCTTTTGCAAAGCTTGGACCTGATAAAACTGCCAGTTTGTTTTCTGAAACCTGGGGCAGGGTTTGTGCAAGAATGCCTGACATGGTAAGATGAGTTTTATTTTCAATGCCTTTAGAAGCTGAAACCAAAACAATATCCCCGGATATGTGAGGAGCCATCTGCCCTGAGACATGCCTCATGACATGGGAAGGTACAACAATCAATACCATGTCCTTGCCAAAAACAACCTTTGCAAGATCATTGGACGGCATTAAATTTTCCGAGAGTTTAAATCCCGGAAGAAACATCTTGTTTTCCCGGTCAGATTTAATCTGATTTTTGACATTTTCTTCAAAAACCCAGAAATCTATTTTACAGCTTTTTTCTGCCAGAAGATTGGCAAGTGCAGTACCCCAGCTTCCGCCTCCCACAACCCCGATTTTTATTTTATCAATATCTGTATGCTGCATTGATATTTTTACTCCTCTTCTTTTTCTGTATCTTCACCTTCTGCATCTTCTGCTTTTGGCTCATCTTCCTCTAGCCCCTGATCGGCTTCCTCAATTCCCTGTTCATCTTTATCTAATCCGTGTTCATCTTCGACTACTTCTTCGGCATCCATTCCCTGTTCATCGTCATCTTCTTCTTTTTCAGCTTCAGCAAGGCGTGCTGCGCCAATAACTCTTTCACTGGCATCCATACCTATAAGCTTTACTCCCTGGGTATTTCTGCTGATAACCGAAATGCTTCTGATGGGCATACGGATAAGTTTGCCCCTGTCTGTCATGAGCATGAGATCATTTTCTTCATCTACAAGAAGGATTGCCACCACTTTTCCGTTACGTTCACTGGTCTTTATGGTGATAACACCCTTGCCCCCTCTTTTCTGAACAGGATATTCATCAATAAGGGTCCGTTTTCCATATCCGTTTTCAGTTGCTGCAAAAAGGGTCTGCCCGTGACTGAGGACTTCCATGCCTACAAGTATATCATCTTTAACCAGTCTTATACCCCTGACACCTTTACTGGTCCTGCCTGTTGGCCGGATACCGGATTCATGAAACCTGATTGATTTTCCAGAAGCAGAACACAGGAAAGCATTATAGTTTCCATCTGTAATCCTGGCAGTTATGAGTTCATCACCTTCATTCAGGTTCAAAGCGATAATTCCCCCAACCCTGGGACGGCTGTATGCCATAATATCTGTTTTTTTAACCAGCCCGTTTTTTGTTGCCATCATTATATAAGAACCCGGTTCAAAAGCAGGAACTGCCAGAACCGTGGTCAGTTTTTCATCTTGTTCAAAATTAAGCAGGTTAACAATAGCCTTGCCTTTGCTTGCACGTCCGGCCTGGGGAATTTGATAAACCTTGCACCAGTAAACCTTGCCCTGGCTAGTAAAAAAGAGAAATGTATGGTGGGTTGAGGCTACAAAAAGAAGCTCAACAAAATCCTCTTCCTTGGTTCCCATTGCAGTTTTTCCTTTACCACCGCGCCTCTGGCTCTGATACAAGGTAATAGGATTGCGTTTTATATAACCGTCTTTGGAAATTGTTACTACCATATCCTCTTCAACGATCATATCCTCAAGGGTCAATTCCCTGGTAGCTTCAACAATCTCTGTACGCCGCTTATCCCCAAATTCCTGCTGAATAGCAGCAAGTTCTTCTTTAACAATATTAAGAATCAGGCGTTCACTGGAAAGGATTTCTTTAAACCATGCAATATCTTTTAAAAGGTTTTCATATTCTTCAATAATTTTCTCACGCTCAAGACCTGTAAGTCTTTGCAAACGCATATCCAGAATTGCCTGGGCCTGGATAAGCGTAAGGCTGAATGTTTCTACAAGGCGGCTCTTGGCCTCTAAAGCATTGGATGAAGAACGTATCAATGCCACAACTTCATCCAGGTTTTCCAGGGCTATTTTAAGGCCCTCAAGGATGTGGGCGCGTTCTTCAGCTTTGCGCAGTTCATAACGGGTTCTTCTGACAATAACATCTTTACGATGAAGTATAAACTGCTCAAGGAGTTCTTTAAAATTAAAAACCTTTGGTCTGTTGTTGATAACAGCCAGCAAAATTATGCCAAAGCTTGTTTCCATCTGGGTATGCTTGTATAATTGATTTATAATTACTTCTGCAACCTGATCTTTTTTCAGACCCATTGCTATACGCATACCCTCCCGGTCAGACTCATCCCGGACATATCTTAAACCTTCAATCTGCTTGTGTTTCATAAGCTCGGCAATTTTTTCAATAAGCCGGGCTTTATTAACCTGATAGGGAATTTCATCAACAACAATGGTTTCCTGATTGCCTTTTCGGTCTTCTTCAATCCTGACTTTGGCACGTACCCTGATAATGCCCCTGCCTGTTTTATAGGCTTCGTAAATACCGTTTGTCCCGTATATAATACCGGAAGTGGGAAAATCAGGGCCTGGAACATGTTCCATAAGTTCCTGCCATGTTATTTCCGGGTTATCAATAAGGGCATTAAGGGCATTGACAACTTCTGTAAGATTATGGGGAGGAATATTGGTTGCCATACCCACAGCAATACCTGAAGAACCGTTGACTAAAAGTGCCGGAATCTTTGTAGGCAGCACTCGAGGCTCAGACATGGATTCATCATAATTAGGAACAAAATCAACTGTTTCCTTGTCCAGGTCTATGAGCATTTCATGGGCAATCTTTGCCATGCGTATCTCGGTGTACCTCATGGCAGCAGCACTGTCTCCGTCAATGGAGCCAAAGTTTCCCTGGCCGTCCACCAGGGGATAACGCAGGGAAAAATCCTGGGTCATACGCACAATAGTGTCATAAACAGCAGTATCTCCATGAGGGTGATACTTACCAATAACATCACCAACAATACGGGCGGATTTTTTATAGGGTTTGTTCCAGTCGTTTTTTAATTCACGCATGGCAAACAATACACGCCGGTGAACCGGTTTAAGACCGTCGCGCACGTCTGGCAATGCCCTCCCGATAATCACGCTCATGGCATAATCCAGATAGGATTTTTTCATTTCGCTTTCAATACTGATTTCGGGGCTGATTTCGGGACTTATTTCTGTTACCATCATAGTATGTACCTGATTGT
>JAUCGD010000324.1 GCA_030377945.1 Desulfobacterales bacterium HSG17 | reverse complement strand
TATTGTTTATTACATACAGGAGGTAAATATGGTTAGAAAAATAAAAAAAGCAGCAGTTATCGGCTCAGGTGTTATGGGCGGCGGCATTGCTGCACTCCTTGCAAGCGCAGGAGTTAAGACTTTATTATTAGATATAGTTCCTTTTGATCTTAAAGACGAAGAAAAAAATGATCCCATTGCCAGAAACAGGATTGTTAAAACAGGTTTTGATACTGTTCTTATGTCTCAGCCTTCCCTGCTTATGCAGAAAAAAGATGCTGATCTGATTTCCATTGGTAATATGGAAGATGATTTTGATAAACTGGCAGACTGCGACTGGATTATTGAGGTTGTTGTTGAAAATCTTAAAATCAAACAGGATCTGTTCAAACGCATTGAGCCTGTAAGAAAAAGTACTGCAATTGTTTCTTCCAATACCTCTGGTATTCCCCTGGAAAAAATGACTGAAGGATTGACTCCAGAGTTTAAACAGCATTTTCTGGGTACACATTTTTTCAATCCTGTACGCTATATGAAGCTTCTTGAGCTTATTCCCGGAAAAGAGACTCTTCCTGAGATTCTTGAGTTTATATCTGATTTTGGCGAGCGTATTCTGGGCAAAGGAATTGTATGGGCCAAAGATACCCCGAATTTTGTTGGCAACCGTATTGGTGTCCAGGGTATTGTTAAAGCCATGCAGCTTATGGTTGAAGACGGTCTTACCATTCCAGAGGTTGACGCTTTGTTCGGCCCTGCACTGGGACGTCCTAAAACTGCTATGTTTAAGACCACTGATCTTGTTGGCCTTGACACCATGAGCCATGTTGCAAAAAATACCTACGATCTGGTTGAAGATGACGAACAGAGAGACAGCTTTATAATCCCTGAATTTGTCAACCAGATGATAGAAAAAAAGCTCCTTGGTAAAAAAGTCAAAGCAGGGTTTTATAAAACCGACCTGACCCCGGAATGGAAAAGAATCCGTAAGGTTATCAACATGGAAACCCTGGAATACGAAGAATTTGCAAAACCTGATTTTCCATGTCTTGCTGAAGCTAAAAAAGCCAAAACCCTTCCTGAAAAAATCCAGGCAGTTCTCTACGGAGAAGACAAAGGCGCTAAATTTGCCTGGAAAGCTATGGCATGGGCATTGATCTATTCTGCAAACAGGATTCCTGAAATATCTGACACCATCATTGAAATTGATAATTCAATGAAATGGGGTTACAACTTTGAAATGGGTCCTTTTGAAACATGGGATGCCATTGGTGTTGCTAAATCCGTTGAAAAGATGGAAGCAGACGGAATGCCGGTTCCTGAAAATGTCAAAAAGATGGTGGCTGCGGGTAATAATACATTCTATAAAATTGAGAGCGGAAAAACATATTATTATGATTTTGCCTCAGAAACCTACAAAGCTCTTGAAGTTAGCGAAAATGTTATTTCCCTTGCTGCCCTTAAAGCTGATAACAAAGTGCTAAAATCCTGCAAATCAGCTTCCCTGGTTGATCTGGGTGACGGTGTTTTCTGCTGCGAATTCCATTCCAAGATGAATGCCATTAATGGCGAAATCGTAGATTTCATGGCTGAGGCTATGGATTATGTTGATGAAAACGGTGTTGGCCTTGTTATTGGTAATCAGGCAGGGGGTATGCCCGGTGCATTTTCAGCAGGCGGAGATCTGTTTTACATGGCCGGTCTTGCAAAAGAAGGCAAATTTGACGAGATTGACGCATTCCTGAAAAAAGCACAGGACGGCCTTATGCGGGCACGTTATGCAAGTTTCCCGGTTGTTGCCGCTCCTTATGGAATGGCACTTGGCGGAGGATGCGAAGTATGTCTGGCAGCTGACAGAATGGTAGCTCATTCCGAACTTTATATGGGACTTGTGGAAATCGGTGTTGGTCTGCTTCCTGCTGGCGGCGGATGCACCAATCTTTGGAAAAAATTCATCTCCTCTATTCCCGAAGCTGTTACCGGAGCTGACCTTGGAACATATTTCCTTCCTGTATTCATGTCAATTGCAATGGCAAAAGTTTCCATGTCTGCTGCTGAAGCAAGGGCAAACGGCTTTTTAGGTCCCCAGGACAGAATTGTATTTAACCGGGATCACCAGATCGGCGAAGCCAAGAAAGAAGTTCTCAAGATGGTGGATGAAGGATATGCTCCTCCTGTTAAACGCAAGATCAGGGTTGCAGGACAGGCTGCCCAGGGTATGGTAAATGCCGAGCTTTTTAATATGCAGAGCGGTGGGTTTGTTTCCGAATATGATGTATTCATAGGTAAACGAATTGCCCATGTTATTAGCGGCGGTTATGTTAAAAAGAACACAGCAGTAGATGAAGAGCTGATTCTCAAACTTGAACGTGATGCATTTGTTGATTTCTGGAAGCAGGAAAAAACTGTTGCCAGGGTAGAACATATGCTTAAAACAGGAAAACCCCTCAGAAATTAATTTGCGTGCAGGTGCCTGACTTATATTTTTGAGCACTTTTTTGTCCTGATTTTGTTTAATCAGACGGCACCTGCTGCTTAATTTTCAATATTTAATAACAGTTTGAGATTTATGGAGGAATATAATGAGAGAAGCATATATAGTTACATCAGTAAGAACCCCCGGATGCAGAAGAGGCAAAGGGGCTTTTAAAGATACACGTCCTGAAGAACTGCTGTCCTTTATTTTAAAATCAGCAGTGGAAAGAACCCCCGGACTTGATGCAAAAGATGTTGATGACGTAATGATCGGCTGCTCATTTCCCGAAGCAGAACAGGGCCTTAACATTGGCAGGATTGCCAATCAGATTGCAGGTTTTCCCATTGAAGTCGGCGGAGCCACTGTAAACCGTTTTTGCGCTTCAGGTCTTGAAGGAATTGCACAATCTGCCATGCGCGTTATGTCAGGCTGGTCTGATATTACCATTGGCGGTGGTGTTGAATCCATGACTTTTGTTCCCATGGGTGGAAATTTTCCCCGACCTGATGGAGATTTTACAGATAAACAACCTGATCTTTATGCATCAATGGGTGTTACAGCAGAAAATGTTGCAACCCGCTATAAGGTTTCCCGTGAGGAACAGGATGAATTTGCATACAACTCCCAGATGAAGGCTGTAAAAGCACAGCAAGAAAAACTTTATACAGAAATCGTTCCTACACCTGCTGCAAAATTTGTAAAACAGGCAGACGGAACATTTAAAAAAGAATTTTTTATCCAGGATTTTGATGACGGAGTTCGCGCCACAACAACAAAAGAAGGACTTGCAAAGCTGAGACCTGTTTTCTCATTTACAGGATCAGTAACAGCAGGCAACTCATCACAGACCACAGACGGCGCAGCAGCAAGTGTTATCATGAGTGAAAACAAGGTAAAGGAACTGGGCATAAAACCCATTGCAAAGGTAAAATGCTATACCACAGTGGGTTGCAGGCCAGATGAAATGGGCGTAGGTCCCAAATATGCCATTCCCAAGCTGCTGAAACTTGCAGGGCTTAATGTAAATGACATTGGACTCTGGGAAATCAATGAAGCCTTTGCTTCACAGGCAATTTATTGTGTTCGTGAACTTGGAATTAATATGGAAAATGTAAATGTTTACGGCGGAGCCATAGCTCTGGGCCATCCCCTGGGATGCACAGGAGCTAAACTCTGTGCCCAGCTTGTAACCCGTATGAAGGAACGCGGCGTTAAATACGGAGTGGAATCCATGTGTATTGGCGGAGGTATGGGTGCTGCTGCTTTGTTTGAATTATGTGAATAACTTTTTCTTATGACTTTGATTTTTTAAAAGTCTTAATATATAGAAGTAT
>JAUCGD010000323.1 GCA_030377945.1 Desulfobacterales bacterium HSG17 | reverse complement strand
TTCAACAAGAGTTACGCGATTTTTCCACTCTAACCTTGAATAGAGCATTCGTGAAACTCCGGATTGAATATATTTTATATCGTCCTGGGAAATCACCCAACGCCAACACCTGCCCTGTGTGTACAGGGATGCCAGGCATGCTGCCGGTTTTAAATAAACAGGCAGTCTCCTTTGCCATTAAAGCTGCCCTTGCTACAAATTGCAGAATCAACCAGGAAAGCCGGTTTGACAGAAAAAACTATTTTTACCCGGATCTTCCCAAGGGATACCAGATTTCCCAATATGCACTTCCCATAGCAGAGCATGGATTCCTTGATATTGGAACTCCAGATATTAAAAATTCTGACACGATAGGTTCTGATATATCAAGCAGAGAAACCAGCTCAATTAAAATAGGCATTACAAGAATCCACATGGAAGAAGATGCTGGCAAACTTATCCATGATCCTGCAAGGCAGAGAAGCAAGGTGGATTTAAACAGAACAGGTGTGCCGCTAATAGAGATTGTCAGTGAACCTGATATCAGGACAGCTGCCCAGGCCGGAGCATATTTAAGAAAGCTTCATGCCATATTAAAATATATTGATGTATGCAACGGCAATATGGAACAGGGAAATTTCAGGTGTGATGCCAATATTTCATTAAGACCTGTGGGACAAAAAGAGTTTGGCACAAGAGCTGAACTGAAAAACCTTAATTCATTTAAAAATGTTGAAAAAGCAATCCTTTATGAAATACAGCGCCAGACTTATGTTCTTGAAGAGGGTAATAAGGTAATCCAGGAGACAAGGCAGTGGGATCCTTCTAAAAACAAGACAGCTTCCATGCGAGGCAAGGAAGAAGCCCATGACTACAGATATTTCCCTGACCCTGATCTTGTACCGCTTATTGTTGATGACAGGTGGATAGACAAAGTTGCCAGAACAATGCCGGAACTGCCCGATGAAAAACATTCAAGATTTGTTAATGAATACAACCTCAGTGATTATGATGCAAAAAATTTAACCTCATCCATTGAACTTGCCAACTATTTTGAAGAGACAGCAGCACCTCTAAAAAACAAAAAGCAGGCTGCCAACTGGATAATGACCACTCTGCTTGGCATGCTAAACTCAAAAGAGATAAGCATAAATGAATCACCTGTCTCTTCCACTGATTTTTCAAAACTTCTCTCACTTATTGAAACAGGAAAAATCAATACAAAAGCTGCAAAGACTGTGTTTGAAGAGATGACAGTAACCTCCAAAAACCCTGAAACAATAGTGAATGAGAAAGGTCTTGAGCAGGTATCAGACAGCTCAGAACTTGAAACAATGGTTGACGAGGTTATCAAAGAAAACCCGGATGAAACAGCAGCATATAAAGCTGGCAAAACAAAACTTTTCAGCTTTTTCATGGGACAAATAATGAAAAAAACCCGTGGCAAGGCCGATCCGAAAATTGTAACACAGTTGATTAAAAACAAACTATAACTGGAGGACTATCTTGAGTAACCCCAAATTATCACAACCAGTAATTTATATCCTGATTATTTTGATTACAATTTGCAGTTTCCCTGTTGCAGGTTTTACCCAGAATGAACAATCTGATCAGGTTAAAAAATCTCTAGCCATCATACCCTTTGAAGTAATTTCCCAGGACGATATAAAATATATTCAATCCGGAGTTTCACGAATGCTCTATTCAAGGTTAGAGTGGAAAAATCGCGTAACTCTTGTTGAAAAAAATAGTGTTTTAAAACATATAGAGACAATCAATACTGAAAACCCAAATCAGATGATTAAGAAAATCGCAGACCTTACAAATTGTGACTATGTTTTAACAGGCAGTATAATCCATTTTTCAAATGCCTTCAGCATTGATACAAAAATTTATGATATTAAAAAAAGACAATATATTACTTTTTTTGAACAATCCAGAATCATTGACGATATTATTCCAAAATTAAATGCTGTGACAGCAAGAATAAATAAAAAAGTTTTTGATCGTAAAACCATTGCCTGGGATAACCTTAAAAACCAGGAAAAAGAAAAAGCCCTGCAGTGGCAAAGACAGAATCCTGAAAATTTGATGCCTGTTATCCCCAAAGGTGAACAAAAAGAGAAATCTTCCATCTGGAAAATCTGGGAGTATTTATAGAGTGAAGCTTTGATTAGATTTTTTCAATCTCATAAAACACCACATGGGGACACCAGATAAAATTCTTCCAAGGTTTGTTCACCATTTCAAGCAATGGTCTTATTTTACCAGGATATCATTTTTGCCTTTAACTTGATGCTCCCACACTACTATAAGACCAGTTTTCAACTTGATTCTTTCTGCACCATTCCGCCATTCCCTCTAAATAGACTTGTAAGCGCCATCATTAACAAATGTTGCTTGTCCATGTCGGTGTTCCCCACTGAATTACTTGATATGGAACTACAGGTGCCACAAACTCTTGCTAATCGAGCCATAATGTTAACAAACCAGATTCCATTTCTTTTGTCGATATTTAAGTAGAGTCTCTCCAGAATAGAGCATACAGAATAGGAATATAAAAACAAAAGCCCCTGCTCTCTTTTGCAGGAGAACAGGGGCTTTTTTATCTAAACTCTTAAATTTAATTTCTAAGCAATATTAGAAAGAAAATGAAAGTTTATGGTATGCATTGATTGCTTCATCAGGATCAGTTGAGTTGTAATCATCAAGTTCAGCATAACCAATACCAAAAGAGTAAACTAAGTTGGCAGTAATTGCATATGCACCCTGTCCAGAAATTTCATAGACATCAGCATCATCATACGCCTGACCTGTTTCAGAAGAACCTGCCCAGTATCCAAGATAACCGGAAAGAGTCAGTTGGTCATTAACTGCGTAGGAAACTTTAAATGCGCCAAGAGCACCTGCTCCAAGGTCAGCACCGACAAGTTCCATATCATCACCCATGATCATTGCTCCACCGGCTTCAAAATCATCGCCAAAGCTGAAACCTGCATCGTCATCATCGTCATAGGAACCATAGGCACCAAGAACACTGAATGTAGCAGGACCGGAAACATAGGAAACTTGTCCGTAGATACCCCAGATATCAGCATCATCATTAGTTGCATGATCATCATATGTATGATATTGAAATTCACCGTCAAAACTAAGAGCATCGCCTAAAGGGCCGTCAAGGGCAAGATGAAACTTAGTTACACTTCCGTCAACTATTTCATAGTCAACATAAACTAAAAGTCCTTGAACATTGATATCACCAAATTTAGTTAAAAGACCCGCCATATAACCATCTTCATCTACTGCATCATCATCAGCATTTGTAGAGGCTCCGCCTTCAACAGTTTTCTGAACAATAAGCAATAATGTTCCCATGCTGGTAGGCTGCGAATATTTAACCCTGTATGCATCATATTCTGCATCGCCAAAGCTTGTGCCAAAGGCTCCACCGCTCATGAGGCCAGTAAACAATCTTCCACCATTGCCAAATGTATGAGATCCCCATACACGTTCAACAGCGATATTGGAGTCAGGTAAAGTGTTGTTTGTGCTTTCAGAAGTTGTGCCTTCTGTAGCCCAGGTTTGATCTCTTATATCAAAACGGGCAAAAACCATTGTGGCATCATCCATCTTCCATGTAGTATCTATTAACATTTGATGATCATAATTACCATATGCTTCTGCTGGTGCTGCAGGAGTTCCAGTTCCACCTGCATTGTCATAAAACTGTCCTCTGACATAGTAACTACCTGACATGGAAAAATCTGTTGCTGCTGCAATTCCTGTTGTAAGGAAAAGTACTGCTAA
>JAUCGD010000322.1 GCA_030377945.1 Desulfobacterales bacterium HSG17 | reverse complement strand
TAGTGTTTTGACAAAAAGATTGATAAGCTTAAAACATGTATTTTCAAAAAATTTATTCATAATAATAAAGTATTGGTTTAATGTTCATAAATTTACAAGCTCAAATAAACTTTTTAATTATAAATGTATTTTCAAATCTGGCAAGGAAAAAAATATATTAGCTTGAAAATTTGAAATATTCATTAATATATTCAGGTAATATATCCAAGGATGACAAATATTAACAAATATTAAAAGTGTAACCAGGAAAATAAAGGATACCTGAAGAACGAAATTTTTACTTTTGACTTTCCGACAGAGTTCTGAAAGAATTAACATGAAATAAAAAATAAATCATATTTAACAAGGCGTAACAATAAATGAGTTTTAAAGATGACTTTGAAAAATTAGTAAACAATCCACATGATGCTGCATTCAAAGCTGCATTTGAAAAAATACTTGTGGCAAAAAAGTTTTTTCAGACTTATTTTCCTGAAGAGATCGTAAAGCTGATTGACTTTGAGCATCTTGAACTGGGTAATAAAAGCTATGTTGATGAAAAGCTCAGGGAAAAACATTCTGATGTAATTTACAAAACTAAGTTTAAAGACTCGGATGCTTTTCTTTACATTCTTTTTGAACATCAGAGCAAACCTGACCCCATGATGGTTTTCAGGCTGCTTTGTTACATGGTCAACATATGGAAAGAATACCTTGATCAGAATCCTAAAGCAAAATGCCTGCCTGTGATTTTCCCGGCTGTGTTGTATCATGGAAAAACAAGGTGGAATGTTCCACGGAATTTTAGCGGTCTGCTTGAGGGAGATGATATTTTATCGGAATATATACCTGATTTTACCTATAAAGTTTATGATCTTGGTGATTATCCTGATGAAATGCTGATGATAAGCAACTATATGGCTTTGGATGTTGTGCTTTATATTTTTAAACATATCTCTGATAATAATTTCAGGGATATTTTAAGCAATGCAGTTAGTATGTTGGCAAAAATCAGCGACAGGAAAACTTATCTTGATTTTTTTGAATGGCTGCTGCGCTATACTTATCATGCAAGAAATGAAGATGAGAATACAGTCAGGGGTTATATTGACTGTGAAGTTGAAAAACTTAATGATGAAACTGTCAGGAGGTTGGCTATGACTGTTGCAGAACAGATTGAGAAAAGAGGGGAAATAAAAGGTAGAACTGTTCTTATTCAAAAATTGTTGAATAAGCGATTTGGTATTATTTCTCCCATGCTTGAGCAGAAACTTCGGAATTCTAAATTGGATATACTTGATCAATTTGGGGAAAATATATTTGATTTCAGCAATTTAAATGATGCTGAAAAGTGGTGGGAAACTCATGGAACAGAGCATTAAGAAACTGCAAAAAGTCCCAATCTAAACGCCTATGCCAAACGCTGGGTAAGGATTTATCAATAGGCTGGCAAAAAGGATATATTTATGCAGAAATTACAATTTAACAAAGGCTTAATAGAGTTTATTCAGTCATCTCCCACACCTTTCCATGCAGTTGATTCTATGGGCTCAATATTAGATAAATTCGATTTTTCACTTATATCTGAAGCTGATGAATGGAATTTGAAAAAAGGGGGGCGTTATTATGTTATACGTGATGATTCTTCAATCATTGCTTTTGTCATGGGCAAGAAGGTCCTGCCTGAAAGCGGCATTCGTATTGCAGGAGCGCATACAGACAGCCCCTGTCTCCGGGTCAAACCACAGCCTGAAATAATAAGGCATTCATTTTTTCAGATAGGTGTTGAAGTTTATGGAGGTGCATTGCTCAATCCCTGGTTTGACAGAGATCTTTCCATAGCAGGCCGGGTTGCATATCTGGATTCATATAATACAATCCAGATGGTACTTATTGACTTTAAAGACCCTGTTGCCGTGATTCCCAGTCTGGCAATACATTTTGACCGGGAGGCTAATAATAATAAAAATGTAAATCCCCAGGAGGAACTCCTGCCTGTACTGATGCAGGTTTATGATAAACCTGTGCCAAACTTTCGGACAATGCTGCTTAGCAGGTTAAAGAGTCAATATCCTGACTGCGGTGCAGCAGCAGTTCTTGATTATGAAATGAATCTATATGATGTGCAGGGTCCCTGTTTTACAGGTATGAATAAAGAATTTATTTCAGGAGCCAGGCTGGATAATTTATTAAGCTGCTACATTGCCATGATGAGCCTTGTTGAAACCAGGGGAGATGTTACATCATTGCTTGTATGCAATAATCATGAAGAAGTAGGCAGCGCATCAAGATCCGGGGCACAGGGACCATTTTTAGAATCTATAATTGAACGAATATGCCCAAATATTGAAGACAGGGCAAGAACCATTGAAAAATCCATGATGATTTCCTGTGATGATGCTCATGGACTCCATCCTAATTATTTATCAAAATATGATGGCAGACATGCGCCCGGTTTAAACAAAGGCCCGGTTATAAAAATAAATGCAAATAACCGGTATGCTTCTGACAGTAAAACAACTGCATTATTTCGATACCTGTGTAATAAGTCAGGTGTTCCGGTACAGGATTTTGTTATGAGAAGTGATATGGCATGTGGAAGCACCATAGGTCCGCTTACATCCACAAGAATAGGGCTTAAAACAGTGGATGTGGGTGTTCCCATATTTGCCATGCACTCCATAAGGGAAATAGCCGGAGCAAAGGACAGCTATTATTTATATAAGGTATTGTGTGAATATTATCACTAAACAATTACCTTAAATCCCATCAATGTCTTTCCCTTTTAGATAAAGTAGATAAATTCTACCCTTAAATACTCCTGCCCCCCCATTGATTTATAACGATATTCCATGAAATATAAGCATTAAGGAATTTACTTATAAATAATAATTAAAAAATCATCGCAATGGGATCTGTGTTACTAACAAATAAATTTCAAAATCGTTTTGATACTTCTTTCTCAGGAGACATAAGCATGCAGATTTATGCAAATTTGTTTTTAATGGGAATAATCGGCATAGCTCTTCTGGCGTTTTCATTTTTTCAGATGATAAATATTTATTTATCTTTTACGATCTCTGTTCTTGTATATATAATTTTCATTTTGATTACTTTTATTAATACCAGATCATGGCTTACCAGGGAGCATGAAAAGAATATTAATAGTTTAAAGGAAAAATATGAAGGAAAAATACGAAGCCTTAAAAATGAATATGATACTGCCATGCTTGAAAAAACCATCAGAAACGGAACTAAAACCCTGATAAAAAATGCTGTTGACTATTTTAAAGTTGAAAATATTAAAAATGAAATGCCTCCTTCAGCAGCTATTCAAAATCTCCAGCTTGATAAATACGGACAGATTATTGAGCTTTTGGCAGACTTTTCATTAATACTTCCTGATTATGATGAAAACCGCCAAATTGTATTACAGGAAATAACCCATCAAATTGATATTTTTCTTATTGATGAAAAGCCCTTTGCAGAATTCTTACAGACAATAATGGGTAAATATCTTCTTACAGTTAATAAAAAAGTAAGAGAGAAGATTCGTCAAAATGTTCTTAAACATATGAAAGCATGTCCTAATTGCTCTGAAAGAGTTTCTAATGATGCCAGAATCTGCAAACATTGCGGACATAAATTTATTACGCCTTCAGAAAAAGAAGCTTCACATAAAAAAGAATTGGGATTGATTAAAAAAGGATATGAACTTTACCGGACAGGAAAGCTTGAACAAGCTGTAAAATGTTTCTCCCTGGCTATTAAAATGAATCCCAAAGCAGATCAGGCATACTATGGCAGGGGATT
>JAUCGD010000321.1 GCA_030377945.1 Desulfobacterales bacterium HSG17 | reverse complement strand
CTTTGTAGTAAATTTTACAGCATTACCTGTCAGGTTTATGAGTATTTGTCTTAATCGAGCTTCATCAGAAATAAGATTAGGAATACTATTTTCAAGTTTTATCTGGATATCTATGCCTTTTTCCTGGGCTTTAAAGGAAAAAATCTGAGATATTTCATTTAAAAGCCGCTCAATATTTACCTGCTCCCAATACAGTTCAAATTTACCTGCCTCAATTTTTGACAGATCAAGAATATCATTTATTAATGTAAGCAAGGACTGACCGCTGGAATATATTGTTTTTAAAAGTCTTTTTTCTTTAATATCCTGATTGCCTGCAAGCAGGATTTCAGAAAACCCCAGGATTGCATTCATGGGTGTTCTTATTTCATGGCTCATATTTGCCAGAAAAATACTTTTAGCCTGATTTGCCGCTTCAGCAGCTTTCCGCTCTCTTTCAGCTTTTTTGATTTTCTTATGCTCTGTAATATCAACAAAAGAGCCTTCGTAAAAAATCAGATTTCCATAATCATCCCTTATATTTCTTATTGATACGGTTCCCCAGATCTGTGTTTTGTCTTTACAAAACAGCAGCATTTCAGCACCCACAGCCTGCTCATTTCTTTTTAAATCCTGTAAAACAGTATCAAAATCATCAGGCTTAACAATTATTTGTTCCTGAAAATTATTAATGGATTCTATCAATTCTTTCTGGGATTCATATTTAAGCATTCTAACAAGGGCAGGATTTACATTAATAAATTTTCCTTGAAGATTACTCTGAAATATGCCTTCAACAGCGTTTTCAAAAAAAACACGGTATTTTTCATTTGCCTTTTGCAAAGACTCCTGTTTTTCCTGTAATTCAGATGTCATTTTATTAAAAGCATGGGCAAGATCACCGATTTCGTCATTTTTTAATATATTAACACGCTCTTCAAGGTTTCCCCTTGTAATAGAGCTGATTGCATTAAGTAATTGATAAATTGGGAGAGTAAAAGACCGGGCTGTGAGAAATCCGGTTATTACAGCCAGGATAAGTACAACAATAGAACTAATGAGGATTATCTTTAATGTTATCTGCTTATTATGTTCAATTGCAGATGAGTTTACTGCTGTGGATATTATTCCGATAACCTGCCCGTCAAAGTTTTTAATAGAAGCATAGGCAGTAGCATAACGTACTGATTCAATATGCTCTTTTTTACAAATAATCTTTTCATCCATAAATCTGTAATCAGAAACAGAGCCTTTCCATACTTTATTCAGGGTATTTCCTTTTTGATCCTGGATAGTACTTACAATATCTCCATTGGTATTCCATTGAAAACTCACCTCTGCCTTAATTCTGTCTTTGATTTTCTGGAGCAGTCTTACATTAAAAGGGTAGGTGACAATGACAGCACCAATAGTTTCAAGGATTTCAAAATTAACAACAGGTGCAGGTGCTTTCAGGGCTATGCCTTTGTCAAATATTTCATATTTTGTTTGTTCTTCCAGATTAAGAGCATCTGAAACTATGCTGTCTTCAGAGTTTGTAAAATACACATCTATGCCAAGCTCTCCTGCATGGGTTCGGGCAAGAAGTTTTTTTTCTTTGTCAAAGATTTCAATAATAGAAGTAAACCATGAATCATGTCTGGCATCCAGATATTCCTGAATATTTTTGTTTTTTATGCCAGTTTTTACTTCTCCTGTATCAGCCAGAAGCAAGGCTGTATTTTCTGATTTTTTAGTATATTCAACTATAATATTGCGTACCTTATCAAGAGCTTCAATGCTTTCAAGTTCAAAATTCTTTTCAAGGCGGTTTAAGGTAAACCATAGATTAACAGATGTTATTATTGCCACAGGCACTATAATAACAAAAGTAAAAATCAGAACCAGTCTAAATCTGACTGATATTCGCATTTTAAATCCCAGCTTATTCAACCCATGCTTTGTTTAATCGGATTACCCCGGTTGGATGCTGGGTTACTCCATTAATATTTTTCCTGTGAGCTAAAAATTGACGAATATTGGCAATAGTGAACCAGGGAGCCTGATTATGCACTATTTCCTGGGCAGCTTGATACAGGCTGATTCGATCTTCTCTTTTGGAAATCTGCTGGGCTTTTTTCAAGATTTCATGAAGATTTTCATTGTCAAATAATGCAATATTGGTTGCTTTGGGTTTAACAGCATTATCTTTATCTAATAGCACATAAAGAAAATTGTCAGGGTCTCCGTTATCAGTAACCCATCCAAGCATTCCCATATCATGCTCTCCGTTCATTACTTTAGCAAGATATGTTCCCCAGTCTTTATCAGACACAATTTCAGCCATAATGCCAACTGCTGCCAGATTCCCTTTTATTGCTCTTGCAATTTTCCTGGGCTGGGGCATATAAGGCCGTGGAACAGGCATGGCCCAGAGAGTTGTTTTAAATCCGTTTTCAAAACCTGCTTCTTTTAAAAGCTGCCTGGCTTTTTCAGGATTATATTCATAATCTATAATTTTATCATTATATCCCCAGAGAAGGGGAGGCACAGGGGATTTTGCAGGAATAGCAGTGCCCTTGTAAAAAAATTTAACCAGATTCTGCTTGTTTATGGCATAATTAACAGCCTGCCTTACTTTTACATTATCAAAAGGTTTTTTTTGAGTATTCATTGCCAGATAACTTACATTCAGTCCTGCCCATGATATAAGTTTTAATGATCTGTCAGCATCTATTTCAAGAGCTGCTTTAGGATTTATACCGTCCATACAGTCTATGGATGAGGTTTTCAATGCCAGAAGACGACTGTTATTATTTGGAATGGATTTAAATACAAGTCTGTCAGCTAAAGGGGGATCTGCCCAGTATTTTTTATTTTTTTCAAGAATAATCCTGTCATTGGGAATCCATTGGGAAAAAACAAAAGGCCCGGTTCCCACAGGATGCTTTTCAAATTCATCTCCCCATTTTTTCATTGCTTCAGGACTTATTATGGGTGATGCAAAAAACATTGCCAGGTTTTGTAAAAAAGGAGCATAGGGAGATTCCAGGACTATTTTAATTGTATATTCATCCACAGCTTCCACAGACTTAACATATTTAAATGTAAAATCCGCATATCCAAAATCCTTGCGATAAAAAGAATGCCTGGGATCAATCTGTCTTAAAAATGAAAAAACAACTGCATCAGCATTAAAAGGTGTATTATCATGGAACAATACACCTTTACGCAGATAAAAAAACCATTGTTTTCCATCATCTGAGGTTTTCCATGACTCAGCCAGGGCAGGTTCAACCTCTGTGGAATCATCCTTGTATCTGACCAGACCTTCAAAAATATTTGCTGTAACCTTTATTGATTCATTATCAATGGGTCTGGCAGGATCAAGGGAAACAGAATCTGCACCCCTGCCCCAGATAATGGTACCTCCTTGTTTTGGCTCATTTTGTGCTAAAGCATAAGCTCCTGAAAATGAAGAAACGCAGATTTCATTGCCGCTATCCCTTGAAACAGAACCTTTTTCTCATTCACAAGAAGAATATACACATGCTCAAACCCAATGGCAGATCACCCAGGATGAGGAATTTTCAAACCTGACCCTGAATATTATAAGCTCCGAACATTTAACAGAATTCCCTGTTCCTGAAGATGCGCTTAATTACAATTTAATATATTTCTGGCGGGCAAAGTTTTACGATAATCAGGGCAATGAATCCCAATGGTCTAATCCTGCCCGGTTTTACACAGCAGATAAAATAGATCTGCCTGAAGAACCACAGCCCGCAGATAAAGAACTCCATCTTCCACAGCCTCCTGAATCGGAAAATGTTGGCGGAGCCG
>JAUCGD010000320.1 GCA_030377945.1 Desulfobacterales bacterium HSG17 | reverse complement strand
CTTCATATTCCTGTTCAGCCTTGAGCCTGGCCTCCAATGAACTTATTTTACCTTTATCCTGAAGAATTGGATAATTTGACAATTCTAAAAAATTGTTCAAAAATTCACTCCAGTCTGCCATTTTCATTAAAATCTGCCGGTTTGCTCTATTTTCAGCCAGATCAAGATAGGCTGAGACAATCTGATTCAGTTCCTTGATATGGGCTTCATTCAGGTAATTTTTAGCAATGGCAATATCGGATTTCAAGACTTTGCCATCAGGTGCATGTTTCCAGTTGGTAAGTCCCATGTGTATCTGATTTGCATCTGCGGAATTATAAATAATTTCAGCAGCGGTTTTTCCTGTAATAGCCCAATGAAGTTTGTTTTGAACTGTGGCAAAGAAAAATTTGGTAACAGGTGCGTTCTTATCATAATCAGCAGACAGGGCATATATGTCAGTAATCTTTTGATAAAAGCGACGTTCACTGGCACGGATTTCCCTTATGCGCTCAAGAAGTTCATCAAAATAATCTTTGCCAAAAATCTGATTTCCCTGTTTAAGACGTTCATCGTTCAGAACAAATCCTTTGAGGATGAACTCTTTCAGGGTTTTTGTTGCCCATATTCTGAATTGCGTTGCCTGGTATGAGTTGACACGGTAGCCGACTGAGATAATGGCATCTAAGTTGTAGAATTCCATTTTACGTTTGACTTGTCTGTTTCCTTCTTTTTGAACTGTTTCCAAAATGGAAAGAGTTAATTTTTTTTGCAATTCTCCACTGTCAAATATATTTGACAGGTGCTTGCTGATAGCAGGTATTTTGACCCCGAAAAGTTCAGCCATAGCCTTTTGAGTAAGCCAAACAGTTTCATCTTTTATAAATACTTCAACATTTATTTTCCCATTGTTTCCAGTATAGAGAAGAAAATCCGAGAGTTTAGCAGGAGGATTATTGGGATGCGGCCCTGCCGGGTTTGCCAGTGCAATGCGTGCCCTGGATTTGGGTAAAAAAGTCTGCATAGTAGAAAGGGCTGAAATCGGGGGAGCAGGTGTAATGTGGGGTGCCCTGGCATCCAAAACCATGTGGGAACTGGCAAAGGATTATGCCATTGCTGCAAAAACAGACCGGGGCTATCGGGCTTCAGGTCTGACTATTGATTATTGCTCTTTGCGTGCAACTGTTATCCAGGCTGCAAAAGAAAAACAATACCAGATGCTTTCCCAGATAGAAACATTTTCCCCCAAACGCTGGAAAGGCCCGGGATCTATCACCTATAAAAGAGGCTGGGGAACATTTGTATCTGAAAACCAGGTGGAAATCAGGTGTGATAATGACCAGTATGATAATAAACTCAGGTGTGAAAGAATTACAGCAGATTTTTTCCTTATTGCCACAGGCTCAACCCCCAGGCATTTCCCCAACATAAAAGTTGACCAGCAGCGTATTCTGGATTCTGACGGCATCTTAAACCTGCAAAGTTTTCCCAAAAGACTTGTTATCATTGGAGCAGGTATTATCGGATGTGAATATGCCACCATCTTTTCCAATTTCGGTCAGACCGAAGTATATCTTATTGATCACGCCAGCAGAGTCATTCCTTATGAAGATGAAGATATAAGTGATTTTGTTAATGATAATTTGAAAAAAAACAGGGTAAAGGTAATTCATTCAGCCAAGTTACGTGATATAGCACAAAGACCGGATTTTCTGGAGGTTATCCTTGATTTTAAAGATGGACATTCAAAGGTTATTGAAGCAGATGCAGCCCTTATTTCCATTGGCCGCACTGTTGACCTTTCCTGTCTTGGCCTGGAAAAACTGGGAATTGATACCAAAAAATCCGGGATTCTTGATACTGATGAAAATTGCTGTGTTAAAAACAATGTTTATGCAGCAGGCGATATAACCAACCATCCTGCACTTGTAAATATTGCAGAAATGGAAGGACGCTATGCAATAAAACACATGTTTGGAAAAGCAAAATGGCCTTTAAATTATGATAATATGTCAACTATTATGTTCTTTTATCCGGCTGTTGCAGCCATAGGTTTAAATGAAAAACTCTGCCAGAGAAAAAAAATTCCATATCGTGTGGGATTTTATTCCAATGTTTTGTGCAACCGTGCCATTGCAATGCGTGCCATGCACGGATTTGTTAAAATCATAATTTCAGATGACAAAGATCAGCGAATTCTGGGAATGAGGGCAGCAGGCCCCCAGGTTTCCAGCACTATCATGTCCATTGCTCATTTCATGGATCAGGGCAAGGGAATTTTAGATGTTCTCAAATCCGTGTATCCTCACCCCACTATAACAGAAGCTATTCAGGAATGTCTCCGCCTGCTTCTGGATAAATCCATATACAAGCCCCATGCCTTTCCTGAGTATTTAAAAATACGAAAATGGCATCCTGAAACAGGATTCACCTCTTGTTCTACCACAAAGGAAAACTGCTGATGCCAAAGGTTCAAGTAAACGGAACAGAAATATATTATGAAGAACATGGCAAAGGGCCTGAAACCATAATCTTTGCTCACGGCCTGCTGTGGAGCGGCAGGATGTTTGATCGTCAGGTTGAAGCTCTTAAAGGATGCTTCCGCTGCATCACCTTTGATTTTCGCGGACAGGGAAAAAGTGAAGTAACAGCATCAGGATATGATATGGATACCCTGGCTGAAGATGCTGCATGCCTGATAAAAGAACTTGAATGCGGCCCGTGTAATTTTGCAGGTCTGTCAATGGGCGGTTTTGTAGGAATGCGTCTGGCAGTTCGTTATCCTGATCTTATAAAAAACCTTATACTAATGGAAACATCAGCAGACCCTGAGCCAAAGGAAAATGTATCAAAATACAAAATGCTCAATTTTATTGCTCGATGGTTCAGCCTGAAACTGATTGCCGACCGCATTATGCCTATTATGTTTGGCAGCAAATTCTTAAATGACTCCTCCCGTACAGAAGAAAAATCTTTATGGCGCAATCGCATGATTGACAACAATTCTCTTGGCATTACAAATGCAGTAAAAGGCGTAATAGAACGCCAGGGCATATATGAAGAGCTTGACAAAATAAAAAACCATACCCTTATCATTGTTGGAGATCAGGACACAGCAACACCTCCTGAAAAATCAAAACGTATCCAGGAACGAATTCCCGACTCCGAACTTGTAATAATTCCAGGAGCAGGACATTCATCAACAATTGAAGAACCTGAAGTAGTAAACGCAGTTTTAAAAGAGTTCTTTAAAATCAGACAGGAAGTTGAAAACTCCAAATAACAAACCTGATTATGCCAATCAAATATCTTATCCTTATACTGGTCTGGGTATTGTGGTGCTGTATTCACAGCATAATGATTTCCAAAAGAGCAACAGATTATCTAAAAAACAGATTCAAAAGTCTGTTTCACTATTACCGAATATTCTTTAATCTGACCGCATTAATAACAATAATACCGGCTCTTATCTATACATATTCAATTCAAACCGGCCCCATATTCATCTGGCACAGCTATTTAAAATTTTTTCAAATAATAATGATCGTAACAGCCTTCTATTTATGCTTTGCAGGTTCAAAACAATATAATTTAAATCAATTTCTGGGATTATCGCAAATAAAAGAGGAATCCTCAAATAACCTCATGACTGAAAACAATAAGATAAATATTTCAGGCATTCACAAAATTATCAGGCATCCCTGGTACACAGCCGCATTTTATATTTACCTTATGCAACCCGCGTAGCGTCCGACCGATATGCCTGTTTCTTGAGTTGACAGGATTGAACAGATTTGTAGGCTCCTCCTATGGTTCCCAGCACAAGGAACAGCACTGGCATT
>JAUCGD010000035.1 GCA_030377945.1 Desulfobacterales bacterium HSG17 | reverse complement strand
ACCTCAAAATACATTCAGGCACCAATTGACTTATTTCACTATTAAACTAAAATTACAACCAAATGAATCATAAAATTTAAATTACGTATTTAATTAAAAGGGAGGAGGAATAATATATGTTTAAAAGATTGAAACTCCGCAACAGATTGTTAATTATCGGATGTATTTTAACCCTTGGGCCATTACTTTTTATTGCAGCCACAACTTTTTATCAATACCAGGGAACCTTGTCAACCTCAAGAGAAGAAAGCCTCAAGCTTGCATATACAGATCTGGATCATATTGCCAATGGAGTTTATAATATGGTTCAGACTCAGCAGGAGGTATTGGGGAAATATATCAGGAATGCTCTTTCCGTAGCGCGGGATGTTTTACAAAATGAGGGAACGGTTTCTTTTAATGAGGAATCTGTAACATGGAATGCAAAAAACCAGTACACAAAAAACATAACAAGAATAGATTTGCCAAAAATGATGGCCGGAAATACCTGGTTTAATCAGATTAACGATAGAAATATCAGTGTTCCGGTTGTAGATAAGGTTGAAAAGCTTCTAGGGGTCACCTGTACTGTTTTTCAGCGCATGAATCCGGCAGGCGATATGCTCAGGGTTGCCACCAATGTCATTGATTCAAGCGGAACAAGGGCTATTGGAACATACATACCTTCTGTAATGTCAGATGGAAAACTTAATCCTGTTGTTTCATCTGTATTAGGCGGTCAGACCTTTTCCGGTCGCGCTTTTGTAGTAAATAAATGGTATATTACAGCTTATGAACCTATTTACGATGCCAATAAAAATATCAGAGGGATGCTCTATGTTGGTATTCCCCAGGAAAGTACCGCAGAATTACGCCAGTCTATAATGGATATCCAGGTTGGAACCAGCGGTTATGTTTATGTTCTTGACAGCAAAGGAAACTATGTTATCTCACAAAACGGTAAACGTGATGGTGAGAATATCTGGGATGCCAAAGACAGTGAAGGCATTTTGTTTATCCGGGAGCTGGTTCAAAAAGGGATTTCCCTTAAAGGAAAAGAGATTGGAGAACAGTACTACTCCTGGAAAAATCCAGGTGATCCTGTTGCAAGGTATAAAATTGCCCGTCTTATGTATTTTGCACCCTGGGACTGGATAATAGGTGTAGGTTCCTATGAAGATGAATTTCTCAGCGGTCCCAAACAGATTGAAAAACAGGGCAGAAAAAGTGTACTTATCCTTTCTATTATCATTGTTGTCTCCCTTTTGGCATCCATCCTGATCTGGTATTTAACCTCAAAAACCATTGCAGGCCCTATTACCGGAATTGCGGCAATTATACGAAAAATTGCAACCGAACGTGATCTAACCGTTGAAGTTCCGGTAACAACAAAAGATGAAATCGGGAACATGGCTTCTGAATTTAACAATATGGCACATCGTCTCAGGGATGCTTTTGGTATTGTCAGCAAGGCTGCTAATAATGTTGACGGTCAGGCAGGTGAAGTTTTTAACAGGGCAACTGCCAACAGAGAACGAGCAACAAATGAGGAAAAACGTACTTTGAGCATTCAGCAGACTGTGCAGGATATGGGGGTTACCGCAGGTGAGGTAAATAAAGCGTCCCTGGCACAAAAAGATACTGCTGTTATATCCGGCCAGAAGGTTGATTCCTTGATTAAAAATATGGAGATTGTTACCCAGGCAGCAGCAAAACAGGCCCAGGAAGCGGATATTGCAACAGAGCGTGTTGAAGCAATGGGAGAAACAGGCGGAAAGGTTGTGGCAACTGCTGAAAACCAGAGTCATGAAGTTGCAAATGTTGCAGAAGCCATGGGAAAAATAGCCATTTCCGTTGATGAAATGACCAATGCTTCAACCCGTTCCACAGAGCATGGCCGGGAGGTTTTGAGAGCAGCAGAAGAAGGAGCTGAATCTGTAAATGCTACTGTTGAAGGTATGCGCGCTATTGCTGAATCTTCAGATCAAATATCGGAAATTATTTCCGTTATCACAGAAATAGCAGAACAGACAAACCTTCTGGCTCTTAATGCAGCGATTGAGGCTGCCCGTGCAGGAGCACATGGAAAAGGTTTTGCTGTTGTTGCAGATGAAGTTGGAAAACTTGCCCAGCGTTCTTCTGAAGCAGCCAAAGAGATTACCCAGCTTATAAAAGATTCAAGCGCCCGTGTTAGTGAAGGAACAGCTCTCACAGACCGATCACAGCTTGCCCTTAAAAAGATTGCAGAAGGCGGCAGGGTAAATATGCAGGCTATTGAAGAAATCTCAAATGCTGCTGATTCCCTGGCATCAGGTACTAATGAAGTAAATACCATGATGGATAATCTTAATGCTCTTGCCAGACAGATTGGAGAAATGGCCGGTCAGCAGGGTTCCCGGCGTCAGGCTGCCCAGAATGCTCTGTCTGAGCTGTTCAAACAATCTGAAATTATCGCAAGTCTTGTGGGTGAAACTACTGATTCGGCAGTGTCAATTGGTGATGAAATGCAGGGAATTATAAACCGGACCGAAAATATGGAAGAAATGACTACACTTCAGGCAGGCCGGTCCAAACGACTTATAGAAATCATTACCGAATCTGCTGAAGCTGCCAGACAGACTGTTACAGGTGCAGGTCAGGTTGTAGGTATTACTGAAGAACTGCGTGAACTTTCAGATGCGCTTTCTTCACAGGTAAGTCAATTTAAAATCTCCCGGAACGAATCTGTAAACGAATCATTCCTGAACTGAGGAAAGGAGGTATAAATGGAACAAGACGACTATGTCCGGGATGTTCAGGAGACGGAAAAAGAGCAGATTATGCAGCTTGTGGGCTTTATGATAGGCAAAGAACAATTCGGAGTTGATATCCTTATGGTTCAGGAAATTATCCGTTCAGCCCCTATCACAGGCGTACCCAATTCTCCTGATTTTATCGAAGGGGTTATAAATCTCCGGGGAAGCATTGTACCGGTTATTGAACTGAGGAAACGTCTGAATCTTTATAATAAAAATCAGGATAAAAACAAAGACTGGATACTCATAGTTAATGTGGATAATCGTGTTACCGGTTTTATTGTTGATTCTGTAACAAAGGTTTTAAAAATAAGGAAAGACAGCATAGAGCCTCCTCCTGATATTGTGCTGGCAGGGCTTAAGAGCCAGTATATACGAGGTGTCTGCGAAATTAATAAAAATCTCCTGATATTTCTGGATTTCAGCAGGATACTCAAGATTAACGAACTCAAAAAGCTTAAAGATTTTTCCCAGGAATAATAAAATAGAAAGAATAGAAACAGGAAAAATAACTTTCATTTAACAATAATTAGGAAGAATTGGTAAAAGTAAAATGAGTAAAAGAATTCTGATTGTAGATGACTCTTCCATCATGAGGAAAATGGTGCGAAAAACCCTGGAAACAGGAGGGCATGTCATTGTCGGTGAAGCTAAAGACGGGAAGGAGGCTATTGCACTCTATCCTTTGTGTACCCCGGATCTTGTTACTATGGATATTACCATGCGCGAAATGGACGGATTTGCGGCTGCAAAGGAAATTCTCAAATATGATAAAAATGCCCGGATTATTTTTCTTTCCAATTTAAATGAAGAAACATACAGCCAGGAAGCCAAAGATCTGGGCGGTATGGGATATGTTAATAAGCATAGTTCTAAAGAAATTCTTACAATTATTGCCGATAACGAAATGTGAAAAAAATAATGGATAGAAAAATATCAGATTTTCGCAGAACTGTTTTGACCTATTTTATCCTCATTGCTGCTGCTGCAATGGGTTTTTGTTCCTATTTTTTATATGAAGCAACAATGTATCAGGTTAAAATACAAAATCATATTATTGTCGCAATTATAGTCTTTTTAGCATGTATCAGCGTAATATTAATTGTATTTATGCGTAATATCATAATTCCCATAGAGAAAATCAGCCGCGCCTGGGGCGTGGCTGCAAATGAATTATCTCATGGCCATCTTGATGTCACCCTGCCTGTTTTACCAGGAGATGATGTAAAAAAAATTGGTGAATCTCTAAATGATTTTACTGTCAATGTTCAGGAAGTTTTGCTTCATATTCAAACTCATTCCAATTTTATTATTGAAACAATTGAGCAGATTAAACAAAAACTCCTTGAACAAAATGAAGCTGCAATAACACCGGAGATTGAAAGAGATTATATACTTATCAGGCAGCATATTCATGATATTCAAGAAATGATTCAGGCATTTGATTATTATGATATTTGCCTGGAAAACGGAAAGGTAATGGCTGAGAAGGAGAAACATTCATGATAGATTTGTCATTGCTTCAGGACTTTATTACAGAGTCAGGAGAGCATCTTGAAGAGATGGAAACCGGTTTGCTCCGTCTTGAAACCCAGCCTGACGATAAAGAACTTTTAAATGATGTATTCAGGTCCATTCATACAATAAAAGGATCTGCCGAATACCTGGGTATGGAAAGAATAGCAGAGCTTTCACATAAACTTGAAAACCTCCTGGAAATTATACGTCATGGTGATCGTGTACCTGATGAAGAAATGGTTGATACACTCATTGACTCAAGGGACAGGATTGCCAAACTGATTCATGATCTTGAATATGAAGGAACGGAAAAAACAGAGATCAGTGATTTACTTGAACGGATAGAGCTTCTTGATTCTCCGGGACCTTCTGCAACAAAATTTCCTGATCTTCCGGAACTGGCACTGGAACCCGAACCCGAACCAGAAGTTAAATCAGAAGTTAAATCAGAAGATAAATCAGAAGATAAATCAGAAGATAAATCAGAAGATAAATCAGAACAGCCGGAAGCACCTTTAGCAAAGGAAGTTCCGGCAGAACCTTCGGATCTTATTCTTTTAGATGAAGAAATACTATTGCCTGAACTGGATTCTGAAGACCGAAAATCTGAAGACCAGTCTTTTGAAAATCAAGCTTCTGAAGATCAGGCTTCCGAAGAAAAAAATGTTGATGAACAGGAAGCGCTTGAAAAAATTTATACTGAAGATAATTCCGAAGATACTGAAACTTACGAAGAAGAGTATGATGATGAATTATTTGATATTTTTATTCAACATCTTAAAGAAAACCTTGTAGTATTAAAAGCACAGCTTATCGGTCTTTCCCAGTCTCCCACACCTGTTGACATTTTAAATAAATGCCTTGCAACCATAAGCAGCCTCCGTTCATCAGCCAATTACATGGATTATGAAAAAATCATAATAGTTTACGATACCTGGCAGGAAGAACTTGAAAAAGCTGTAAATTCCATTGAAAACAAAGAGGCTTTTAAAATTGCAGGCCCTGATGGAAAGGTCTCAGATATAACTTCTGTAACAGATGCTTTTATTAAGGCCATAGTAAAGTTTTTTCCAAGATTAAAAGATTCCATTCTCCAGGAAGCCGGTATAGATCCATTGTCTTCTGAAAAAAAAGCTGCTCCAAAAAAAGATGATTTGTTATCTGCTGAAGAAGACATTGAAGAAGAAGATTTTGAAGAAGAAGATTTTGATCTTGGAGAAGACATTGATCTTAGTGAAGATGATCTACTGCTTACAGATGATGATATTAAAACGGCAGAGGATGATTTCAGGCGCAGAGATGAAAAACCTGTGTATAGAGATGACAATCCGGCATTTACTGAAGAAGATCTTGTTCTGTCAGATGATGATTCCATTTTAATGGATGATCTTGTACCGGATGCAGAAGAAAAACCAGATGCAGAAGAAAAACCAGATGCAGAAGAAAAACCGGGTATCAAATCAGGTTTTGAACCTGAAAATCAATTAATAGATAATCAACTGGAAGAAGAATTTTTTGAAGATGAAATAATAGAGCCTGAAGAAATTGTTGAAGAAACAAAGACAGGTTCAGGAGCTGATTATCAGGGCCTTTTTGATGAACTGGATTGTTTTTTTACCAAATCACCTGTAAGTATCAGCTATAAAAATGCTGTTTCTGCGTTTCAAAAAGCTTCTGAAATAAAAGAACCGGAGATTTCTGAACCTGTTGAATCTTTAAAAACAGTTAATGAAAAACACAGTTTGGTATCAGATATTAATAATCAAGGAGATTTTCTTTATGGGGATTCTAATCAGGCAGATTCTAATCAGGCTGGGCCTCATAATCAGGAAAAAATACAAAAACCTGTTCCTGTTGAAAAAAAGGATAAACCTCCTGTTCCTGCCAACACATCAAATTCAATACAAAAGTTAAAACCGGTTGAAAAATCAAAACCGGTTGAAAAATTAAAACCGATTCAAAAATCAAAACCGGCAAAACCGGCAAAAAAACAGGTTCCTGTATCTGAATCTTCTCCGGAAAAGGTTATCAAACAAAGTATTCGTGTTGATGCAGGAAAAATTGATGACCTCATGAACCAGGTGGGAGAACTTGTAGTAAGCAGAGCCTGGTTTTCACAGCTTCATGTTGAAATGAAGGATTTGCAGTCAAATATTCAGGACGTCATGAGAGGGGATCAGCGGGTTATGAAGCCTGTTAAAGCTCTCAGTTTCAGGATAAGTGAGGCTATTGTAGCACTTGGAAGGGTTGCAAATGAACTTCAGGAAGGTGTTATGAAGGTACGAATGCTTCCAATTGCCCAATTATTTAACCGTTATCCTAGACTGGTAAGAGATTTGATTCATGATGTAAACAAACAGGTCAGACTGGAGATCATAGGCGAAGAAACAGAACTGGACAAGATGGTTATTGAAGAGATTGCAGATCCCCTTGTTCACATTATCCGCAATGCAGTAGATCACGGGTGTGAAGAAACAAACGAACGTTATCAGGCAGGAAAGCCTGAAGAATGTACTCTTCGCCTCAGATCTTATCATGAAAGTAATCATGTTGTTATTGAGGTTTCTGATGACGGCAGGGGTATAGATCCTTTAAAAATTAAAGCAGCAGCCCTGCAAAAAGAGATAGCCACACAGGAAGAACTGGACATGATGACTGACAGGGAATTGATCTCTCTTATTATGAAACCCGGTTTTTCAACAGCAGCAAAGATAAGCAGAACATCAGGCCGCGGTGTGGGTATGGACGTGGTAAAGGAAAACATAGAAAAACTTAACGGAACCATAGAAATAGATTCCAGGGCAGGAGAGGGAAGCAGGTTCCGTATTAAAATACCTTTAACACTTGCAATTATCCAGGCTCTTCTGGTTCGTGTGGGTATGGAAATATTTACTGTCCCCCTTACAGCAGTGGAAGAGACATTGAGAATAAGTAAGGATGAAATAACAAATATAGAAAATGTTGAATGTATTTATCTTCGAAACAGCACCCTTTCATTAATTCGTCTTTCGGAAATATTTAATATCAGGACAGCAAGCGACGATCCTGAAAGATCATTTGTTGTTGTTGTTAATACAGGAATGAGAAGAGTAGGGCTTGTAGTTGACGAGCTAATAGGCCAGGAAGAAACAGTAATAAAACCTATTGTAGAGTATTTACAGGAAAAAAGCGGTTTTTCAGGAGCTACCATACTGGGAGACGGCAGAATATCTCTTATTCTTGATGTATATGAGCTGGTGAATCTGTCTATTGGGGCACAGGCAAAATTTAAAGGGAATGCAGAATTTTCAGGTGAAATGGCGATTAAAAATAATGCGTTTCCTGCTGCCGCTTAATTGCACTAAAAGAAGATTATGTTTAATCTAAAATATTCGGGATATATGGCATGATTGAAAAAATTAGAGTTCTGGTTGTAGATGATACTGCATTTATGAGAAAAGCTGTTACGCAGCTTCTGGAAACAGATCCTGATATCAGTGTGGCAGGAAGTGCATCAAACGGCCTGGAAGCTCTAAAGATGATAAAAAAAATTAACCCGGATGTTATCACCTTGGATATTGATATGCCGGTTATGGACGGTTTAACAGCTATCCGCCATATCATGATCTGCTGCCCGGTTCCCATTGTTGCTCTAAGCTCGCTTTCTGCTCACGGCAGTGTTACTTTTGAAGCTTTGCGCCTTGGGGTAATTGATTTTGTGCCCAAGCCTTCAGGAGCAGTATCTCCTGATATAAGATCATCAGCAGATCAAATTATCAATCGTGTTAAAATTGCATGTTCCATGACAATGAGAAATGTCAGGCGGGTGCGTCTTCCTAAAAAATGGTCAACAGATATGCGTATTGAAAGTCTGTATAGATATTATCCTTTGGAATATGTTGTTGCCCTTGGTACAACCCTGGGTGGTCCCAATACAGTGATACGCTTATTATCAAGGCTTTCCCCGACCGTTCCTGCTGCTGTTTTAGTTGTTCAGGAGATTTCTCCGAAAATCATTCATTCCTTTGTCAGCAGGTTTAACGAATATGTTCCCTGGAAGATAGAGGTTGCCGAAACCGGGATGATTATGGAACAGGGAACCTGTTATATGTGCTCAAATGAATTTTCCATGAGCATAACCACAAATGAAAAAGACGAACCTGTTTTAATGGTAGACAGCGGTATAAAAAAACCTTTGAATTTACTATTTTCTTCTGCTTCTGAAGTATTTGGCCAAAATACCATCGGTGTTTTACTTACAGGTGTAGGTGATGACGGGGCTGAAGGATTTGCCCGCATAAGGGCGGAAAACGGTGAAACCATTGTCCAGGATACACAATGCTGTGTGTTCCCCAATCTTACGGATAATGCCATTAAAAAAGGTGTGGCACATATGGTCCTGGATGAAAGAATTTTGCCTGAAACTCTGGAATTTTTAACAGAGGAAAGGTAAAGACAGGAAATAGTATGAAGACAAAAAAAACAACCATAATTCCCATTGCAAGCGGTAAAGGCGGAGTAGGCAAGAGTATTTTTGCTGCAAATCTGTCAATCGCCCTGGCCAGACTCGGGCATTCGACAATAGCCGTTGACTTGGATCTTGGAAGTTCCAATCTTTACACATGTCTTGGAATGCCCAATACATATCCGGGAATAGGAGATTTTTTGAAATCCAAAACAGTTGGGTTTAATGATCTTCCGGTACAGACATCTATTCCAAATCTTAAATTTCTGCCAGGAGACGGGCAGACCCCTTTTATGGCAAATCTTTCTCAAAATCAGAGAATGAGCCTGCTCAAGTCCTTAAAAAATCTTCCTGCCCGCTATGTTATTTTAGATCTTGGTGCAGGAACCATGTTCAGCATTCTGAATTTTTTCGGGCTGACATATAAAAGCATGATAGTAACAACATTTGACACCATGTCCATAATGAATTGCGTCATGTTTCTAAGAAATTTTATTTTCCGTATTCTCTGCAAAGCTGTGTATGAAGATCAGGAGGTTCTCAATATATTACTCCGCCGGTTCCAGCAGCCCACAGGGTATGAACCTGTTTCAATCAGATCTCTTCTTCAGGATGTAAGAACAAAAAATCCTCAACTGGCTCAAAAAGCTGAAGAAAAATGTAAAAAATACCGGCCCAGGATCGTATTTAACATGGGACAGCATTCCAAAGACCTTGATATGCTCCCCAGATTTGATGCAGCGCTGAACCAGGGACTTTCAATTGAACCTGAATATTTCGGGTTTATGCCTTTTGACGAACATGTGAGAAATTCCAGCAGAAACCGTGAGGTTTTTATGCTCAGTCATCCTGACTCAATTGCCAGCTCAGCTATTGAGCGCCTTGCAAACCAGGTAATTAACAATTGGGACAGTTCAACGGAAAACAGCATGAGTATCCTTAAAGCTGAAACGGAAAAATTGTACAGAAATGGAAAAAGGGGGTAAAAACGATTATATGAAAGAGCCGATAAAACTTATGGTTGTTGATGATTCTACGGTTATGCGCCGTGTAATCACCGGCATATTTGACTCTGTTCCTCATATAAATATTGTGGGAGAGGCTGCCAATGGCAAAGAGGCCCTGGAAATGATTCCTCTTTTATCCCCCAATGTAATATCTCTGGATATTCATATGCCGGTTATGGACGGCTTAACAGCATTAAAGCATATAATGATTAAATATCCCCGTCCCACTGTTATGTGCAGCACCCTGACCAAAGAAGGAGAATCCGTAACCTTTGATTCCCTTAAATTCGGTGCAGTGGATTTTATTCATAAGCCTTCAAACCGGCGTCCTGATACCCTTGAGAAACAATATGCCGATATAATACAAAAAATTACCCTTGCATCACGTATAGATATGGAGTCAGTGCATTGTTTAAAACCGGGTAAAAAGGTAAATCTTGCAGAAAGAGCAAGAGCAGGACGGACAAAAGTGCAGTATGTCTGCGGAATAGGGACATCTGAAGGAGGATACGCTACTCTTTTAAATATTATACCCTGGCTTAAACCCAATGTTCCCATGGCTTTTATAATAATACTTCATGAAGCTCCAAAAAATATTAAAGCATTTGTAAAATACTTAAAAAATGAATGTGCCATGAGAGTTCAGCCTGCAATACATAATGCTCCTTTGAAATCAGGGGTATGCTATATGGCCTCAGGACAGGAATATGTTACTGTTGCATCTAAAGACAGCGGATATTCACTCCAGGTTTATGATTCTCCTTTTCCAAATCGCAGGGGAAGTATTAATATGATGATGCTTTCCATTGCAGAGGTTTTAAAAGAAAAGAGCCTGGGTATTATTCTGTCCGGTTCAGGAAACGACGGTGTTGAAGGAATGGGAGAGATTGCAAGAATGGGAGGAAATACCTTTATCCAGAATCCCAAAGCATGTCTTCACAGGGAAATGCCTGTTAATGTTTATAAAAATCTAAGAAGTGTCAGGGCGTTTTTTGACAGGGAGATGGCAGGAGAAATCAATAAAAGGTATTCATCATAAACCGGCCATGATCATTGTTTTACCCGGCAGTAAACTGCCGGGCTATTTTCTGTCGTCCCTCTGGGACTTTAGATACTTTTATATCAATTGTTTAAGTCCCATAGGGACGATAGAAAATAGCGCGGGAATTTATTCCCGTGCTTGCTGGGCCGGATGATGATCAAGGCCCATAAACCGGTGTGTGCATATGTTTAAATCTTTAAGTTCAAAAATTTCAGTTTTTCTTACGGGCATGATTATGGTGACAACCATGCCCCTTATCTTTTTTGTTTTACAGGAAATTAATTCTGAAATTTCCAGACAGAAAATATTTTTCATTTCAGCTTTTATTATAAGCATTTCCCTTATCATATCCCTGTTTTTCAGCAAAAAAATAACACTGCCCTTGAAAAAACTAAGTCTGGCAGCAAAAGAGCTTGAAGAAAAAAGCATGTTTTCAAATCAGGCAGATTATTTTCATCATGATCTTGACAAGGAAGCATTTCAAAAACCTGATACAGACTCAAATGATGAACTTGGTCAGCTGACACGCAGTTTTTTTAATATGCAGGAATCCATTAATCAAAATATGAACGAGGTTTTTCTGCTTAACGAAGAACTTGAAATACGTATAGCAGAAAGAACTGCAAAATACGCTGCGGCAAATAAAGAATTAAAAAAAGCCAAAGAATCAGCTGAAGCAGCAGCAAAATCCAAAAGCGATTTTCTTGCCAATATGAGCCATGAGATCAGGACTCCCATGAACGGAGTTATTGCAGCCGCAGATCTCGCACTTGGCAGAAAATCTGATCCAAAGGTTGAAAAATACCTGAAAATTATTCACTCATCAGGATATTCTCTTATAGGAATAATTAATGATATTCTTGATTTTTCAAAGATTGAGGCTGGAAAACTTGAAATAGAATCAAAAACTTTTAATTTAAATGAGCTTTTTTACAGGGTTGCAGATTTATTTGCAAGCAGGGCATATAAAAAAGGAATAGAATTACTTGTAGATATTGAACCGGAAATCCCTGGAACACTCATAGGTGATCCATTAAGAATTCAGCAGATTATCACCAATCTTGGAGGTAATGCCATCAAGTTTACACCTGAAAACGGTTCGGTTTTAATGGGAGTCAGGCAGAAAAATAAAGACAAGGACATTGTTATTCTTGAATTCTTTGTTAAAGATACCGGGGTGGGCATAGAGTCGGAATATCTTAAGGAGCTTTTTAAACCCTTTACCCAGGTTGATACCTCAGATGCAAGACACCACGGAGGAACCGGCCTGGGATTGACAATCTGCAAGCAGTTAACGGAAATGATGGATGGCAGAATCTGGGTGGAAAGTGAAGTAGGTAAGGGCACAGCATTTAGAATATCCATGCCTTTTTATTATCAGGCTGAAACAAAAAAGGAAAACCTGATAATACCTGATGAAATAAAAAATAAAAATGTTCTTATTGTTGATGATAACAAGGATAATAGAAAGCTTTTGGAGAATTTTTTAAATATTTTCGGGTGCCAGAGCAAGTCAGCATGTTCAGGACAGGAAGCCCTTAATTTTTTAAAAAGACCAAAATACGATAAACAACCCTTTGATCTGGTTATAATAGACTGGATGATGCCTGATCTGGATGGTATTGAAACATCAAAGATTATCCGTGAAAAATGCAGGCTGGACATCCCCATAATAATGCTCACAGCTTTTGAAGATGATGATCTGTTGAAAGATGCCCAAAAAGCAGGCATTAATGTTTTCCTTTCCAAACCTGTTGATATGTCGGATCTTTTAAATTCCATTAAAAATGTATTTACAAATAACATACCTGCAAGAAACAAAAAGATAATTTCAACAAAAATGTCCATTTACATGGATAAGCTTAAAGGCATGAAAATACTGGTAGCTGAAGATAATATAACAAACCAGGAAATTGCAAAAGAGGTATTAAGCCAGGCTGATATTTATGCCACTATTGTAAGCAATGGAAAACAGGCTGTTGAGGCTGTTTTTAACAATTCCTTTGATGCAATGCTCATGGATATTCAAATGCCTGTAATGGACGGTTATGAAGCAACAAAACAAATCAGGAAAAATCCAAAGTTCAGATCCTTTCCCATTATTGCCATAACTGCCAATGCTATGAAAGGAGACCAGGAAAAATGTCTGAAAACAGGTATGAATGCTTATATAAGCAAACCTTTAAACCAGGAAGAACTGTTTCGGACTTTAGCAGAATGCCTGGAATTGGAAATATCTGAAAAAATAAACCATGTTGAAAACAATAAGGCGTTTCAATCCGGGCAGGCCGGTCAATTGCCTGGTCTTAATCAATTGCCTGGTCTTAATCAATCACCCGTTCTCAATCAATCAAATGACGAATGTTCCATACTTCCTGATGCGCTCCCAGGTATTGATGTTTTAAGCGTTCTTAAAAATGTTGAAATCGCCAGGGAACCTTTTAAACGCATTCTTCTGGAGTTTATGAAAAATAATGCAAATACCACAGATGTAATCAGGAATGCCTACGAAAGAAAAGACTGGAAATCAATCAGTCGCATAAGCCATATGATAAAAGGGGGCAGCGGCAGCATAGGTGCTGAAGAATTACAGCAGGCTGCCTATAATCTTGAAAAAGAAGCTAAAAAAAAGAAATACTTTGATGAATTATTTATAAATAATTTTGAATCAGCAATGATTCAGGTTTTGCATTCCATAAAGACTCTTGAGCAGACTTCGGAATTTTCAAATGTGAAATAGATTGTGAGTGAGTAAGAGTAAGAGCAAGCAAGCGAGCAATCAAGAGAGCAAGCACGGGAATAAATTCCCGCGCTATTTTCTGTCGTCCCTCTGGGACTTAAATAATTGATATAAAGCTATTTAAAGTCCCAGAGGGACGACAGAAAATAGCCCGGCAGTTTACTGCCGGGTGAAACGACGATGGTGAAACGACGATGGTAAAACGACGAACATGCCCAAAATACCCATCATTTAGATAATTCCCGTAGGGGCAGCCCCCGGTCAAGGGCAGGCACAGGGGCCTGCCCCTACAAATGTTGCAAAATTTTTAATCAGGTACTTATAACCCAGCCACCAGTTCGTCAATTTTCCCCTGCAATTCATCAATATCAACCTCCCATTTTTTCAGAAAGCGGGTTAGGGCTGCGAATTCGGGGTTGGTCAGGAGAGTTGCGAGGTTGGCGAGGGTGTAAGGGGTGTTGGTTTGTGCTCCCTGCTTAATATGAATGGCGAGATTGCGTAAACAATGTGTCAGCCCCTGCTTATTATTTGTTATAATACGATAAACCATTTGAGCAAGCCTGTGAAACGCACTATCTTCCATCTTCCCTGAAGCATACAAATAATTAGACAAATTCCCATGAGAAACCGCCAACGTACCCGGATCATCCAGTCGTTCTTTAACAGCCAATGCTTGTTGTTCCAACTCTATGGCACGGGGCAGGTCTCCGCGTTCTTTCCAGATATTAGCCAGGCCGGAAAGCGTTTTGGACTGCATTGTCAAATCATCCGCCTTTTTGAACACCTGCAAACATCCTTCCAATACTTGCTGTGCCTCGCTTAATTTGCCAAGTCTTATCAATGCCCCGTATTGATTATACTTTGTTCTGGCCAGTTCATGTTCGCTTTCTCCCAGGACTTGCTTTGTTTCTTCTGTTTCTTTGTCCAGGTCAAGGCAGTTCTGCCAGTTTTTCAGGCTTTGATGGGCAGCACTGGCAATGTCCAATGCACTAATCAGGACGCGGGACAGAAAAGCTGCATCAGGGGCATGGGGGATGTTTTGGCCTTTTTTATGGCTTTGCCACCAGTTTCGTAACTTTGACAGTATGGCTTCAATCTTCGGTAATGCCTCCTTTACCTGCCCCTGAAAGATGTCTATACGCAGGGCTTCCAGTTCAGCAGCGATTATATTAATTTCAGGGCTGCCTGCTTTGCGTCCAGCTTGGGCAGAACGCTGATAGGTTTCCCTGGCCTGGGATAATCGGCCTGCATTGCCCAGAGCATTTGCCCAGTTCTGGCAAATTGCGCCCACATCTGTCCAGTTTTGTTCAGATTCAGCTTCTTCAACAGCCTGTTCGTAAAAAGCCAGGGATTGCCCTGTCTGGCCGGAATTATCTAACGCATCTGCAATATATGTCCGCACTGACCAGCGGGTTTTACCTTCAGGAACCTGCTCCAGGATGCTCTTAAGTTCCGCAATCACGGCCTGAAGCTGCTGCGGATTTCGGGTGGTGATTACCAGATCACTGGCAAAACCGATCAGTTTTTCAAATGCCTCTGCCCTGACAATATAAGTCAAAGCGCGTCTGCCCATTTCTGTGCCTGCTTCCCGTGAACCGGGCTGGCCTGACTGCATTAAATGTTTAAATATGCCTGCATACCGTTCCCCATATGCCTGCCAGATTTCTTTTGCTTCATGTTTGCCCTGTTCTGCTGTGTGCAAATCCATCCATGCAGCACAGCGCTCTCTGACCAGTTCATGAAAACTGTAAACAGCCGTTTCTCCTTTGCCCTGTTTTTGTACCAGACCTGATTCACTAAGGGCAGCAAGTAAGGGACCGGGAGCCTGGGATTGGAATTTTTCCTCCCAAACTCCCACAAGAGTAGCCGCATCCACCGGCTCAAAAGCCAAAGTCAGCACCCGGAGCATCTGTCGTTCATCTGGGTTCAACCGCTCCAGCAGCACATCCACAGCCCCCACAGCCACATCTTCCAGGTATTTACGCTCCTGTTCCCGTTCTGCATCATTTTTCGGCCCGATTACAAGATCAGGGAGCTGCTCATATCCCTTTGTTTCCAGTTTATCCAGAACTGATGAAAGGGTTTCCGGTTCATGTGCCAGGGTTCCCAGTCTCTGCAAAATCAGGGGATGGCCCCGGCTTATTTCCAGGGTGCGGATAGCAAGGGATTTAAAATCCTTGTTAAACCAGAGCCTGCGAAGTGCTTCATGGCCCTGGATAAAAAGATTGGCCTCATTTAAAGGCAAAGGCCCAAGGGAAAGCCAGACCACAGCCTTATCTTTAAGCACATTGGGCCTGTGCCGACTGGTCAGCAGAACCCGTGAACCGGTATTATCCAGGCGTGAACCCAGGTCAGTGAGCAACTGCTCCCATTCCGGGTCTTTGCAGGCATTGCTGTCAAACAGGTTAGGTTCAAAATTATCAATCACCAGGAGAATACGTTCATCATGCAAAGCATTGATAAGATTGTCCCGCATGATCCGGAAACGCTCTTTACCCTTAAATTCATCTTTTGGAATAAATATTTTACATAAATCATCTTCCCTGCATGTGTCCCTGTATTCCTTGCTGTACTGAACCAAGTATGTATCAATTTCCCGGTAAAAAGCATCAGCAGTCATTTCATATTCCCGTGACTGCACAGCCAGCACAAGATCAAACCGCTCATACCATAAATGAAGAGCCTCAGCAGCCAGGGCAGTCTTACCCAGCCCTGCCAACCCTTGAATCAGGGCAAGGGCAGGTTTTTTACGGGGAAGCCATTCCCGGATAAGCCGGGTCAGTTCCTTTCCCCTTCCCACAAAATGCTCCGGCTTTCTCAAATCACCTTCTAAAAGCGGATGCTGAAAATAACGCTGAAAAATTCGTTTAAGCTGCCTGCTTTTTCCTGAACCCGCAGAAACAGCCAGCCTGTCCCTGCCAAATAACAGCGGAGTTGCATGGTCAGCCGCTGCCTGCTCTGAAGCACGACCAGTATCATTAGCCAGTTCTGTCCGTGCCAGTGCAAGGGCTGTGTCTGCCGGATGATTTTCAGCCAGCAGATGCCGGTAAAATTTCCGTGCCAGCCGCCGTGCATAAATATCCCCAACAGCATAACGCATGGCAGCAACCTGGGGAACACCTGACTCAAGCAGGGCAAGGGCAGTGCCCGTATAACCTTTTCTCTGGCTCAGCAGTTTAGCCAGTTCAGGTGTTTTTTCCTTTTCTTTAGTTCCCGGTTGCAGCAAAAGCGCACGCAGGCTTTCCCAGTCTTCAGCCTTGATAAGCGACCCTGAATGACACGCACTGAGAAAAAACACAGAAGGAATAAATCCGCCTGCCCTTGTAAAAATATCCACAAGCTCTGCCCCGGAAATCACATCCCTGCCACCGTCTTTAGCTGTCAATTCCAGGGAATCATAATACCCATGACCGCTCCAATGCACAATATGATAGCCTTTGACCTGTTTAACCTGGGCCTCAATCTGTTCACGGTTAACACCATGACACAAAACATCCACCTCAATATTTTTATTGGGCATAATATCATGATAAAACAAATCCAGCAGCCGCTCCCGCTCCAGACGCATGGCAAGAGGCGCAGACCCCGGAGCTTCAGCAAAAATCAGCAGCACCCGCAGCGCCTGTTTCCTGTCAAGATCAAGAGCAATCTCCCGATCTTCAGGCATATCAGCCTGGGTAACAGCCCTGACAGCCAGATTCCGAGCCAGCAAAGGCGCATCTGTAATTTCAGGCCGGGCAATCTCCCAGGGAACCCGTGCAAAAGCAGCAGCCAGCCCGTCTTTACCTGTATCCGGCAGCCGAACAATAAGTGTCCGGGCATTAATCCCCTCATGCAATAACCCGGCAATCTCAGCCCCCAAAACCTTTTGCCCCAGGAACACCCCAAGACGCGCCATCAATTCCTCAGCAGAAACCAGTGTTTCCCCCTGCTTTAAATTAAAGCCATAGGTATCCACATGATCCCGCATGTCAAAAAGCCCTTCCCACATGCTTGCATCCTCCCCGGACAACTTCACCTCATGGGCAGCCAGATGAACTCCATCACCATCACTCAGCCTGAAACACGCAAAATTCTCATCAGGTCTTGTTTCCACATCCAGAATAAACAAATTGGGCATAATCAGGTCTCCATTGAACTGAATTGAACAGAATTGAACAGAAAAGATCAAAAACATAAAATTTGCATTTCCGATAACGATATGCTAATTTACTATAAAAACCAACTTTATTTTAAAAATCATATGAAAAAACAACAAGCAAAACAAGCAAAAACCCGCTGGCACCGTCTGCTATACCTTAAACAATAGGATATATTTTTATGGATGAGGAATTAGACCGTGAAAAAATTATGGAATGTGGGAAACTAATAGAGAATATAATCCTTTCAGGGCTGGATCCAGAAGAAATTATGCCAAGATTTAGTATTAAAGACCGTTTGAAAGGACTCACAATTGAAGATCGTCTCAAAGGCCTTAAACCCGAAGAAATTGATGAACTTGAAAATTATTTGAAAGAGTTAAAGGAAAAGAAATACATCTAAAATTGAGGTGTCTAAAAATACTTGTTTTGACTATTTTTTTTATCAAATTTTTGGATTTCATTGCCCTGAAAGGGCAAAATATATAAAGCCCAGGGCAACGCCCTGGGAATACAACAAATAGTGTTTTAGCCCTGTAAGGGCGCAATATATCCTAAGTTTTGCAGAATGCACCAAAAGGCAATTTTTTATATAACGCCCTTACAGGGCTAAATATGTTTATTATCAATATGCCCAGGGTGTTGCCCTGGGCTATTATATATAGCCCTTTCAGGGCAGTGAAATTGGTTGAAAAAGCGATCAAAAATAGACGGGCTAATCTAAAATATTTAAAGAACAGGATATAAACTTATGGATGAGGAATTAACCCCTGAAAAACTTATAGAATATGGAAAACAATTTGAAAATATATACATTTCAGGACTTGAATCTGAAAAAGTTATGTCAAGATTCAGCGTTAAAGATCGTTTAATAGGGCTGAAACCAAAAGATCGTCTCGAAGGACTTAAACCCGAAGAAATTGATGAGCTTGAAAAATATTTACAAGAGTTGAAAAAAAGAAAATGATTCTTGATATAAAAGCATCTAAAGTCCCAGAGGGACGACAGAAAATAGCCCGGCAGTTTACTGCCGGGATTTCAATGCAATAATCAATGGCAGCCCCCTATGACAAAAAAATTATCCACCCATGACCGTGAATTCTTCACCCTTGTAAGAGCCGCAGCCCTTGCAAACCCGTTCAGTGATGAACGTGTTGAGATTGACCTTAAAGTTGCAGGGCTTTCTTCATCCAATATTTCAACAAAAGACAGGATCAGCAAGCTTACCCATGAAGTACATACACGGGTAAACCGTCTTGCAGAAAAAGACAAAATCAGCATCAATCAATATGCCGGGGAAGACCGGCTTATAATGGAAGCTGTTTTTTTATTTGATTATTTTCACCAGTTTATTGAGCAGTTTGACCGCCTGATTCCCAGGCAGATTAAAGCAGGGGAAAAATCTGTCAGGGTTCCTTTTTTCAGGGATGCCATATCTTATTTACAGGATAAAGGTTTTTCCAAAGATATTGCCATTCATTATTTTGCCATGTCCTACCAGCTCCGCCGTGCTTTCTTTTTCATAGATCACAGCCTGGTTGGTTCCAGCCCCTGCATGAAAAAACTTCGCAAAAGTTTATGGAATAATGTTTTTACCCATAACCTGGGGCTTTACAATGAATTTCTGTGGAACCGGATGGAAGATTTTTCCTTAATGCTCCTTGGAGAAACCGGGACAGGAAAAGGAACTGCTGCAATGTCTGTGGGCCGTTCCGGTTTTATACCTTTTGATGAAAAAAAAGAATGTTTTGTCCAAAGCTTTACCCGGTCTTTTGTCTCCCTGAATCTTTCTCAATTTCCTGAAACCTTAATAGAATCAGAACTTTTCGGTCATAAAAAAGGTGCTTTTACAGGAGCATCTGAAGATTACAAAGGTGTTTTTGACCGGTGCAGCCCCTATGGTTCTATTTTTTTAGATGAAATCGGGGAAGTATCCATTCCCATCCAGATCAAGCTGCTCCAGGTTATACAGGAGCGGACATTCTGCCCTGTGGGAAGTCATGAAAAGCGAAGATTTGAAGGCAGGGTTATTGCTGCAACCAACCGGCCTTTTCACAAACTCAGGGAGCAGAAAATATTGCGGGATGATTTTTTCTACCGGCTCTGCTCGGATATTATCATTGTTCCGCCTTTAAGGCAGCGTATCAGGGAAACCGCAGCAGAACTGAACGATCTTCTTGCCCATACTATTGAAAGAATACTTGGGGAACCGTCCAGGGAACTGGTTCAGATGGTGGAAAAAGTAATCTTTAAACAACCTGGCAGACAATATCTCTGGCCCGGAAATGTCCGGGAACTGGAACAATGTGTCAGGAGAATTCTTCTTAAAGGGCATTATGAAGGAGATCACAGCCCAATAAAAAACGACCTTAACTCACACCTTACAGATGCCATTAATAAAGGAAATATGGATGCACAAAGACTTTTGTCCGGCTATTGTTTTCTTTTGCATCAGCAGCATAAAACATTTGAAGCAGTGGCCAATATTACCGGGCTTGACAGGCGCACAGTAAAAAAATACATATTGCAGTGGCAGGAAGCCAAAGAATAATTTCAAATGGAGATAATAAATGGAAAACACAGTGCAGGATAATAAACAGGAAACAGGTCAGTTTGCTTTGCTTAATACAAAAAGATTTGGCCCGTTTTTCTGGACACAGTTTTTCGGGGCATTTAATGATAATGTTTTTAAAAATGCCCTGCTCATACTCCTGGCCTATCAAAGCGCTTCAATGGTGGATATTGATTCAAATACCCTGATGAATATTGCAGCCGGACTTTTTATCCTGCCTTTTTTCCTTTTTTCAGCCACAGCAGGACAGATTGCTGATAAATATGAAAAATCCATGCTCATACGCAGGATAAAAATCATGGAAATTATTATAATGCTCGGCGCAGCCGGGGCATTTTATCTTAAAAATATATATATGCTTTTATGCCTGCTCTTTCTCATGGGTGCCCAGTCCACATTTTTCGGCCCTCTGAAATACAGCATTATTCCCCAGCACCTTAAACCAGATGAAATTGTCGGGGGAAACGCCCTGGTAAGCATGGGCACTTTTATCTCCATTCTCCTGGGTACAATGGCAGGAGGCATATTAATCCAGCACGGTGATTTTGGAGTAGGAATTACAGTCTGCGCCATTGCCCTGGCCGGCTGGCTGATAAGCATAAAAATTCCCAAAGCCTCTTCACTGTCTCCTGAAATAAAAATAAACCTGAATCCCTTTACACAAATATGGAAAACTGTGGGTTATGCCCGTTATCTTCATTCTGTTTTCCTGTCAGTTCTGGGTATCTCATGGTTCTGGTTTCTTGGCTCAGCATACCTGACCCAGATTCCCAATTTTACAAAATTTGTGCTTAAAGGAAATGAAAGCGTTGTCACCCTTCTCCTGACCATGTTTTCCATAGGTATTGGAGCAGGTTCCCTGCTGTGCGAAAGACTTTCAGGACGAAAGGTTGAGCTTGGCCTTGTGCCTCTCGGTTCCATAGGTTTGAGCATTTTCGGCATTGACCTTTTTCTTGCCTATGATCCTCCGAATACAGACACATTAATGGGAATTGGTGCATTTATGCAGACCCCCGGCAGTTTAAGGGTATTAATTGATCTTGTACTTATCGGCATATTCGGCGGTTTTTACATAGTACCTTTAAATGCCTTTGTTCAAACACGAACCCAGGCAAAATACCGCGCAAGGGTTATTGCAGCAAACAATATTCTAAATGCCTTATTCATGGTTCTTTCAGCAGTTACCGGGATTGTCCTTCTTGGTATAATGAAAATAAGCATTCCAAAGTTTTTCCTGGTAGTTGCCATACTCAATGCCCTGGTAGCCATTTATATTTACACGGTAGTACCTGAATTTACCGTGCGTTTTCTCATATGGATGCTTACCCACACCATGTACAGGGTAAACCATAAAGGGCTTGATAAAATTCCTGATGACGGCCCGGCAGTTTTAGTGTGCAACCATATCAGTTTTATAGACGGACTTCTAATTGCAGGAGCCTGCCGACGGCCCGTACGCTTTGTAATGTTTGAACCTATTTACCGTCTTCCCATACTAAATTTTATATTCCGAACAGGAAAAGCTATTCCCATAACATCCAGAAAAAATGACCCGGAAACCTTTGAAAAAGCATTTGAACTCATTTCCCAAACCCTGGAAGAAGGTGAAATTATCTGCATATTTCCTGAAGGCAAGATAAGCTCTGACGGAGAAATTGATACATTCAAACCCGGAATTGAACGGATAATCCAACGCAACCCGGTTCAGGTAGTTCCCCTTGCTTTAAGGGGATTATGGGGAAGTTTTTTCAGCCGCAAAGATGCACCTGCCATGAGCAAACCCTTTAGAAGATTCTGGTCAAAAGTTGAGCTTGTTGCAGGAGACCCGGTTATGCCAGAAGCGGTAAAAGCGGAGAGTCTTCAGGGTATTGTTCAGGATTTAAGAGGGGAATATAAATAAATATTGGCCATGCTCATCGTTTCACCCGGCAGTAAACTAGCCCTGGAATTTATTCCCGTGCTTGCTGGACCAAATGATGACCATGGCCGTCATTGGAATCATTGGGCTTTTGTTTTTCAGGTTTAACAGGAAGGCAGACAATGAATTCGGTTCCTTTGTCTTTTCCAGTAATTATCCGGATATTTCCCTGGTAGGCTTCGATCATTTCTTTTGCAGATGCCAGACCAAGACCTGTGCCCGTGGGTATTCCATTTCCGGCAGTCAGGGGTTTGGTGGTAAAAAAAGGATGAAAAATGTTTTCCATATGATCATTATCAATACCTGTCCCTGTATCAGCTATCCGAATGACAATTAATTTTTCCTGAATACTGCTTGTAATACGCAATTCCTTTTTATTTGAATCATGCATGGCTTCCACAGCATTTTTAACAAGATTGCCAAAACTCTGGCTGAAATGGTAATAAATACCTTTTATTAGAGGCAGAGTTTCAAGCTTTGTTATAATATTAATGCAATGATTCCGGTAAAAAGGATTAGAGTTCAGCAGTTCTATCTGTTCTTTGAGTACCTGATTCAGATCAACATATGTATATTCAGAGCTATTGTTCTTATAACCTGTGGTCAGGATAGTGCTGATGATTTTTTTCATCTGTGAAGAGGCCTGCCTCAAAGCTATGACATTGGAATCCTCAGGATATTTAAAAGAAAGAAGTTCTGCATTACCCATGATAGCCTGCAAAGGGTTGTTTAGATTGTGTACTATTCCGGCTGTGTATCGGCCAATAACAGCCATTTTTTCTGCTTCCAGAACCTGACTGGTACGCAGCCGAACCTGCTGATCCAGCATCTGGTTCAGTATGTCCAGTTCTTTTTCCGTATGGCGCAAACGGTTAAATACCCTGACTTTGGCCTCAAGTTCTTCAGTTTCAAAGGGTTTTACAATATAATCATCAGCGCCCGATGCATAACCTTCAAGACGTTGATTAAGCAATGTACGCACTGAAATCATAATGATTTTTGTAAAGCGGTATCTGCTTTCAGACCGGATTCTCCTGCAAACTTCATAACCGTCTATTCCTGGCAGGGCTACATCCAGCAATATTACATCCGGATCAAAATACTTATTTATTTCAATAGCTTTTTCACCGCTAACCGCAACCTTTGTAATATAATTCTGTTCCAGGGTGTCCTTGATAAGCTGGATTGTAGATCTGGAATCATCCACAATCAATACTTTGCCTGATTGTTTACTCATTTTTTTCCATATCTTTTTTTTAAAATATTATTAATCTGCTATTAATAACCTGGCATGTTATACAAGATTAATCTTTTTATATTCGTATTTATATTTATGATAAACAAAATTAACAATTAGATCAAATAAAAATATAATAACAAAGCTTTTATAGCAAAATTATTCCTGCACAGCTTTTGTTATAAATTAAAATGCCGGAAAAGGGGAAAAGTTTAAAATGTCTTGACAACTTTACATTTGTTATTTAAACAGTCTTAAAAAAACTACTAAGGGATTTGCCAAATATTAATCTACCCATGCCGCCTGGAGCTAAAGCTCCAGGCTACAAGCTGAACCAGGCTAAAGCCTGCTGTTAAAGTCATATTTTATTATTTATTCAG
>JAUCGD010000319.1 GCA_030377945.1 Desulfobacterales bacterium HSG17 | reverse complement strand
CATCAACAATTTTTGATTTTAAATGCGGTCTACTGTTTGCCTGATCATATTACCAAATTTTACTACAAAGGTATGTTTTTAAATTGCACTAAAAACTAAATTTTGGTCTGTTCTGTACGCGCCCGATGCTGCTCCGAGATAAAAAGTCCCTGAAAGCCTTGATCCAGGGCCATAAAGCCAGAGAGCAGGGTCTTATTCCTGACAGTATAAGTGTTGATGAGGCATTTCATGATTTATAAAATCAATATCCTCAAAAATGCAAATAAAGATCTGGACTGGTTTAGAAAAAATGATAGAAAAGGTTATTGTAAATGTTTTGACCTTGTTCGTGAGATTATGGAAGAACCCAAAAAGGAACTGGAAAGCCTGAACGTCTGAAACATTTTGTTCAGGAAGTTTACAGCAGAAGGATCAACCGGGAAGACAGATTGGTTTATACAATTTATGGAATCATTGGGATCTGCGTCAATTATCTTTTGTTCCCAGACATCTGCCATTGCAGCAGTGTGGGTACTAAAAATAATTTTAGTACTCCTTAATGCAGTTTTTAGTAGGGTGCGTTAGCGACAGCGTAACGCACCTTTTGGTTTAAAGGATAAAGTAAGGTGCGTTACGCTGTCGCTAACGCACCCTACGGTTTTACTTTTATGGCAGGAATTTTTTCATTACAGCCAATCCTGCAATTATTGCTCCGAAGATCCGGATTATAAACGGTATTGCTGCTGTTTCCGATGCTGATATAAAGCATCCTCCACCGCCTCCGCCGTCACTTTCCGGTTCTACTGGTGCTAGGTTTACACTCGGGTCGGAATTAGCTGTAAATTCTTCCAGATTGCTGATTCCATCGCCATCTGAATCTTTATCAGCATCTGCCGGATCATTCATATCCAGACCATACTTGTTTTCCCAGTCATCAGGCATTCCGTCTTTGTCTGTATCTTCAATAATAAAGCCTAGTGAGGTCAGGTGATTGATGTTAATGTTAACCTTTCCGTCCTCACTCACCTCAAATTGTACATCAGCTTTAACAAACCCGTCTGTTCCGTCTCCTGTTTCATTTACCATTACAGAAAGCAGTCTTGATGCATCTTCCATTGAATTGATTACTTTATATGCTTCAGCTTCCGGGTTTAGCTGGATTGTAATGTTTAACGCCGGTGCATTTGGGTTCCTGCCTGTTCCGTCAGCATGGCGGATCGGGTTGTAGCGCACAGGATAACCTTTGTATTTACCGCTTGCAGCTTCAAAGGTTATTGTTACACCTTCGGCTGCTGTATTGCCGCTGAAGTTGTAGGAACCGATTTTCAAACGGAGCAGGTCACCTGGAACAAGTTTCATATAGTCCGGGTTGTCGGTATTTACATCATAGGTATCTGTATCCGGGTCATATCCCAGGTTGCTGCCCTGTGTGTCGTCAATAAGCAGGTTTTCATAGGGAATAGCCGGAATTTTAATTACAGCCGGGCGATATATGCCTTCTATATCCTTGATTGTATAATTAAATTCAGATGAAACAGAAGGATCAAATATCCTTTCCATTTGTGTGATTCTGTTCAGGCTGCCTTGATATAATGCTTCAAAGTCCTGCTGATCTTCGGGTGTGTCAGCTTTATTATCATCTGCTGTTGCATAATCCGTGTATTTTACGGTGTAGGTGTATGGCAGATTGCTTCCGTCTGCGTAAAAACGGAAAGTGACTTCATAGCTTATATCTCCCGGAAGGGGATCGTCTGTGCGGCGTTCTGTGAACGGGCTGCCCGGTTTCCAGTTATAGGTAAATGGGTCTTGGGCTGCTCCTGTTCCTGTGTATTCTCCGGGATTTACCGGCTGTTCGCCTCCAGAAGTAACAATTTTCATTGTAAAACCGCTGGCATCTTTGGAAATAACATGAAGTACAAATCCTTGATCCTGCATAAATCCGTCATCGTTAAACATATGACTTGGTTCATAGGTGTCAGGTACAAATGGATTTGTGTTTTCCGTGTATTCAACCCGGTTGTTTCTGCTGTCTCCGTCATCATCAATAATTCCGTCAGACGGATTATCAGGGTTCAGGCCATGCTGCTTTTCCCAGCCGTTTTTCATGCCGTCTCCGTCAGAGTCATCATTATCCGTGTTCCCCGGTTCTTCGGGATTGTCTGAAGCATCCAGGGGATTGGTTCCTGCATTTATTTCTTTTGTGTCACTGAAACCGTCGTTATCTGAATCAGGATTCTGGGGGTCGGTTCCTGCTTCATGTTCCTGAATGGCGGTCAGGCCGTCTCCGTCAGGATCAAGACCTGCATCTGATGCATCACCAGGATCAAGGTTGTTTGCTTTTTCCCACCCGTCTGGCATTCCGTCTCCGTCAGTGTCTGAACTGTCAGGATCAGTCTGATTTTCAAATTCTTCAAGATTTGTCAGCCCATCTCCGTCCGGGTCTTTATCTGAATCAGGAAAATTCGGATCGGTTTTGTTGTTCTTTTCCCATACATCTGTCATGCCGTCATTATCCGTATCTGTTTCCGGGTCTGATGAACCGTTTAAGGCCGGGGTTCCGGCAGCGGTTTCCTGGCCGTCTGTAAATCCGTCTCCATCACTGTCATTATCTTTCGGATGTGTCCGGTTTGCATATTCTTCAATGTTTGTCAGGCCGTCCTGGTCTTCATCTGCGGCCGCATCATCTGATTTTTCAGGATTAAGTCCGTATTTTTCCTCATACCAGTCAGGCAGTCCGTCCTGGTCTGTGTCTTTTGAATCGTTGACTGAGTCAGAAGAAATGTCCAGGGGATTTGTTCCCTGTGAGACTTCTTTTCCATCGCTTAGCCCGTCATTGTCGCTGTCTTTGTTTTCCGGGTCTGTATCGCTGATAAATTCAGACAGGTTCGGCAGTCCGTCTCCGTCTTTGTCCTGTACAGCATCAGACGGGTTGCTGGGGTTCAGGCCGTGTTCTGCTTCATACCAGTCAGGGAGTCCGTCATTGTCACTGTCTGGTGTTTGCCCTGGTATGCTGAGATTCTTGTCATCAGGATCAGTTCCGGCCAGCCGTTCCTGCCCGTCTTCAATTCCGTCATCATCAGTGTCAGGATCACGGGGATCAGTTTTGTTTATATATTCCTCCAGGTTTGTGAGTCCGTCATTGTCAGTATCCTGGGCTGCATCAGCAGAAGAACTCATATCAAGGCCATGCTGGGTTTCCCACCAGCCCGGTGTGCCGTCATTGTCTTCAGGTGCAGGCGGTATTACCGGTTCAGGTTCAGGTTCAGGCGGAACATAGATTGTATCAAATGAAGCTGTTACGGTTTGCGCTTCACTCATTGTAACAACGCAGTTTTCCGTTCCTGTACATCCTCCGCCTGTCCAGCCTGCAAATTCAGAACCGGATTCAGGTTCGGCTGTTAATGTTACTTCTGTGTTTTCGTTATAATCCTGGGTACAGTCATCCCCGCAGTCTATTCCGGCTGGGGCGGATGTAACAGCACCTGCACCTGCACCGTCTTTGCTTACGGTCAGGGCATATTGCGGTACGAGTGATATATCAAATGAAGCTGTTACGGTTTGCGCTTCACTCATTGTAACAACGCAGTTTTCCGTTCCTGTACATCCTCCGCCTGTCCAGCCTGCAAATTCAGAACCGGCTTCAGGTTCGGCTGTTAATGTTACTTCTGTGTTTTCGTTATAATCCTGGGTACAGTCATCCCCGCAGTCTATTCCGGCTGGGGCGGATGTAACAGCACCTGCACCTTCGCCGTCTTTGCTTACGGTCAGGGCATATTGCGGTACGAGTGATATATCAAAAGAAGCTGTTACGTTTTGCGCTTCTCTCATTGTAACAGAGCAGTCTCCTGCTCCTGTAC
>JAUCGD010000318.1 GCA_030377945.1 Desulfobacterales bacterium HSG17 | reverse complement strand
GTTGATCAAAATTTATGAGGAAGAATATGGCTGCTGTAGATGTATTAAACAATGCAGGTAAAAAAGTGTCTGAAGCTGAATTACCTGATCAGATTTTCAACACACCCATAAAGAAAAGTGTCCTTCACCAGGTTGTTCGTTCCCAGCTCGCAGCAAAGCGAGAGGGTACTGCTGCGTGTAAGACAAGGGGTATGGTGAGAGGCAGTACAAAAAAACTTTTCAGACAAAAGGGAACTGGTAATGCACGTGCAGGTTCTGTAAAATCACCTTTAAGAAAAGGTGGTGGAGTAATTTTTGGTCCCTCTCCAAGATCATTTGCGATTAAGGTGCCCAAAAAAGTAAGAAAGCTTGCTTTAAAGATGGCCTTAAGTGCAAAACTCGAAGATAAGACTATTTATGTAATTGATGATTTCAAACTTGAAGCTATTAAGACCAAAGAGCTTGTCAATGTGCTGAACTCCTTGGAACTTTCTGATCTGTTGATTGTTTCGGATACTGAGGATACAAATCTTTTACTATCTTCGCGAAACATACCAGATATTAAAGTGATAAAAACTGAGGGCCTCAATGTATATGATATTTTAAAGTTCAAGAACCTTCTTCTCGTAGAATCGACTATTAAAAATATCGAAGGGAGGTTGTGTTAATATGAAGCAATATGATATTATCCGTGGCCCTCTGGTCACAGAAAAAACAACTCTTCAAAAAGAAATTGACAACCAGGTGACATTCAAGGTTGACAGAGATGCCAACCGGGTTGAAATCAAAGACGCTGTTGAGAAAAATTTCAATATCAAAGTAAAACAGGTGAGAACCATACAGGTAAAAGGAAAAGTAAAACAGCGCGGTAGAATTATTGGCAAAAAGAAAGACTGGAAAAAAGCTATAGTTACACTTATGCCAGGGCAACGAATTGATTTTTTTGAAGGTGTTTAATAAAGAGGTATAAATATATGTCAACAATAATTAAGACTAAACCGACATCTCCAGGACGTCGTTCTCAGGAATACCTTTCTTTTGAAGAAATTACAAAAACCAATCCTGAAAGACAACTGACTAAAAAACTAAATAAACGTGCCGGTAGAAACTGCTATGGTAGAATTACTGCACGACATAGAGGTGGCGGAGCAAAAAAGAAGTATCGTATTATTGATTTTAAAAGAGATAAAGATGGTATTCCTGCAAAGGTTTCAGCCATTGAATATGATCCCAACAGAAGCTCAAGGATTGCTCTGTTAGTTTATGCTGATGGTGAAAAAAGATATATTCTTGCTCCTCTTGACGTAAAAGTTGGTGATATTCTTGAGACTGGAGATAAGGCTGATATTAAACCTGGAAACTGCATGGCACTTGAAAAGATTCCCATGGGTACAAGAATTCATAATATTGAATTAAAGCAGAACAAGGGTGGACAGATTGTCAGAAGTGCAGGTGGTTATGCAAGACTTATGGCAAAAGAAGGAAATTATGCTCAGGTGCTCTTGCCTTCAGGTGAAGTAAGGATGATTCATCTTAAGTGCAAGGCTACCATTGGCAGAATTGGGAATGAAAAACATGGGGATGTTAAAATTGGTAAAGCCGGTAGAACCAGATGGATGGGAAGACGTCCTTCTGTCAGGGGTGTTGCCATGAATCCTGTTGACCATCCAATGGGTGGCGGTGAAGGAAGATCCTCTGGTGGTCGTCAGCCTTGTACACCCTGGGGCGTTCCAACCAAGGGTAAGAGAACCAGAAAGAGTGCAAGAACTGATAAGTATATTGTAAAAAGAAGAGCCAAGAGAAAATAGGCAAAAATAAATAGGTGATAAACTATGCCAAGATCATTAAAAAAAGGTCCATATATTGCACCGAATCTTTTAAAAAAGGTTCTTGATGCAAATCAAACCAAAAGCAACAAAGTTATCAAAACCTGGTCACGCAGATCAACGATATTCCCGGAAATGGTCGGTACTACACTGGCTGTTCATAATGGTAAAAAATTTATACCGGTTTTTGTCTCAGAAAATATGGTTGGACACAAACTTGGTGAATTCTCACCTACAAGAACATTTTGGGGTCATGCAGGAGATAAAAGATCCAAGAGATAATTTCTTGCATCATTAAAGGATATTGATATGGAAGTTAGAGCAACTACAAGATATACAAGGATTTCACCATTTAAGCTTCGATTGCCTATAGCTGAAGTTAAAGGCAAAAATGCAGAACAGGCGTTGACGCTTTTAAAGTTTATGCCGCTTAAGGCTGCAGATATTATGTATAAAACTTTGCAGTCAGCAATTTCTAATGCAGAGCACAATAATGAGCTTGATGTTGATAAACTAATTGTTAAAAATATAATTGTCGATCAAGGGCCTTCCATGAAACGGTTCAGACCAAGAGCCAGGGGAAGAGCATCCAGAATTTTGAAAAGAAGCAGTCATTTAACAGTAATTGTTGAAGACACGGAACAATAGGAGGAGATAAGCTTGGGCCAGAAAGTACACCCTACCAGTTTAAGATTAGGCATTATCAGGACTTGGGATTCCAGATGGTATGCAGACAAGGAATATGCCTCTTTTGTTGAAGAAGATTTTAAAGTCAGAAAGTTTTTGAAAAAGAAACTCTATCATGCTGGCATTTCTAAAATAGAAATAGAACGTTTTTCTAAACAAATTCGACTTAGAGTTTTTGCAGCAAGACCAGGCATTATTATTGGCAAAAAAGGTTCAGAGATTGCACTTCTTAAACAAGAACTTGAAAAAATGCTTGAACCTGCCGTAATGATTGACATCAAAGAAGTAAGACGTCCTGAAATTGATGCTCAGCTTGTTGCAGAGAATATTGCGCTTCAGTTGGAAAGAAGAATCGCCTTTAGAAGAGCCATGAAAAGAAGTGTCTCATCTGCCATGCGGTTTGGAGCAAAAGGCATTAAGATTATTTGTGCCGGGCGCCTAGGCGGTGCTGAAATGGCAAGGACAGAATGGTATAAAGAAGGACGAATTCCTCTTCATACCCTGAGAGCTGATGTTGATTATGGCTTTATTGAAGCAAACACCACCTATGGTATCATTGGGATTAAAACCTTTATTTTTAAAGGTGAAGTGTTGAATCCCGGTGAACACGCATTGGCAAGATAGAAGCGATTAGGAGAGAGAAGAAATGCTTAGTCCAAAGAATGTTAAATACCGCAAACAATTTCGTGGTAGAACTAAAGGATCACCTCAAAGAGGAAATACGTTGAGTTTTGGTGACTTTGGTCTGCAGGCAATGGAATGCGGATATATAAATGCAAGACAAATAGAAGCAGCAAGGGTTGCCTTGACAAGACATGCAAAAAGAGCAGGTAAGAGCTGGATACGGTTTTTTCCTGATCATCCTGTTACTAAAAAACCTGCCGAAGTTAGAATGGGTAAGGGTAAAGGAGCTACAGACGCATGGGTTGCAAGGGTTAAACCTGGCAGGATTCTCTATGAGATGGAAGGTGTTACCAGAGAAGTTGCCCAGGAAGCTTTAAAGCTCGCAGCAAGAAAACTTTCTTTAAAAACTCGATTTATAGAAAGGAACCGCTGATATGAAAACAAGTGAAATAAGAGAGATGGGATCAGACAAGATTAAAGAAAAACTTGCAGATTTAAAAAAAGAGCTTTTTAATCTTCGTTTTCAGAATGATGTTGGACAGCTTGAAAATACAGCAACACTTTCAAATGTCAAAAAAGATATTGCAAGACTTTATACAATATCAAAAGAGATGAATGTAAACATTTAGTTAAATTATAAAGATACTACTATGGAAGAAATTCAGAAAAAAAATAAAAGAGAGTTGTTAGGTCTTATTGTATCAGATAAAATGGATAAATCTGTT
>JAUCGD010000034.1 GCA_030377945.1 Desulfobacterales bacterium HSG17 | reverse complement strand
AAAAATATGATAGACTCTGTTAAAAAAAGTTTGAATATCTCAGATTCGGAATCCGGTGCTTTTAACGGTTCATGGTTAAACACAAATGGGTTAAACACAAATGGCAGTATTCTTGAAAGCGTATCTCCACTATACAATAAAAATATAGCAAGTATAAGCTGTGCAGACAAAGATACATATGAAAAGGTTGTGGCGCAGGCACAAAAAGCATTCCAGGAATGGAAAAAGGTCCCAGCTCCCAAAAGAGGTGAAATTGTAAGACAGCTTGGAGATGCTTTAAGGGAGAATAAAAAAGAGTTAGGCGCACTGGTATCCCTGGAAATGGGGAAAATCCGGGCTGAAGGTGAAGGCGAGGTTCAGGAGATGATAGACATTGCCGACTTTGCTGTTGGTCAGTCCAGAATGCTCTACGGGCTGACCATGCACAGTGAACGGCCTGAACACAGGATGTATGAGCAGTGGCATCCCCTTGGCCCGGTAGGTGTGATTACTGCATTTAACTTTCCTGTTGCTGTCTGGGCCTGGAATGCCATGCTCTGCCTTATTGCCGGTAATTCCGTAATATGGAAACCTTCATCAAAAACCCCTTTAACTGCTGTTGCCACAATTAAAATAATGGATAAAGTTCTGAAAGCCAATAAGGTTCCTGATGGAGTACTGTCTCTTGTTATAGGAAACAGGAAGGATGTGGGAGAGCCTATGCTTGAGGATGGGCGTATTCCCCTTATTTCTGCAACAGGCAGTGTGAATATGGGACGCCATGTGGCCCAAAAAGTTGCAGGCCGGCTGGGCAGAAGCCTTCTGGAACTTGGAGGAAACAACGGGATAATCGTAACACCTGAAGCAGATATTGATATGGCAGTCATGGCAATTGCATTTGGTGCAGCAGGAACAGCAGGACAGCGGTGTACAACAACAAGGCGTATAATAGCCCATGAATCAATCCTGGATAATCTTGTTCAAAGGCTTTCCAGTGCATATAAGCAGATAAAAATCGGGGATCCCCTTGACTCCAAAACCCTTATGGGTCCTTTAATTGACAAAGGAGCAGTAGCTGATATGCAGGCTGCGCTTGAACAGGTTAAAGCACAGGGCGGGAAAATTTTATACGGCGGCAATGTGCTTTCAGGTGGCTTGTTCGATTCAGGAACCTATGTGGAACCGTGTATCTGTGCTGCAAAACCGGATATGGATATTGTAAAACAGGAAACATTTGCGCCTATTCTCTATATCATTCCATATTCTGATTTAAAACAGGCTGTTGAAATCCACAACTCAGTACCCCAGGGGCTTTCATCTGCAATATTTACAAACAATATGCGTGAATCTGAATTTTTCCTCAGCGCAGCAGGAAGTGACTGCGGCATTGCCAATGTTAATATAGGCACATCAGGAGCAGAAATAGGCGGAGCCTTTGGAGGAGAAAAGGAAACAGGCGGAGGCCGGGAGTCAGGCTCAGATGCATGGAAAGTATATATGAGACGGCAGACATGTACAATAAACTGGTCAAAGGAACTGCCTCTTGCCCAGGGAATCAAATTTGATATTTAATAATTATGTGTATGACTAATGTAGAGACAAGGCATGCCTTGTCTCTACAAGTGTGTACAAATTTATGATTTGGTGTACGAATATGGTAAAAACATCATGAATACCAGATATATCACGGTTATCTGCGGTTCAAACATGTCTTGATTTGTAAAACATTTGTAAAACATTATTGACTCTCTTGTTATAATTCTAATTGTTCATGTAAAAACATGTACCTTTAAAAAAACAATTATGACTTTACGAGAGAAATATATGACTTTTAATAAATCAGATAACAAATCGGATATTACAGACCCCAAAAATAAAAACTCAGAAAATACAGACAGCCTTAATTCAAAATTACAGCAGATACCCATAGCCGTTATCGGTGTGGCCTCAGTTTTCCCAGATGCTGAAAATGCTGATATGTTCTGGGATAATATAATAAATGAAGTTGATTCCATCGTAGATGTTCCCCCTTCAAGATGGAATATAGATGATTATTACGACCCTGACCCCAAAGTACCTGATAAAACGTACAGCAGATGGGGCGGTTTTCTCCCTGATGTTGATTTTAATCCCATGGATTTTGGTCTTCCCCCTAATATACTTGAGGTTACGGATGTATCCCAGCTTTTAGCCCTTCTGGTTGCAAGAAAAGTGCTTGAAGATGCAGGTTATGGAGATGAAAATGCCTATGACCGCAGCAAGATCGGTGTTACACTGGGGGTGGGCGGAGGCCAGAAGCTTATTACCCCTCTTACTTCAAGACTGCAATATCCCATATGGAAACGAGTACTTACCAAAAGCGGAGTCTCAGATGAAGATGCTGATATAATTGTTGAAAAGATAAAGAAAGCCTATATCCCCTGGGAAGAAAACTCCTTTCCTGGAATGCTCGGCAATGTTATTGCAGGCCGTGTTGCCAACAGGCTCAACCTTGGGGGCACAAACTGCGTACTTGATGCAGCCTGTGCAAGTTCTCTGACTGCTATTAAACTGGCTGTGAGCGATCTCCTGGAATATAGAAGCGAAATCATGATTTCAGGAGGTGTTGATACTGACAACTCCCCTTTTATGTATCTTTGCTTCAGTAAAACCCCTGCTTTTTCACCTGGAGATAAAAGCAAGCCCTTTGATATAGATTCCAAAGGTATGCTTGTGGGTGAAGGCGTTGGCATGGTGGCGCTCAAAAGACTGGAAGATGCTGAGCGTGACAATGACAGGATTTATGCTGTTTTAAAAGGAATCGGCACATCCAGTGACGGAAAATTTAAAAGCATTTACGCCCCCCGTCCTGAAGGCCAGGCTAAAGCCCTGAATCAGGCATATGAAATTGCAGGTATTTCTCCAAGAACAATGGGACTGATTGAAGCCCACGGAACAGGAACTGTTGCAGGGGATAATGCAGAATTTACAGCTTTAAAAACTGTATTTGGAAATGAAAATCCCAAAAACCAATACATAGCGCTGGGAAGTGTCAAATCCCAGATCGGCCATACAAAAGCAGCCGCAGGCTCAGCCGGTTTTATCAAGGCAGCCCTTGCACTGCATCACAAGGTACTTCCTGCCACAATAAATGTTAAAACCCCGCATCCTAAAATGGATGTTGAAAATACTCCGTTTTATATCAATTCGGAAACCCGTCCCTGGTTTCCGGCAGAAGAAGGGCATCCCAGAAGGGCAGGAATAAGCTCCTTTGGTTTTGGGGGTACAAACTTTCATGTGGTACTTGAAGAATATACTCAAAAACCGGAAGGAAATTTCAGAAAACATACCCTGCCTTACAGTATTATTATATCAGATTCAAGCCCTGAAAATCTTCAGGCAAAATGCACACAGATTCAAAAAGAACTGGAATCTGAAGATAGCAAAAAAGCTTTTTTCAATTTTGTAAATCAATACAAAACAGCCCCAATAAAAACCTTAGATGCCCGTCTGGGTTTTGTATGCAGTTCCGCTTCCGATGCTCTGGAACTGATTGCCCTGGCAAAATCAAGCCTTGAGGCAAAATCAAATGCAGATACTTGGGAACATCCCAAAGGCATTTATTTCCGCAAACAGGGAATAGAAACGTCAGGTAAAGTTGCAGCCCTATTTTCCGGACAGGGTTCGCAATATATTAACATGGGAAAAACCGTATCCATGAATTTTCCCCCTGTTATGGATAGTTTTGCTCAAATGGATGAACTTTTTATTCAAGACAATGCAAAACCCCTTACAAGCCTGGTTTACCCCTTTCCAAAATTTACAGAAGCAGATAAAAAAGCAGATCAGGCAGTTTTGCAGAAAACGGAAAATGTTCAGCCATCTATCGGAGCTTTTTCCGCAGGTCTTTACAGGCTTTTGAACAAGGCAGGCTTTAGCCCTGATTATGCTGCTGGCCACAGTTTTGGAGAACTAACAGCACTCTGGGCAGCAGAAGTATTAAGTGATGAAGATTATTTCTTTCTTGCAAGGGCAAGGGGAAAGGCAATGGCTCCGCCTGATGATGAAAACTTTGATGCAGGTACCATGTCTGCTGTTATGGGAGATGTGAAAAATCTTGAGGCAGCTCTTAAAGATTTCCAGGATGTTGTTATTGCAAACCACAATTCCAACACCCAGGTTGTTATTGCAGGACCTGTATCTGATGTTCTCAAGGCAAATGATGCTTTAAAAAACAAAGGCTATACAGTTATTCCCCTTTCGGTTTCAGCTGCATTTCACACCCCTCTTGTGGGTCATGCACAAAAACCTTTTGCACAAGCCATAAAAACAAAAACTTTCAACACTCCCAAATGCAAAGTATATTCAAATGCAACAGGAACCCCCTACCCGGAGAAGCCTGAAGCCATTCAAAAGATTCTTGAAGATCATATCCTTAATTCGGTTTTGTTTAAGGATGAAATTGAAAATATATACAATGACGGAGCCAGAATATTTGTAGAATTCGGCCCGAAAAATGTACTGACCAAGCTTGCATCCAATATCCTTAAAGACAAACCCCATGTGGCAGTAGCCTTAAATGCAAGCCCTAAAAAATGCAGTGATACCCAGTTGCGCCAGGCAGCAGTTCAACTGTGTGTGGCAGGAATTCCCCTTGAGGATATAGACATATACAGGGAGCTAAAAGACCCTGGAGCTAAAAAACCGGGATTAATGAACATCAGTCTTAACGGCAGCAATTATATAAGTGAAAAGACCAGAAATGCTTATGAAGAAGCCTTAAATGACGGGCATAAAATCAAGCAGGCTGAAGTTATAACAAAAATAGTTGAAGTCCCTGTTGTAAAAACGGTCGAAAAAGTGGTTGAGAAAGTGATTGAAAAATCAGCCGGTCATTCCCGAAAAAATGAGAAAAAAGGTAAAGTTATGGAAAAGCCTTATGAAATAGAAAACACATCTTTAGACAGCCCCCAGGTTTTGGATAAAATAGAACAGAGCATTGGACAGTTTTTTAATCATCAGGGTGAAACCCTGAAAGTCCACTCTCAGCAGATTGACAATGCAAGAGAATACACAAAATCATTTTATGATCTTATGGGACAGCAATTTGATTTGCTCAGGGAAAGACCGGAAACAAAGATTCCTGAAAGTATTGAGCGGAGCATGGACATGTTCCATACTCATCAGGGCGATACCTTGAATGTACATGCCCAATACCTTGAAAATCAGGCAAAAAACTCTGTGGCTGCACTTGAATTTATGAAACAGAAGTATGGGGCAGATGTTGAGATTTACCCTGCTTATTCAACACCTGAAATTGCAATAAAACCGGCAGTTGCCAGGATTGAAAACGGTAGAGCCCCCCTACGAGGGGGCAGCCTGACTGAACCGGTCACTGAACCGGTCACCTCCCAGGCTCCTGAACCAAAGCCAGAACCTCCAGTTATAGAAAAAACAACACAGGAGCAACCAAAGCATGAACAAATAACTCAGCCCAAACCCCTTCCTGTACCTGCCCCCCCTGCACCTTCAGGAATAGACCATAAAACCCTGACAGATGCCATGCTCAATGTAGTGGCTGAAAAAACAGGTTATCCAACTGAAATGCTGGAACTGGATATGGATATGGAAGCTGATCTGGGTATTGACTCCATAAAAAGAGTGGAAATCCTGGCAGCAGTCATGGAACAGTTTCCTGAGATACCGGAAGTAAACCCGGATGAGCTTGCTCCTTTAAAAACCCTGGCGCAGATCGTAGAAAAGCTTACATCTGAAATACCGGAAACCGTTAATGAGCCTCCACGTAGGGAGGCGCTACCGTCTCCATCAGGGCCGAATGTTGAAACCCTTACAACTGCAATGCTTTCCGTAGTTGCTGAAAAAACAGGGTATCCAACCGAGATGCTGGAGCTTGACATGGATATGGAAGCTGATCTGGGCATTGATTCCATAAAAAGGGTAGAAATCCTGGCCGCAGTTATGGAACAGTTTCCTGAACTGCCTGAGGTAAACCCAGATGACCTGGCTCCTTTAAAAACCCTGGGCCAGATTGTTGATAAGCTTACATCTGATATACCGGCAGCCGGAAATGAGCCTCCACGTAGGGAGGCGCTACCGTCTCCATCTGGGCCGAATGTTGAAACTCTTACTGCTGCCATGCTTTCTGTTGTTGCTGAAAAAACAGGTTATCCGTCCGAGATGCTGGAACTTGACATGGATATGGAAGCTGATCTGGGCATTGATTCCATAAAAAGGGTAGAAATTCTGGCCGCAGTCATGGAACAATTTCCTGAACTGCCTGAAGTAAACCCGGATGAACTGGCTCCATTGAAAACCCTGGGACAGATTGTGGATAAACTTACATCTGATATACCGGCAGCCGTTAATGAGCCTCCACGTAGGGAGGCGCTACCGTCTGTATCTGGGCCAAATCTTGAAATCCTTACTGATACAATGCTCAATGTAGTATCTGAAAAAACCGGGTATCCTGTTGAAATGCTGGAACTTGAAATGGATATGGAAGCAGAGCTTGGAATTGACTCCATAAAAAGAGTTGAAATTCTGGCAGCAGTCATGGATAAATTCCCAGGACTTCCCGAATTTAATCCTGACGAGCTTTCAGTATTGAAAACCCTGGGTGAAGTGGTAAATAAAATGGCATCTGCGTCAGGGGCTTCTTCTGAACCGGAAGCAGCAGAAAAAAAAACTCCTGAAATAACGCAGGAAGAAAAACCAGGAGAATTAAAAGAGGAAACCACACGGAGCATAGTCAGAATACAGAATCTCCCTAAGCCTGATTTTCTTGAATTTGATATTCCTGAAAATAAAATCTGCCTTATCACAGATGACGGAACAGAACTGACATCCTCCATCTGCAAGGCTCTTGATAAAAAAGGGTGTAAAATTGTTGTTCTAAGCCTTCCCAAAGATATTATTGCAGGGCAGGCCGGACTTCCAGAGAATATTGACAGGATTTTTCTTGAAGATATGAAAGAAGAAACCCTGAAAGCTGCTTTAAAGGTTATTAAAAGCGATTTCGGTCAGGTTGGGGGATTTATCCACTTAAACCCTGTTCTTTCATCAGATTCTGACAATCTTTTTCCTGAAAAAGAAAAAGACATACTGCTCCATGTTTTCCTCATGGCAAAACATCTGAAAGACTCTCTTGTGTCTGATAATTCAAACCGCAGATTTTTCATTACAACAGCCCGTATTGACGGCAGTTTCGGTTTAAGCGGAAAAGCCTCAAGCCTGATCCCAGGCGGGCTGTTCGGCCTGACCAAAACCCTGAATCTGGAATGGCCGACCGTATTCTGCCGCGCTCTTGACATTGCTCCTGACATGGACACTGATGTAGCAGTTTCTGCCATAATATCAGAGATTCATGATCCTGACTGCCGCATCAAGGAAATAGCTTACGGCCCGGAAGGCAGGATAACCCTGGTCTCACAGGAGGCCGATGTTGCGCAGGAAAAAAATAACGATATAAACAGCAATTCCGTATTTCTTGTAAGCGGAGGAGCCAAAGGGGTTACTGCTAAATGCGTGGCTCAACTTGCAGCAGATCATGGATGCAGATTTATCCTCATGGGACGTTCGGAATATGCTGATGTTGAAGAACCTGAATGGGCAAAAAATATTGAAGAAGAGGCTGAACTGAAAAAAGCCATAATGATGGAATTGAAAAACAGGGGGGAAAAGCCCACTCCCAAAGCAGTAAACCAGATGTTAAAACCCCTGCTCTCTGACAGGGAAATACGCAAAGCTCTCAATGCAATACAACAGGCAGGAGCAACAGCAGAATATATATCTGCTGATGTAACAGATGAAAAAGCCATAAAGCAAAGTCTCAGTCCTGTTCTTGAAAAGTTTGGCAGTATAACAGGCATTATTCACGGTGCAGGGGTTCTTGCAGACAAGCTTATTGAAAATAAAACCACAGATGATTTTAATGCAGTCTATTTCACAAAAATACACGGATTGCAGGCCCTGTTAAACTGCGTGGATTGCAGCAAGCTGACCCATCTGGCATTGTTTTCATCAGCTGCCGGTTTTTACGGCAATGAAGCCCAGGCTGACTATGCAGTGGCTAACGAGATTCTTAATAAAACTGCATACAGATTTAAAACCTTATATCCAAATTGTCATGTTAATACCTTTAACTGGGGTCCCTGGGACGGAGGCATGGTAACGCCCGAACTAAAACGTATGTTTGCAGAAAAAGGCATAGATGTAATTCCTGTTTTTGCAGGTTCCCGACTTTTTGCTGACGAGCTTTCATCAACCCAGTGCACAACACAGGTTCTTGTAGGAAGTTCCATGATTCCCAATCCTGTTTTTTCCGATAGCAAATTAAGGTCTTATAGAATAACCAGAAATCTTTTACCTGAAGATAACCCTTTTTTAAATGACCATGTTATAGGCGGAAATCCTGTACTCCCAACAGTATGCGCCACATGGTGGATGGCTGATGCCTGTGAAAAGCTTTATCCGGGATTCAGGTTTTTTTCCTGCGCTGATTACAGGCTTTTCAAAGGAATAGTATTTGATAATTCCCAGCCGATAAATTACACTATGGATATTAAGGAAATCAGCAAAAACAATCAGGGAGAAGCTGAATTTGATGTTAAAATAATGAGCCAGAAACCTGACGGCAAAATTATAAACCATTACGGAGCATTAATAAAACTCATAAATCGCAGTCCTGAAATGCCAGTTTACACCGGATTTGACAAAAGCGAAACACAGGTAAAACCCGGAACCGAACTCTACAAGGACGGAACCCTGTTCCACGGCCCAAATTTCCAGGCCATTGAAAGAGTGATAAATATTACCCAAAACAAGCTCACAATGGAATGCCGCATCCCTGAAATCCCTGAATCAGATCAAGGGCAGTTCCGAACAGGCACATTTAATCCCTTTGCAGCAGATCCCCAGTTTCAGATCATGCTCATATGGGTAAGGCACCATTTTGATGCAGGAAGCCTGCCCACAAAAGCAGAATTGGGAGAGCATTTTGCACAGATTCCAAAGGGAAACAAATTTTTTGTATCCCTGGATATTAAAGACAGTAATCCTGCTCATGTAAAGGCTGACATCACAACCCATGATGAAAACGGCAAAGTATATACCCGTGTTAAAGGGGCTGAGGTGACTGTAAGCAAACAGCTTACTTTTAGCTGAAATTAACCCTACAACGACACTTATGATTTTAAGCCCCAGAGGGGCGGATTAATACAGCCCAGGCCAGCGGCCTGGGACTGGAAACATTCAAAATTTTAAGCCCTGAAAGGGCGGATTATGAAAAATAATATTTGCCACAGTTTAATACGCTCTTTCAGAGCTTACTTTATGGGTTGTTCATATCCCAGGCCGTTGGCCTGGGCTGTACTAATACGCCCCTTTGGGGCTAAGTGACGTTGTAGGGTTAAGATTGTCCGCTTCGACAGATTCAGCGATCAGTATGAAATTCCGTGCCCTGAGCCTGTCAAAGGGCAAAATTAAGTACCTTTTCAATAATTTATGATATACTTGCAACCGGCATAAATTTAACTTTTTCAAGGAGTGACAAACTGAAAGTTTGCTAATATTTTTAAGCTTTTTAGTATGCCAAACTTTCAGTTTGGCACTCCATTTATGACGGTGTTCAGTATATGCGCTACATGGGAATATTATAAACAGCCGAAGATCAAATAAACGAAATTTATTCAGCCAGAAACTCAAGAATATTCTTGATGCTTTAATCCTGTAAATCATGATTCAAACAGGAGGCAACAAAAATGAACAAAAAAAAACTTTTATCAGAAATCAAATCAGAAATTAACAGAGACTATCCTTTGGCCAAAGTCATCTTTTTCGGATCACGAGCCAGAGGCAGTGGAGAAATATTTTCCGACTGGGATATTCTTATTTTAATCGAAGAAGGACTTAGTGAAAAACAGAAGATAGCTATACATAACAGATTATATGAAATGGAGCTGAAAACCGGTGAAATCATTAACGCAATTATCCATACAAAAGAGGAATGGAATAACCCTTTAATGCAAATAACGCCCTTTTATGAAAATGTTACCCGTGAAGGTATCTCTTTATGAAACATAGAAAAGAAGAACTGATCAGATACCGTCTGGAAAGAGCAAAAGAATCCTTGGAAGAAGCGCAGGTAATGGCGGAAATGGAACACTGGTTGACCTGCATAAACCGCTTGTATTAAGGATGAACAGGATACGGTGAACATCTTGAAAATCCTTTAATCCTGAAAATCCCGGTTCAGAATGGTTTTGAAAGGATACATTATGCAAACCCAAAGTATAAAAAACGAAGCTTACCGTTTATTTGATAATCTGCCGGACAAAGCTACCTGGGATGATTTGATGGAAAAAATTTATGTACGTCAGACCATTGAAGCTGGATTAAAAGATAGTGATACAGGAAAAATTGTTGATGTAAAAGAAGTCCGAAAAAGATTTGGATTGCCGGAATGAAAATATATTGGACAGAGAATGCCATAGAACACATGTGTGGCATATATGAATATATTTCAGAATTCACCACGGTATGCCAAACGAATGACAGATCGAATTACGAGACGCTCGGAGCAAATTGCAGATCATCCATATTCAGGGAGAAAAGTACCTGAATATGATGTTGAATATATTCGGGAACTGATTGAAAATCCATACCGTATTATTTACCGAATAAAGCGGGAACAGATTCATGTGCTGGCTGTTATTCACTGCTCGCGCCTGATGACGGACGATATTTTTCAATAAGTTAAATTCCTCCCCTGCAAAACCGCCAGCAGTACCGGCGGTGAAATTGGGGCATATGGCGGGGAGTAACATTTTATGAGGTTTGAACCTGGATTCTCAGGATTAAAGGATGGACAGGATTAAGGTTTTTATCCTGAAAATCCTTTAATCCCTACATCTCGGTTCAAAGTAATTTTGAATGAAAGTGCAGAAGGAAATCATTTGAAATATCTGCTATTTACATCAACAAGGAGATAGGAAAATGAGATTTATATCAACAAAAGATTTGGGCTTTACCTTGGAAAACATATGGGAGGTAACAAAACAGAAGCAGGATATAATAATTACAGCAGAAGGCCGCCCGATTGCCATCTTGACAGGTATAAATGAAGATACATTAGCGGAAGAGCTTGAAGCTCTTAAGCGGGCGCGTGCCATGAATGCACTGGATATGATTCATAAAGATTCGGTAATTAAAGGTAATTGCAATATTATTAGTGAAGATATTCAGGCAGAAATAGATTTGGTAAGAAAAGAGAGAAGCAAGGGAATAAAAGCACCTGCACTGGCTGAAGTTTTTGAACTGCCTGATGAAAATGATGCTCCATTTTTAGAGGCGGCATTGGCAGCAGACGCAGATATTTTAATTACTGGAAATACCCGGCATTTTCCAGAAGAATTATGCAAGGGGCAGGTTGTTATGACTCCGGCAGAATTTATAGAAAAGGGAATAGAAAAGTAACTTTTTCCGATAATGTCTAAACAAGTTAACAGGTCAAGAAAGAAGCACATAACAAAAAGAAATTCAACATTTTTTTGCAGATGTTTTGATTTTACAGGCTTTTCTGGCAACCATATAAAAAACTGCCAGCAACACTGATAGAGAATTCGGGGCATGTAACTTTATGAGGCCTGAACCGAGATTTTCAGGATTAAAAGATGGACAGGATAAGGGTTGAACATCCTGAAAATCCTTTAATCCTGAAAATCCCGGTTCAGACTGATTTTGAAAGGAAAATTTTACCTGCTGATTTAAGATAAGGCAATAAAATGTTAGCGAAAATTATATCAAAAAATCAGATCAGCATTCTTGGCACCAGAATCAGTAAATGATGCCGTAAAGTTTAAAATTCCCTAACCAGGAGGAACAAATCATGCAGCAAGCCGCAGTTTCTTATATTACAGAGCAGGAATATCTTGATATAGAAAGAGATTCAGAAAGCAAAAACGAATATTTTGACGGTGAAATCTTTGCAATGGCAGGGGCTTCAAGAAAACACAATCTTATTGTGGCAAACCTTATTGTTTCTTTGGGTTCTCAGCTAAAAAACAAACCATGCCGTGTTTATCCAAGCGATATGCGGCTTAAAATTGAAAAAACCGGTCTGAATACCTATCCTGATGTCATGATTACATGCAATGAAGAAGAATTTGTAGATGAAAAACAGGATACTCTTTTAAACCCGGATATTATTATTGAAGTGCTTTCCGATTCCACGGAAAAATATGACAGGGGTACAAAATTTAAAAATTACAGACAGATTGAAGCATTAAAAGAATATGTAATGATTGCTCAGAATGCAAAAAGCATGGAAAGATATTTCAGGGATGAAAACGGGCAATGGATATTTACGGAAACAGATGAAAACACGCCTTATATTGAGCTTAAAACATCGGGATGCAGGCTTGAGATTGACGAGGTTTATGATAAACTTGAGCAAAAATTTTAGTAGGTTTGATAACAATTGAAGGTTAAATAATGAATAATAAACTATCAATAGCAGGAATGGAAACCATCCTGGAAAATGCCGGAGGACTGGATATTTTTGAAAAAAATATCTATGACGGTATTATTGAACAGAAACAGGGCTCCGGCTTTATAAGTCAGGATATTTTGGATAAAGCAGTCAACGGTGCAATAAAAAGAAGCAAATCCCAAAAAAAGAAACAAACCCTTGCAGACTCAGCCCTGATATTGATTGCAGATGAAGATTGTCAGATTCAGGAATATGAATGCAAAATATTTGGCAGGGAAAAAAATATTCGGGCAGGTTTTGAAAAAGCAAAGCAAATTATTGATACAGGCAAATCAGACTCAATAATAATCGCTGTTTTAGATTCATCCCAGGGCGCAGCCTGTGCAATTTTGTTAAAATCTTTTGAAAAAGCCGCAGCAGATCAGAACCGGGTATATGCAGTTATTGATTCTTTTGATATATCTGGAAAACTCACATCTTTTTCAGACATTGATTATATTGAAATTCACGGACAATCCCTTGAAACTTTGCTGCAAACTCCTTTTAATTCTTATAAACCAGATGAAAAATATCCATCCTGTGCATTGGGAACCTGTGAAGGCATGTTTGGCAATATTTCCGAAAACATGTCTCTTATGATAAGCATAATAAAAACAGCCCTGTGCCTTTATCACCGATATATTCCGGGAAATCCTTTATGGAAAACACCTGATAATCTGCAATCATGGGGAAAAACTCCTTTTTACATTCCAACAAGCTCCAAAACATGGTTTTTAAGCAAAAAATCGGCCAAAAGAAAAGCCGGACTGTTTTCATATGGAGATCATGGCACAGCTCATATGATTTTAACAGAAGATGAAACCCTGCCCTATCGTGCAGGAAAATATCTGGCTCATGCTGTTCCTTTTTGCTTTCCCATTGCCGGGAATGATGAAAATGATCTAACAGATCAAATTAATAATCTCAACTCCCTGATAAATGAAGAAAATAACCTGCAAAAACTCTCACTGCAAAATTTTGAAAAATTCAATTCCAGGGCAGATTCTCCATACGCTCTTATGCTTGTTGCCCAAAGTAAAGAAAATTTGCAGAAAGAAATCAAATTCATGTCAAAGGGTATTGCTTCAGCCTTTGCAAAGAAATCTGAAATAAAAACACCAAAAGGCAGTTATTTTACAGCTAATCCTCTGGGTAAAAAAGGAAAGGTTGTATTTGTCTATCCTGGTGTCGGCAGTGCTTACCTTGGTCTTGGTCAGGATATTTTCCATATGTTTCCCGGAGTTTATGACCAGTTTTCCACGATTGTCTCTGACATGGGAAAAATCCTTAAGGACAAGGAACTTTATCCGAGAACCTGTTGTGTTCCCACAGAAGACGAGTTGAAAAGTCTTGAAAGAGCCATGAGAAAAGACATCATGGATATTTCAGAATGCGGCATAAGTTTTTCTGTTATCTATACCATGATAATGGCTGGATATTTCAAGCTTTTTCCTGAATCTGCAATAGGATACAGCATGGGAGAAACCTCCATGATGGCCTCTCTCATGGTCTGGCAGGACCCTGGGCAGCTAAGCGGTAAACTCAAAGAAACCGAGGTTTTCAGCAAAGCTTTACACGGAGAACTTACTGCTGTAAGAAAAGACTGGGGACTTCCTGAATATGATAAAGGTAAAGAAAAATTCATCTGGGAATCTTACACACTTCTTGCTGACAGGGAGCTTGTTCAAAAAGCTGTTGAAAATGAAGATCAAGTTTATATGACACTTATAAACACTGATAATGAAGTGGTTATTGCCGGTGATCCTGATTCATGTATCAGGGTTGCTGAAAAATTGGGGTGCCAGTATTTTCCCCTGCGCCTTGATCTTGCCATTCACAGTAAACCGGCCTGGTCAGAGTATGATAATATAGTTGATCTGTTTACCCTGCCAACTCATGAGCCGTCAGGCATAAAATTTTACTCTTCTTCATGCTACATGCCTTTGCCCATGAGAAGCAAAGCTATTGCCAACAGCATAGCCAGGGCATTCTGCGATCCTGTGGATTTTCCCAGGCTTGTAAGAAAAGTTCATGATGACGGGGGAAGAATATTTATTGAAGCAGGGCCAAGGCAGATATGTTCTTTGTGGATAAATGAAATATTAAAGGATCAGGAATTTGCAGCAATTCCTCTGAATATAAAAGGCACAAAAGACCAGATTTCCATTGTAAGAGCTTTGGCCCAGCTTGTAAGTCACAGGGTAAATGTGGATATAACGGCGTTATTTAAGTTTGGGATGCAGATTTAAGAGATTTTAATTATGAATATATTAGATGAAATTGAAAATGCCAAAAAACAATTAAGAAAATGGTTTGAAAAATTTGATACATACCTTTGGGATAAAAAATTGGAAAAAGATATTTTTTCAGGAAAACTCAGTCACTTGGCAAATCAGGCTATTTTGGATTATAAAGCCGGAAAATGCAAGAATTTATAAAATATTCACAGGTTAAATAAAATGAGCAAAAAAATAGCAATAATCGGAATCTCCTGTCTTCTGCCAGGAGCAAGGGATTATAAGGAATACTGGGATAACCTGATTTCCAGTAAAGATTCAAAATCAACAGCAGACTTTGGGCAGATGGGGGTTGATCCCAATGAATATTTTGATCCTGGCAAAGGGGTTGCTGATAAATTCTACTGCATGGAAGGCGGTTATGTCCGCGATTTTGAGTTTGATAGTACAGGCTATTCCCTGCCTGAAGCACAGCTTAAAAAGCTTGACGACATGTTTAAATGGTCTCTTTATACAGCCAGGGAAGCACTTAAGGACAGCGGATATTTAGATAAACATGAAAACTGCGGAATTATCCTGGGCAATCTTTCTTTTCCCACAAAATACTCAAACCACTTGTTTATACCTGTTTACCACAGGGCTGTTGAAGCATCATTAAAAAAACTGCTGAAAAATGAGAGATTTGAGCTTCCTCATTTTACAAGTTCACCTGATATATCAGATGTATCAGATGAAAATGCCATGATCTCAGGTTATCCATCAGCTTTGATTGCACAGGCACTTGAACTTTCAGGAACCTGTTTTTCAATGGATGCTGCCTGTTCATCTTCCATCTATTCCATAAAACTGGCATGTGATTATCTGCTAGCAGGTAAAGCTGACATGATGCTGGCCGGTGCTGTAAGTGCGGCTGATCCTTTTTTTGTCAATATGGGTTTTTCCATTTTTCAGGCATATCCCAATATTCCGGGTTCTTCTCCTCTTGATAAAAATTCAAGAGGTCTGGTAGCAGGTGAAGGTGCAGGTATGTTTGTGCTTAAACGTTATGAAGATGCAGTGCGGGATGGCGATAAGGTTTATGCCTGCATCCTTGGAACAGGTTTGTCCAATGACGGGCGGGGGCAGTCCGTGCTTTCTCCAAGTTCGGACGGTCAGAACCTTGCTTTTGAACGTGCATATGAAACAGCCGGAATAAATCCCAAAGAAATCGCATATGTGGAATGCCATGCAACCGGAACCCCTCTTGGGGACAAGGTGGAACTGGACTCAATGGACACATTTTTCGGTAAATACGGAGCATCACCTCTTGTGGGCTCTTCCAAATCCAATCTGGGCCATTTGCTCACTGCGGCAGGTATGTCAGGAATGATTAAGACCATTCTTGCCATGTCCCAGGAAAAGATTCCTGCCACAATTAATCTGAAAAATGCCCACAGTTCAAAAAATAATGTTATTTCAGCAAGCCAGATACCGGCTGTTCTTACACCCTGGCCCCAAAATTCCGATGTAAAACATGCGGCTGTGAGTGGATTTGGATTTGGAGGTACAAACGGCCATATTGTCCTGGAATATGATAAAAATCCAATTGATAAAAATTCGGAAAAAAAGATAACTCAAGCTGTCCAGGGCAGGGTTGAAGATAAAAAGGATAAGGACTTTTCCATGGCAATAATCGGCATGGATGCCCTGTTCGGTAATTCAAGAGGTCTTGCAGAATTCCACCGGACTGCCTATGATGGATTGCAGCATTTTATGCCCCTGCCTGAAAAGCGTTGGAAAGGTATTGATAAGCATGAAGAAATATTAAAAGCCTATGGATTTGAAGACGGCAAACCGCCTGAAGGTGCATATATTGACAGTTTTGATCTTGATTTTCTCAGGTTCAGGATTCCGCCTAACAAGGATGACAGACTTATTCCCCAGCAATTACTGACTCTTAAGGTTGCAGATAATGCCATCCGTGAAGCACAACTGGAGGAAGGGAGCAATGTGGCTGTTCTGGTGGCAATGGGCGCAGAGCTTGCACTGCACCAGTTTCGGGGACGGGTAAATCTGACAACCCAGTTAAAAGAAGTTTTTCCCCATTCTGATAAACTGCCCCATTCTGATAAACTGAATGATAAAGTTAACATTCTAAAATCCAATATCAAGGAAAGCATTCACGGTGTGGCCAAGGTAAATCAATACACCAGTTTTATCGGCAATATCATGGCCTCCCGTATTGCATCCGTATGGAATTTTTCAGGGCCTGCATTCAGTATTTCCTCTGAAGAAAATTCTGTGTTCAAATGTCTTGAGGTAGCTCAACTGCTGCTGGTAAATTCAGAGGTTGATGCTGTTGTTGTTGCTGCTGCGGATCTTTCAGGCGGATTTGAAAATGTTCTGCTGAGAAACCGGCAGAATCATATTAACAAAGGCTTGCCCAGCCTTAGCTTTGATAAGAATTCAGATGGATGGATGGTGGGCGAAGGGGCCGGATCTGTGGTACTTAAACCTGTTGATGCAGCCCGGAAACAGGGAAATCAGATTTATGCAGCCATAGATGCAGTTGAGTTTACAAAAGGCAGGGATAATGCGGCTGTTACCAGTTCATGTAAAAAAGCTTTTAACAAAGCAGGCATCAGCCCCTCAGATATAAATTATCTTGAAGTTCATGCCAGCGGTATTTTCGAGGAAGATCAAGCTGAAATATCAGGTCTGGTGGAAGCTTATAAAGAAGCAGGGCAGCAGTTGAAATGCGCCATTGGCAGTGGCAAGGCCAATATCGGCCATACCTTTGCTGCTTCAGGCATGGCAGCCCTGATACGGACTTCACTTTGTCTGTATAACCGGTTCATCCCGCAAACACCAGGCTGGTCAGGCCCTAAACATCCTGATAAATGGGAAAAAAGCCCTTTTTTTGTTCCCACTGATTCCAGAACATGGTTTGCAGACGGAACCCAGAAATCCCGTATTGCAGCCATAAACGGCATGGGGGCGGATGGAACATGCGCCCATCTTATCTTAAAAGATGAACCTGGGCAGGCTCGGAAAAAGAGCGATTATTTTACCAGGGTTTCTCCATGCCTTATTATCATAACCGGAAACAATTTACAGGATATGGAATCAGGGCTTGAAATCCTTGCATCTGATCTTGATTCTGACAAAGACCTGACTTCTATTGCACAGGATTATTATAAAAACTTTTCACAAACAAGCCAGGACAAAAATTCCGGCAGATACCGGCTTTGTCTTATGAGTCAGAGTAAAAATGAAATCCATGAAGAAATAAAAGCAGCAAAAACAGGTATTAAACAGGCATTTAAAGATAATACCGACTGGTCATCGGAAAGAGGCAGTTATTTTACGCCTGAGCCTCTTGGCAGTGACGGCAGGATTGCATTTGTATATCCGGGAGGGTTTAATTCCTATATCGGTTTAGGACGAAATCTGTTTCAGCTGTTTCCTGATGTTTATGAAAAAGCAGGAGATTATACTTCCCAGCTCGGAGACCTGCTGGGAAGCGAAATTCTCTATCCCAAAAGCATGACCAGCCAGTCGGAAGAGGAGATAAAATCCCTTTCAGCCCAGCTATTTAACACCCCGGCAGTTATGTTTGAAAGCGGCATAATGTCTGCCATTCTCTATACAGACATTATCAGGGAAAGCTTTGGCATATCACCGGATCAGGCCCTGGGTTACAGCATGGGTGAGGTTTCCATGCTTTTTGCCCTGGGTGTATGGGACAGAACCGACCAGATCAGCAAAAGTCTGAGGGAATCCCCTGTTTTTAAATCCAGGATAACAGGTTCCATGGAAAATGTTAGAAAAGCCTGGAATCTTCAGGATTCTGAAAAAAAGAAGATATGGTACAGCTATAAACTGGAAGCCTCTCCTGATGAGGTTCGCAACGCACTTGAAAGAGACCTTAACCCCTCAATGGGCAGATCAGCTTACCTGATTTTTGTCAACACTCCCAATGAGGTGGTTATTGCAGGGGATGACCAGGCATGTAAGCGGATAATCCGTGATCTTGGGTGCAATTATTTTGAAGTGCCTGTTACCGATGCAATTCACAGCGATTTGGTAAAACCGGATTACGAAGACCTGATTAACATGCACAGACTTCCGGTTAACAAGGTATCCAATATTGATTTTTACTCAGCCTTTGATTTTGCACCCATTATTGTTGACAGTGACATAATTGCAAAAAATGTTGCTAATATCTATGCCAATGAGATTGATTTTCAAAAGCTTATTGAAAAAGCATATGATGATGAAGGCAGGGTATTTATAGAACTTGGGCCAAGGGATAACTGCTCAAAATGGATTGATAAAATTCTTGAGCAGAAAAAACACCTTGCAGTAAGTATTAATAGAAGAGGCCAGGATGATAATATCACGATTATTCAAGCCCTTGCAAAACTTTTCTGCCACAGGGTTTCTTTAGATCTTTCCCCTTTATTTGTGCAGGCAAAAATGGAATCAGTTTCCAAAAGGCTCCTGGTAAAATCCATAACCCTGGGAGGCGACAGTATTGAATCCAAAATTCTTACAGATGAAAACAGGGAAATAGCAAGGCAGATTTCTGAAGAACATGAACAGGCAAAAATCGCAGAAATTAAACCTGTAAAAAAGCCTCCTGTAACTATTCCTGAAAAAACAGAGACTTTTTCTGTACCCCAGAAAGAAAAGAGCAGGAAAGAACCTGTAATAAAAGAAAAAAAGCCAGGGCAAAACCCAGAACACGAAATAGAATACAAACCAGAACATAAAATTGAACAAAAGCAAATCAAGAAAACAGAATCTATAAAGAAAATTCTGCCTGAATCTCAACCTTTACCGGAAATACAAAATATGAATAAAAATATAATGGAAAACTACCGGGGATCAGCTCCAGCTCCTGTTCTTTTTTCTGCTGGAGAGGAAAAGCTTCACCAGAATATATCCCTGCTAAATGCCTCCCATAAAGCATTTTTAAAAACAAGAAAACAGGGAAACCAGCAAATTAAAGAGCTTATTAAACTCCAGATTGACCTTGTAAAAGGAGACAATGGAGCAGATTATGCACCTTCACAAGTCTTTACGCCTGAACCTGAACCTGTAATATCAGCTTCTGTAAAACCAGGCCCTGTAAAGCTTGAGCCTGTAAAAACCAAACCTGAAAATCTCATATGGGATCAGGATGACCTCCTTGAATTTGCAGGTGGAAGCATTGCAAAGGTTTTTGGGCCTGAATATGCCATAATAGACACCTACCACCGAAAAGTAAGGCTTCCACTTATGCCCTATCTCCTGGTGACAAGGGTAACGGAACTTGATGCAAAGCAGGGAGAATTCAAGCCCTCAACCATGACAACGGAATACGATATTCCCTTTAATTCATGGTATGGCATTGACGGGCAGATTCCCTGGGCAGTCTCAGTGGAATCAGGCCAGTGCGATCTCCTGCTTATCAGTTATCTTGGCATAGATTTCTCCTGCAAGGGTGAACGTGTTTACAGGCTTTTAGACTGCACCCTGACATTTCTGGAAAATATAGCAATGGAAGGGGAAACACTGAGATATGAAATCAGCATAAATTCTTTTGCCAAAAGCGGTGAAAGCCTGCTTTTTTTCTTCAGCTATGAATGTTTTGTTAAAGACAGGATGGTTCTCAAGATGGATGGAGGCTGTGCCGGATTTTTTACAGACCAGGAACTGGCGGCCGGTAAAGGAATTATCTATACAGACGAAGAAATCCAGGAAAGAATTCAGATACAAAAGAAATCTTTTACCCCGTTTCTTACATGTAACAAGAATTCCTTTGAAAGAGATGATCTGCTCAAGATAATAAAAGGAAACCGGGCAGACTGTTTTGGAGAACACTATTATCAAAAAGGTTTGAACCCGTCCCTGCGTTTTTCCTCCGAAGATATGCTCATGATTGACCGTGTTGTATCCATTGATCTTAATGGCGGTCCCTGGGGGCTTGGCATGATTATGGCAGAAAAGATACTTGCCCCGGAACACTGGTATTTTCCATGTCATTTCAAAGATGACGAGGTAATGGCGGGATCTCTCATGGCTGAAGGCTGCGGACAGCTTCTCCAGTTCTTTCTGCTTTACATTGGAATGCATACCAGGACAAAAGATGCAAGATTCCAGCCCATAAAAAATCTACCTCAAAAGGTAAGATGCCGGGGACAGGTAATCCCTAAAGACAGGCTGCTTACCTATCGCATGGAAATAATAGAAATCGGTCTTGAACCCAATCCCTATGCTGTTGCAAATATTGACATACTGCTTGAAGACGACTCGACTGAGCTCGCCGAAGCCAAAATTGTTGTGGATTTTAAAAATCTTGGAGTACAGCTTGTGGAAAAGAATGAAAATGATCCTTATAAAATTTCCATTTCCGAAACACCTGAACCGGCAAAAGAGATTCAGGAACCAAAAGAAAAGGAAGCCCTGTTTACACAGTACCATCTTCAGCATTTTGCCACAGGCTCAATATCCGAATGCTTTGGCCCTGAGTTTGAAATCTATGAAAACCGCCAGCCTCCCAGAACACCTAACGGAGACTTGCAATTAACCACCCGTGTTCTTGAAGTTTCAGGCAAACGCCATGATTTTTCAAAACCGGCCTGGTGTGTTGCAGAATATGAGGTTCCCCATGATGCATGGTATTATCAGCATAATTCCCATCCAACAGTTATGCCCTATTCCATAATCATGGAGATTGCACTCCAGCCCTGCGGATTTATCTCTGCGTGCATGGGTACAACCCTGATTTACCCGAAAACGGATTTCTTTTTCAGAAACCTTGACGGGGCAGGAAAGCTTCACCAAGATATTGATCTTCGGGGTAAAACCATCAGAAATAAATCCACCCTGCTATCAACAGCAGCAATGGGCAATACAATTTTACAAACCTTTGAATTTGAAATGGAAGTGGACGGCAAACCCTATTACACAGGAACGGCTGCATTCGGATATTTTGTTGCTTCAGCCTTAAAAGATCAGGTGGGGCTTGACAACGGAATTGATAATCATCCTTTGACAGAAAAAAAATATCTCACTGGTGTTGATATTGATTTTATTGATTTGAAATCAGATGATGCAAGAAAACAATATTATGAAATAAAAACCCGGAAACCATATTACAGGCTCACAGGCCCCCAACTTGATTTCCTTAACACAGTTCAACTTGTAAAAAACGGAGGCAAAAAAGGACTTGGCTATGTTTATTCAGAGCGAAAACTTGAACCCTCTGACTGGTTCTTCAAATGCCATTTTTATCAGGACCCGGTTATGCCAGGCTCCCTTGGAGTTGAGTCTGTTATGCAGGCATTACAGGTATTTGCTTTGAATCAGGATCTGGGAGCACAGTTTAAGTCCCCAAAATTAACTCAGATTGAAGATACAATTATCTGGAAATACAGGGGCCAGATGAATCCTGATATTGATTTAATGGCCATAGAAGTGCATATTACAAAAATAGAAAAGAAAACAAACAAAGTAACCCTTGTGGGTGATGCCAGTTTGTGGAAAGATAAGATACGGATTTATGAGATTAAGGATATTGCGCTTTGTATTGAAGAGGCTTGATTTGACTGCTTTTGAATCAGGATGGACAGGATTTAAAAGGATGGTCAGGATATATTCCAATTATCCTGAATATCCTTAAATCATCCTGACCATCCTGATTCAATAATAACATCCCAAGGCACTGCATAGTCATTTTCCGATAAGGGAATAATTCTTTCCACAGGCGCAAGCACCAGTCCATTTTCCACTGCAATCTCAGGGTAACGCTTTCGAAAACTTGAAATTCCAGATGTATCTCTCCGGCTCGGATTGGTTCCTGCTTTTACTTCAATGGGATAAAATCTGCCGTTGTATTCAATAACTATATCAACTTCTGCCCCACCATATGTCCGCCAGTGGTACATTCTTGGGCTTGGAGATAAGAACGAGCATTGTTTTCTGATCTCAGCAACAGCAGCGGTCTCAAATAAAGCACCCCATAAGGGATGACCGCCGATTGCCATTGGACTTGAAATAGCCTGGGCAGCACAGGCCAGCCCTGTATCTGATATATATCCTTTTGGCTTGCTGCTCACTTTTTTAACAGCATTGCCTGAAAAGGGTTCAAGTTCAAACCACTGAAAAGTAGCTTTAAAAATATCAAGCCAGCGTCTTGCTGTCTGGGGTGTCAAGCCCAGTTCCCGCCCGATTTGACTATAATTGATCTCTTGAGCTGTCATAGCTGCCATTAATCTTAGGAATCTGCCAAACAGCTGCCAGTCAGATACATCTGCAAACAGCCTGGCATCTCTTTCAATATATGTTCGCTGATATGCGGCGTAAAAATCAGGAATTGTGTCAAGGGGGATAAATTGAGCCTCTGGCAGAAATCCGCGCCATAGTTGTTCGTAAAGTGTAATATTAGTAAGATGTCGGCCTGAAAATGACTTAATAAAAGCCTGGGAATCTTCAATCCATTTATCAAGCCAGGGAGACTGGCGTTTCTCATGGCTGATTTCAGCAAGGCTGAACCCGTCAAGATCAAGAAACACAGCTCTTCCTGCAAGGCTTTCAGCTATTGATCGCAATACTCCCCATTGCTGAGAACCGGTCAGAATATACTGTCCAGGTGTTGATCGATTGATGTCCACACGCCGCTTTATGGCCGAAACCAGTTCAGGGGCATACTGGATTTCATCCAGAATAACGGGGGAACGTCGGTTGTTAAGGAAAAGTTCAGGGTCCAGCCTTGCATTTTCCACATCAATTACCGGATCAAAAACAACAGTATCCATCTTTTTCCCCAGAGTATTGGCAAGCAAGGTGCTTTTTCCCACTTGACGAGCACCTGAGATGACAACAACCGGAAAAACGGAAGAAAGCCTGTTAAGCCTGTCTGTCAATATTCTTTCATGATACATGGTCTGGAACGCCTTGTAATTTGTTTAACTTACTATTAAAAAATGTGATAATTTTAGTGATAGCATCATTAATTGTCAAGTTTTTAAAATTCCTGGCAATCACAAATTTGAAGTGTTATATTAAAATAATATTACAAATGTTTTACTTGCACTTAAAAATATAGCTATGTTACGATT
>JAUCGD010000317.1 GCA_030377945.1 Desulfobacterales bacterium HSG17 | reverse complement strand
ACCTTTTCCGTACCCGGAAAAACATCCGAAGAATTAAATATTACTTCATTGAAACAATAAGCCAGATCCGTGAGCATTTCATTCTCCAAAAAATAATCAGTGCCTGTCCGGGAATATTGTTGTGGGTGTGAATGCCATTTCTGCGCTACATGGAAGTGCTTGTTATGTGCAGAAGTTAAGGGCTTATACAATTATTGACCAGATTAGCTAAAATGATTCCTATGGCTAAAACATAGACTTAAGGAGACCATTATGCAAGTCACAGCCACAGAACTAAAAAACAGACTATAGTTGCTGTTTCATGCTTTCCTTAACATGTTGGTCCATTGAAATAGAGTATTAACTTACTGCGTATAACAATTTATATTGACGAAAAAGTCCTTATTTTTGATAGAGTTTTTTCCAGGGGGCTTGGCAGGATTTTTGGTAATCGGTCAGGGCCAGGTATAAGGTACCCACTGAAAGCTCGGCGCAGTGGACGGATTCCGCCGGTAATGTTTCCAGATATTCCACCACTTTTTCCGGGGTCACCCCCCAGGCCTCATCAATGTGCTTGTTCTCAACCATGGAAGCCACTGTATTGGCGCAGGCATTGGTATTCATACACCCCTGGGTCACAAAACTGATGGATTGGATGGTATCTTCGCGAATCGCCAAAAAGAACTCCACCGTGTCCCCGCAATCACCGGTTTTTTTGGCATGTCCATCCGGGTTGGCCAGGGTCCCAAGTCGATCTGCGCTGAAAGCCATCTCTAAATAATGGAGGGAGTGATGCTGCCAAAAATTTTCGGAATCTGAATTCATTGTGAGGGGGTGTCCTTTATTAAAGATTATGACCGGTTGAAACAATGCATTCTTCAGCCGGCCATTTCGGTTCAAAATAATATTGACGGCTCCGTAAAAACAATTTTTGATAAATCAGCGACGTTTATTTTTACTTACAAAATCGACTTTTTACGAATCCATCAATATTGTGGGTTACTTGTAATGCACAGAAAAAATCAGTTTCTCCCTACATACAAAACGCCGCCACTACCGTGAGTTGTATCCACAAGGCCTTCGGAAGCCATCTCCGTCAAGTGGGTCAGGATTCGGCTTTCTTTTTCAGATAGCGCTTTTGCGATCTCCCCAATCCCGAATGAACGGGGGGCGGTCTTTAGAATCCCCTTAATTTCCGTGTTCAGATATTCTTCTTTCAGGGCGGTCATAAAATCGTCCCGGTCATAGGCCAGGGCAAAACGCTGGTCCCCGCGATATGCCTTCTCCCAGGGGCGCCTCAACCCACAGGAAAGCAAGAGCCGCACCCTGGAATTATGTTTCACCAGCTCATAGATGTTTTCAAGCTTTTTTTGATTCTCAGGGCTTTTCTCAATGGGTCCGAGGCTGTTGAGCATTTTCGTGTAGCTTTCCACGGTACGGATAAATTCTTCGGGCTGATTCAAATCCGCATGGGCCAGGGTGATGCGCTGGCGTTCAAACCCGCACATGGCAAACAGCTTTTTCATCAGGTTTACCCGGCTCCAGGCGTGATCCACACCAAACGAGTGATGGCAGTCTTCCGGAACACACCCCACCAGCAACAAACCTGAGGAGCCCTCCATAAATACGCGCGCCATGACACTGATATCAATCTGGCCGATACAGGGTACGCCGAGAATGTGGGCGCGCGGATCATAGGTCAAGCCCATATTGCCGGCATTGTCCGCAGCCGGTAAACCCGCCCAGGAACAGGCAAAGGCAACAAATTCATCAGCCGCCATATGACGGGCCAGAGATGCCACCCGGGATTCTTTTTGATCATTGGTATTATTTTGCAAGGTCAAGGCCTCGTATGGGCAGGCAGCGGCGCAGGTGCCACCCCCCGTACACAACATGGGATCCACCACCCTGGGCAGACCGCCACCACCGCTAACACTATCGGCGATTCCAATACCGCCGCAATCGCAGAGTTCCTGGCATTGACCACACCCGACACATTTAACCGGGTCAACAACGCAAACCACCTGAGGCACAAAAAGAAGGCCCTGGGTAGAGTTTTTCATCATTTCCGCATTCTTTTTGCCTGCATTTCGTCCCTGGGCCAGGGCATCGGTCAGGTCGCAGGGATGCCGGGCGCTACCGGCCAGATAGGTCTCCTCGCGGCCCACCATCTCAGGACGAACTTTCGCATGATGGGTGCCCAAAAATTCTTCACCGTGGACGATTCCCAAAACCTGTGAGGTCTGAAGGGTCTTGGCCCCCATTTGGTGAATCGGTGAAAGCACGACCTGATCCCAGGGCAGCTCATATTCCATATGATCCCTGGTACTCCCGAAACTGATGAGCCCGGATTGCAAAATGGGTTGTACGGCCTTATCATACGGCACCCATATGATTCCCAGTTTTCTACCCACGGCTTTTTCCGCTGTCGTAATGGGAAGCGGCATTTGCTCATTATACAGAATCACAACCCGGGTTGTATCGGAATTTTCACGCATGTACCGTGCCATCGACCATGCCGACCGGGTGGACAATCCAGCGTATTCGGCCTGGCCGGTTTCATAATCGCTAATCCAGAATACGGTTTGGCCGCTCGGGATATGATGATTTAACAGATCTTCTTCAAACTCTGTCTGGCAGACAACGCTTTGGCCGTCATGGCCGAATTCAGGTCCGGGTATTTCCAACTCACTGTCCAGACAGGCGATTACCAGGCCGGCTTCATATTTAACTTCGGATGTTTTTCCGGGTACGGAAAAGGTGACACCAAAATCACCCGTAATACCGGATAACTTTACGAGTTCGCCCCGGGGTAGAATTTGAACATGGGAATCAGCCAGCACTTCATCCATGATTTTCCGTAAACGCCCGTAATTGCTGCGCTCTCCCGGATAGCTTTTATGAATCTCTCCCATGATGATTTCCGGGTTGGTTTCCGGTAAAGAAAGCAGGCAGTCAATCTTTTGGGTTGCGAGTTCATGGGCGGCCGCAAACGAGGCGATCCCCCCGCCCACGATAATAGGTGGTTTCTTAATCGTCACATTGGTCTGGACGCCTGAAGGCAATGCCGCCATGCCCGCGACCGCAGCGCGCACTAGTTTAATTCCTTTTTCAGCCCTTTGTTTTTTGCTGCCATCATTCACGGCAGCAACATGTCCCCGTAAATTCACAATATCAATCTGGCCTTTTAGCATGCCTTCTGATTCTAATTGGCGTTCAAATTTATTGAGGATTAAACGGCTTTCACACCCGGCTACAACCATACGATTCAAACCATTGTCTTTGATACACTGGATGACTTGTTCCATACCGGGGTTTAAACAGGTATATGGTAAAATTTTGCAGCAAACCACATTGGCATCATTGGCCACTGCATTCTGAATGGCGGGTAAATCGATAAGGGGTTCAATTTTCTGCCCGCATTCACATAGAAAAACACCGACTTTCGGATTGTTATGCATGTTTTTTCTCCTTTTCTATATGGCCAATGGCGTGAGGTGCACTTTGGGTGTCTCGCGAATATCTTCGATAAATCTGCGCATCGCACCCGTGGGGCAGATCGTGACACAGCAACCGCAGGCCACACAGACTTCCGAAGGCCGGCTAAAGGGTGCCCCGATTTTTTTATGCACACCGCGATCAATGACGGAAATGGCGGCCAGGCCGACAATTTCCTCACACGCGCGAGTACATAATCCGCAAACCATACAATCCTCTTTTGGGTTTTCAATCGTAAACCGAGTTGACGTAACACCATGCTTTTCCGCCATGTCCCGGATTTCCTGGCTTGCCGGACATTGTGCCAAAAGCATCTCAAAAATCCATTTACGCACATTTTGCACTCTGGGTGTCTGGGTATAAACGTTAATGCCTTCGG
>JAUCGD010000316.1 GCA_030377945.1 Desulfobacterales bacterium HSG17 | reverse complement strand
ATTTTAAATTCATTTTTTTGTTTTTATGCTTGACATAAATTTAATCGAATGATACGCATCATATGATGCATATCATGTGATGCTTATTTTAAATAATTTTTATAGGAATATGTCATAATGCCTCCAAAATTTAAATTTACAAAACAAGAGATAATAGATTCAGCATTTAATCTTGTAAGACACAAAGGCTGGAATAAATTGTCAACCCGAACACTTGCAACTGAATTAGGATCCTCTGCCAGGCCAATTTATTCGTTCTTTAACTCCATGGATGTCTTGGAAGAAGTATTAGTTGAGTTATCCTACAATCTGCATTATGAATTTATGAATCGTGAAAATACCGGAGATCTCTGGATCGATCACGGTATCGGGTATGTCATTTTTGCCAGAGAAGAAAGACATCTATACAGAGGGATAAATATTGAAAAGAACATCAGGCATTTTGCCGTTTACGGACAGAGAAACTGGGATACCTGTACCAATTCACTTTCAGATTATCCCAGGTTTCAGGGACTGACTGAAGAACAAATTTATCAAATACAGGCCACTCGTTTGTTCTTTGCACACGGTCTTGCATTTCATGTCAGCAATTCACCACCTGATGCCTGGGAAGATGACATAATAGTTCAGAAAATACAGCAGGGAAGTATAGCGATTTATGACGGATTAAGAATCCAGTTTGATTTAACCTCAAAATAATATTTTTAAAAGGAGGAAGTACTATGCTTTTAGATTTACGCTCGGTAATTTATGATGTTGATGATCTTCAAAAGGCCAAAGAGTGGTATGCAAAGGTGCTCAACACAAAACCGGAGGTGGACCAGTCCTCATTTGTAAGTTTTAAAATCGGGGAAGACTGGCTGGGACTGAATCTGGTTGATGACTCTTCACACAAGGATGACAGCCGGTCAGTTGCCTACTGGACGGTTCCCAATGTAAATGAAGAACACGAAAGACTGCTTGGATTAGGCGCTTTGGCAAAAGGGGGCATTCAAAACATTGGCCAGGGTTTTTATCTTGCAAAGGTAAAAGACCCGTTTGGCAACATAATCGGTATTTGTACGGCATCAATAACGCCGGATAACACAGCAATAGAAGAAAAACCTTCCAAGACAGCCTTGTGGACCACTTTTATGAGAGCTTTTTCAACAAAAGAGAAAAATATAAAAATCCAGGGCCAGGATAATATAGCCAGTATATTTCTGCCTGAGGATCAAATCAATGAGCTTCAGGATATGAGTGCACCTGAGATAATGAAAGAAAAATATTTCGTTCCGGGTATCTATGAATACGTCATTGCTCGGACTAAAATTTTTGATCATTTCTTTAATGAGGCACTGGATGAAAAAGTTGAACAGATCGTATTTTTAGGGGCCGGATATGATAGCAGATCATATCGATTTGGAGAACGCCTGGACGCGACAAAAGTGTTTGAACTTGATATCCCAGTCATACAAAAGCATAAAAGGGAATGCCTGTCCAATGCAAATATTGAAATTCCTGCCCAGGTCTCGTTTGTTCCCATAAATTTCAATACGGAATCCATAGCAGACGCACTTTTATCAACCGATTTTGATAAGGACAAAAAGACTTTTTTTGTATGGGAGGGTGTAACACCTTACCTGAGTGCTGAAGCCGTAGACGCCACTCTTGCATTTGTCAGTGCAAATTCCAGGTCAGACAGCACCATTGCCTTTGACTACACAGCGCTGTGGCCTGGGATAATGGAAGCTTACGGTGTAAAGGAGCTGATTGATTTCAACAGCAAAAATCAATCCGGTGAATCTATAGTTTCTTTCGCTCTAAATGAAGATCTGATCAGTACTTTTTTGATGGAAAGAGGATTTAAAATTTCAGAGTACATGAATCCAGATCAGATTGAAAAAAGCTGTCTCATGCTTGATGACAAAACCTTGTTTGGACATGTAACTGGCAGCACTAGAATTGTGAAAGCGTTGACAATTTAGCAATCTTTTTGAAAATTTTTCAGACAGGACAGGCTGAAGATGCCCTTTTCCTGGCTCCTTCCTTTGAGGGAGCCAGGTCAAAGGAGCCCTTTTGTTTTTTTATCACAATAACCGATCTTTTTTATCATAAGGGTTGATGATCTAAATGGAAACTTTATGAACAAGCTCAACGGCCAGAGTGTTTGCACCTTCATCACTTCAAAGCCGAGATGTTCATAAAGAGCCTTAGCCCTTGGATTCGTATCAATGACTTCAAGTGAAATCGTTCTGATTTTATTTTTCGATGCACTTCGTTCCAAAAGGTCGAACAAACGTGATCCTATACCTTTACCCCTCATTTCATGCGCTACAGCGACACCATCGATATATAGCTCATCAGTGCCGGTTGTATGGTGAAGTATCATTAAACCACCCATGCGAATAATGCCACCAAGTATTCCGTATATATTCACCATTGTTTTAAAGCGTGGGTTCAAGAATCCACCCTTGTTTGTTTGAATGCCCATAATGCCAACAAGTTTCCCGTTGAAGATAGCAACCAAACATTTGTCTGTCACAGTATTATTTTCCAACGCTTTAATTACTCTGCCGTCACTTCCAAGAATCGGTTCAAGTTTTTCTTTGAGCGCGGTGAAATAGAGTCGTATCGCTGAAGCTCTGAATTCATAGGGTAAATAGTCTTTATAATCAACTTGCATTGTTTTCCTTAGACTGACAGGTAATTAGCCAGTTGGGACCACCTTGTGATCCGCTGCTACGAATCGGTTTCAACGGTTAAAAGTATATCCTGATTTTAGCAATGCCTTTTTAGCAAACGGTAGATTTTCTGATTTAACCAGAATATAATCTGTATCAAAGGTTGATATTGCAAAAATACTTATTTCAGCTTCAGCAAGAACTGTTGAAATTTTTGCTAAAATGCCGGTTAGAGAAAAATCCAAGGGTCCTTCTACCTTAATACAGGACCAACCGGTATCAGACTTATTAGAGCCAACCTGGGTGGTAGAGTTGCAAACAATTGATAATTCTTCATCAGTCTTACTGATTGAATAGAATTGGCTTTCATATACCTGACTTGGAATATCATGATTTGATGGAAAACGATGAATCGTAAAAAGGTTTTCCAGAATGCTTAGTTGTAATTTCATTTGCACCTTTATTCGGGCTATTTTAGTGGAAGAATTGCATTCTGATTGGTCAAAAGAACTTCACGAATCTGTTGTTCTTTCGATTTTAAATAATTTACAATGGAACTGTTATCAGACGCATCCCAACGTTTCCTCTCGATTTTGATGAATATTCTGGCGGTACCTGTATCAATGATAAAGTCGTATGATGAAGTTATTGAGTTTTTGCGAGAATCAAAATTGTATTCCTTATAGGTATTTTTAAGAAAGTCCAGAACCGTTTCTTTTTTTGTTGCAGCCATACCGTTTCTCCTTTGTGGGAATGTGAGTTGCTAACAATGACTTTAACAGTTTTTTATGGTTCTTACAAAATAATTAATCGAATAGCCTTTCTCGGCTGGCAATTCAACTTATTTGAAGATATAGCGGATTTTAAAAAATCTGCCCGCGTAAACATACTTAAATTGAATCTGTGAACTGACCAGGGGGTGGGTGGCACCAGCAGATTACCTCCCCTATGTCATGACACCCCTATAGAACAGCTCGCCACACACAATGATAAAACTGGAAAAAACTATACTAAAAGGACAACTGTTGCTGTGGTAAAAATGAATTTCTGATTATTCTGCTATGAATTGTACCACATCAAGTCAACACACACATCTGTTTTAAAAGATACCATTTTGCAGTTATTGATTACAGTATTTAAATAAACACAGTTACCATATTTTAAAAGGCTTTCAACGATTTTCATTGAAAGCCTTTTGC
>JAUCGD010000315.1 GCA_030377945.1 Desulfobacterales bacterium HSG17 | reverse complement strand
CATTGTGATATTATTTAGGGAACAAATTGAATCATTCATCATTTTATGGGAGGCACCTATATGCAGTCCATTCTCAAGAACTATCAGCTCATACTGGAGTGTATTGAGGAAGGCGTATTCACTGTGAACCGTGAATGGAAAATTATGTCATTTAACCGGGCGGCAGAAAAAATAACCGGTTTCATGCGCAAAGAAGTCATCGGTCGGACTTGTGCTGAAGTTTTTCGCACCAACGTCTGCGATAATGGCTGCATTTTGAGAAAAACAATCCAAACGGAACTCCCTCAAACCAACCGAGCGGTGATCATCACACGGGCTGATGGCAGAAAAGTTCCTATCAGTATCAACACTACCGTCCTTAGAGCGTCCGATGGCACACTCATTGGTGGGGTTGAGATTTTCAGAGACCTGTCTGCTTTGACCCAATATAAAAAAGCGGTTTTAAAGGAGCATACATTTGCCGACATCATTAGTAAAAATGATAAAATGCTTCGATATTTTAAAATTTTGCCTCAAATTGCCGAAAGCGACAGCACGGTTCTGATTGATGGCCCCACCGGCACCGGCAAAGAAATTCTGGCGAGAGCCATACACAACCATAGCACTCGTCCCAAGGGGCCGTTTGTGGCTGTCAATTGCGGAGCCTTACCGGATACACTGATCGAATCCGAATTATTCGGCTATAAGGCCGGTGCTTTCACAGATGCTAAAAAGGACAAACCGGGACGATTCAAATTAGCCCAAAACGGAACCATCTTTTTAGATGAAATCGGAGACATCTCCCCGGCCGTTCAGGTTCGTCTGTTGCGTGTATTGCAGGAACATACGTTCGAACCTCTGGGTGGTCGAAAATCTGAAAAAACCAATGCCCGGGTCATTGCCGCCACTCACCACGATTTGGAAAAACTCGTCAAAAAAAGTAAGTTCCGGGAGGATTTATTTTACCGCATCAATGTCATTAAAATATCACTGCCGCCCCTTTGTGACCGCAAAGAGGATATTCCATTATTAGTGGAGCATTTTGTGGAACAATTTAATCAAATGAAAGGGAAACACATTCTTAGCTTATCCCATGAAGCCATGACTGCCCTGATGATGTATGGATGGCCGGGCAATATCCGTGAGCTGGAAAATGCCATTGAGCATGGCTTTGTTTTATGCCCGAATGATTTGATCCGATTACCCCACTTGCCAGAGCGGGTTCACCCACCAATCCAACCGCTTACCGCCCACAATGGTATCACCCTCAAAGAAATTGAGAAAACGGCCATTATTCGTTCATTAAAACGCAACCAAGGAAAAAAAGTGGCCACCGCCAAAGAGCTCGGGATCGATAAAAATACTTTGCGCCGCAAATTGATGCGATTTGGTGTTCTGCCGGAGGAATATTCTTGAATTTGAATGAAGGGAATTGAATCACAGACGAGAATGGCAACATCCTCGTCTGTGATTTATGCAATTTGATAATATCAAATCAGATTGGATAATACCTACCCCAGAAGGGCGGCCCTAAGTTCTGCGTACGCATCTTGAAGGTATCGGATTATAATATCCAAATCCGGCATTGTTTTACGACAGGCCATCAACGTAAAATCCGCGCTGTCACAATAGGTAGTGACCGTAACATTCAAGGCCTGCATTTGAAAAATCAAATTTAAACCATACAGACTTTCCATTTCTGCACCCATCAAATAAAGTTTATCATGGGATGTGGGCACATTTGAAACCAGAATATTGAAGGGCACTCGTATTTTAGGAGTGATGTTCAATAACTGGGCCGCAATAAACGGACCGGCCATCATTAAATTATACGTATCAATGGCATCTTTTGACATAGCCATCAGCTGGGATTTACCCTCGAAAGTTGAATTTCGAATATGTTCCAAACGCTTGACCGGATCATCAATATGGGTTCCAAGGCTGCAATTAATAGAAGAGATCGCATTGCCCACTTGTTCAACACCGTCTGCCGGTTTTATGTATACCGGGATATTGGCAACCATTGCTTTTTTGGGAAGGCTTCCCTTCTCTTTTAAAAATCGACGCAATGCTCCGGCAGAGACTGCCAGGATCACATCATTGATCGTGGCCTTTCGGGTTTTGCCGAGTTCCTTAAAGCCGCTCAGGCTAAAAGATGTCACCGCGACATTACGCCGTCCTGTCAGTTCAACATTCAAAGGTGATTTTTGTGGTGAATACCAAGGAGGTACCACTTTTTCGGAACGAATTAGTTCTTTCCCGATATGCGTAAACATGCCGGCAAGGTCCACTGCCTTTGATACTTCTTTTTGCCCCTTTGCGACCAGCCCCATTCCTTTTTCCAAAAGATTGCCGGCGGCCTTGTTTGCATTTCTTTTTTTCTTTTTCTTGGCAGCCGGTTGCTTCAACTTTGTATCATCGGGATCATTGCTGAAATATTGTTTCATCAGGTTAATGGCACTAATACCATCCATAATCGAATGATGCACTTTCAAGTACAAACCAAATCGACGACCCTTGATGCCTTCAATAACATGTAATTCCCATAAAGGGCGCGCTCGATCCATCAAAAGACCGTGGACCCTGGCCACATAATCCATCACTTGATCGATTTCACATGGTGCCGGAACAGCCATGGGGCGCACATGATAACTCAAATCAAAATGTGGATCAGGGGTTAACACCGGGACATCAAGCTTCAAGAGAGATGAATATTCCAAACGGGATCTAAATGCGGGGACCTGTGCCAATACCTGACCGAATTCATTAACGACTCTATTCATAAATTCCGCTTTATTTACATTCTTTGAAATTGTATGAATCGTTAACCCACCGACATGCATGGGCGTCTGGGGTCGTTCTACCTGCAAGAAAGCATTATCCGCTGGACTTAATTTGATCATCACCTGCTCCTTTTTCACATCTTAAATTGGGTGTGTTTCATCCAAACCGGAATCTTAAAGACCAGCATCAAGGCCTGCACCAGCTGCCGATAATTACATTGATGGCGGCGCCGTATTCCGATTTTTATAATAGTATTCTTTTTATACTGCAAATTTTAAACAAAGACGGGAATTGCAATAATACAAAACCAAATCATGGGAATTATTCACAATTTCAAAATTTACCGTCAGAATATATGCTGTAGATTCCTAAAAGTGTCAAGTCACAAACCGTTTATTAAGTCGACAATGCTTTAATCAGCACCCCCAAATGAAATCGGGCATGGGAAATAGGGGCGGCCATATTGGCCCGATGATTGGCAAAAAAACTGGACAGACTACTTTCCATGACAACCAAGGGGTCTATACTATTCACACGTTGACAGGATATAATGGCATGGTGTAGCGGCCCCATGGCATCCCGGGACATCAAAATAGAATGAAATTCCTCTTCAATGGCTTCCAATATTGTAACCATCGCGCTGGAGACGCCCTTGGCATAATACAGATAATCGTCGGCCTTAAATGAGGATACGCTTTCACCGTCATCCTCCATGACCTTGACCAGATTTTCATCACAACTGCCGAGGATATCTTCAAACGCTGAAAGCAAAGGGATCAGATTGTCGGCCCGGGTGTAAAAATTGGCTTCCCCACGTCTAAGCTTTTCCCCGTATAACTGCAATTCCTCCAATCCGTCATTGTATTTGGATTCTGCCGAGGGGAACCAGAATTTATCTGATTTAATCATAAACCAATTCATGGCACTTTGAAGATTCGGATTCAACTCAGCATTACTACCGGTGCGGGAAATTCTCTCTGCCAATGAGACCACCGCCCGACGGGTAACTTCTAAAACCCCCAACTGAAATTTATTAATATTATCCGTAAAATTTAAAATATCATTGGGCCGCCACCCCCAAAAACGTTCATGCAATTCATAATTCATG
>JAUCGD010000314.1 GCA_030377945.1 Desulfobacterales bacterium HSG17 | reverse complement strand
ATATTCAAAGGAGAGATTCATGAGTGAGACTCCTGAAAAAGTCTATTTTTTTGGTACATGCCTTATTGACATGTCTTATCCTGATGCTGGAATGGCCGGAATAAATCTTATTCAGAGGGAAGGTGTAAAAGTCATCTTCCCCCCTGAACAGTCCTGCTGCGGACAGCCGGCTTATAATTCCGGTTTTCCTGAAGAAGCAAAAGCTGTTGCCAGAAAACAGATACAAGTTTTTCATAAGGATTACCCCATTATTGTTCCTTCCGGTTCCTGTGCAGGAATGATGAAACATCATTACCCAAAGCTTTTTGAAAATGACCCTGATGCAAAAAAGGTCAGGGCCTTTTCATCCCGAATATTTGAACTTACAGAATTTCTGGTCCATGTTCTGAAAATCAAGCTTGAGGATAAAGGCCAACCTGTGACTGTAACATGGCATTCCTCCTGCCATGCTGCCAGGGAAATGGGAGTTATTGAAGATTCAAAATCCCTGATACGCCAGTTAAGCAATGTCCGGCTCAAGGAACTGGAAAACGAGCATCAATGCTGCGGATTTGGAGGCACTTTTTCCATAAAACACCCGGATATTTCAGCAGCAATGGTAAAAGACAAGATTGAGGATATACAAAACACAGGGGCATCGCATGTTCTGGGCGGTGATTGCGGATGTTTGATGAATATCACAGGAGCAATGGAACATCAAAATATCCCGGTTAAAGGACAACATCTTGCTGAATTTTTATGGGAGCGCACCAATGAATAATAGCAAAACAGGTTTTAATTTTAAGGAAAATGTTGCCCTTGCCCTTAAAGACAATCGTTTAAGGAAAAATCTCAAGTTTGCAATGGGTACAATGATACAAAAACGCAAGGCAGTGTTTTCTGACACCAGGGAACTTGAAAAACTCCGTGCTGCGGGTAATTCAATACGCAAGAGATCATTAAGCAAACTGCCTGAACTTCTGAAAAAGCTTGAAAAGAAATGCACAGAAAACGGTATTGTTGTCCACTGGGCAGAAACCACAGAACAGGCATGTGAAACTGTTCTGGAGATTATGAAAACCCACAACGCAGATAAACTTGTTAAGGGCAAATCAATGGTATCTGAAGAAATGCACCTTAATAAATTCCTTGAACAGCATGGAATAGAGGCCCTTGAAACCGATCTTGGGGAATTCATTATCCAGCTTGCAGGGGAAACCCCTTCTCATATAATAGTACCGGCTATCCATAAAAACAAAGAAGAAATTTCAAAGCTTTTCCATGAAAAAATTCCAGACACACCTTATACAGAAGAGGTGGAAGAACTCAATGCCATTGCCAGAAAAACCCTGAGACAAAAGTTTTATGAGGGACATGTGGGTTTAAGCGGTGTTAATGTGGCAGTTGCTGAAACCGGAACCCTGTGCCTGGTTGAAAATGAAGGCAATGGCCGTATGTGTACCACTGTTCCCCCTGTTCACATTGCTGTTATGGGCTTGGAAAAGGTAGTTGAAAAACTTGAGCATGTCCCGCCTTTGCTCCGTCTTCTCACCGGTTCTGCCACAGGCCAGCTTATTACAACCTATGTTAATATGATAACATCACCTCGAAAAGATGGTGAAAAAGACGGGCCAAAAGAGGTTCATCTTATTATCCTTGATAACGGACGATCAAAAATACTCGCAGATCCCCAGTTGCGTCAGACCCTGCAATGTATTCGCTGCGGAACCTGTCTTAACCACTGCCCTGTTTATACAAGAATAGGGGGCCATGCATATGGTTTTGTTTATCCTGGACCTATCGGAAAAATACTGACTCCACAAATGGAAGGACTTGAAAGGGCAGGGGGCATAACAACAGCTTCCAGTCTTTGTAATGCATGTGAAGAGGTCTGCCCTGTCAAGATTCCCATACCAGACTTGATTCGCAGACTGCGAAATGAAAGTTATGATACCAATGGAACAATAGAAGGTCATGGCTATAAAAAGCATTTTATGGAAACAGCAGTTTGGAAAGGCTGGAAACTTGTTAACCGTGTTCCGGCTCTCAATGCTTTCAGTACAAAAATGGCAGGTGTTTTAGGGCCGGTACTGCCCAAAGCAGGGCCTTTAAAACAATGGACACTTAATAGAACCAAACCTGTTTTTGCCAAAAAAAGTCTTCATAAAAGAGTCAGAGAACAAGGAGTTGCCCATGATTAATAAATCAGACAGCATATCAGATAACAATGCTCGTGAGCGAATTTTTTCCAGACTTGAATCAGCAGTAAAACAGGGTGCATTTAATATTCCCGAACCTGAAGAACTGACAAAATTGAATCTGGATCAAAAACAAAAAATTGACTTATTAAAAAAGAATATGGAAGCGGTTCGGTCCGAGGTACATGTGGTAAATCAGGATACATGGATTGAAAACCTAAAGCAGATTCTGAAAGATAAGAATATTAATTCTCTTGTTTATGCGCCTGAAACTGAAATGGGAAAACTTCTTGAAAATTCTCTGAAAGAGGATTCCCCTGAACTGTTCAAATATGACCTGATAAAATATAATAGGAATATGGAAGATTTCAAAAGCAGAATCTTTGAAACAGATGCAGGTATAACCTCCACAAGGGGCGGAATTGCAGATACAGGCGCTCTGATTTTATGGCCTGATGAAAAAGAACCCAGGCTTTTGTCTCTCATTCCTCAATCCATATTGCAGTTTTAAAAGCTGAAAGCATTTATAACAGTTTTTCAGAAGCCATTGAACAGAATAAATGGGCTGAGAGTATGCCCACAAATGCCCTGCTTATCTCCGGTCCGTCAAAAACAGCAGATATTGAACTGACCCTGGCCTTTGGGGTGCATGGGCCTAAGGAACTGATAGTCCTGGTTTTGGAATAAAGGCGTTTGAAAAATCAATTTAAGAATCTTTAAAAACAGGAATCCTGTAATTACCTCCATAAACCCGGAAAATTTCATCAATCCCTTTGTGGTCGGAAAAATAAATATCCTCTCTGTCTTTGATATATTCCAGAACCTCTTGGGTAAATCCTCCTGTTGAAACCAGCCACATCTGAACGTCAGGAACTGTCAATCCTTCATCTTCTGCTTCCTGCTTTAAAGCCTGGGCAGCAAGTTCCAGTTTTTCCACCTGTTTTATGCCCATTTTTGTTTTGGTATATTTACATTCGCAGATCCAGACTCCGTTTCTGTTTTTTTCTTTGCCAAAAACATCAATCTGAAAAGACCTGGTTTTGGAACCTTTTACATATTTTGTATCAACAAACTGAAATAAGGGGACCTGGATTTCCCCGGTTTTTCCAAAGAATTTTCCGTCCAGTATTTCAAAATTAAATTTCATCATGGTCACCTGAACGATCAGTTCCAGGAAGCGTCCTTTCAGGTTATTGAAAAGGTTCTGCTGGCTGAGGTCAATATCTTCAATGCCTTCCAGGTCTTTTTCATACACAAACTTGATATATCGCATAAGGCAGATGTCGTTAAATGCGTAATATCTTGCTTTGGTTCGCCATACCAGGTCAGCCAGATAGAGTTTTTCTATTTTTTGCTCAACAGCCTTGTTTGATACATTCAGTTTATCGGCAATCTCTTTGATTTCAACAGGCTTATTGTTATACCGCGTAAAGTAATATATAATCCTTTTGCCCAGAGCCTCGTCATTGTCTTCGTTGATATGCTTGCGGTTATTTTGAAAATGGGTCTGCCAGAACCCGAAAATTTTTCCCTGCTCAATTTCATATTGGATTAATTGGTCAATAGCCTCTGTTTTATCAAATTCTTTATTTTCATATTCCGAGATACTTAAACAATAAAGATAATAAGGATGCCCGCCAACCTGGGCGCTGGCGTAAAGTGCATTTTTCGGCGTAATTTCAGATTTTGGTGAATACAAGG